>NZ_PUHY01000001.1:0-300000 GCF_002967765.1 Blastopirellula marina | reverse complement strand
GAACAAGTCGTCGAGGTCGGTGGCCAGATCGAACTTTAATAGGAGTTGGTCGTGACCAGTCGCGAAGATCAATCGTTTGTCAGGCAAGGCTTCAAGATTGGCGGGAACGAGGCGGATCTCTTTCAAGGTACCGCTTTGTACTATGCCCGTTATCGCCGTCCTTATCCCACGGAGGTCATCAACTATCTTGTCGAGACCTTCAACCTAAACGGGGAAGGGGGGCTACTCGATGTCGGTTGCGGAACCGGGCAGGTATTCCTACCGTTGGCGTCCTACTTTCAAGAGATTGTCGCGATCGACGCCGACACGCAGATGATCGCGATTGCCCGGCAGGCTGCGATAGAACTTGCTATTGACCAGGTGCAACTCCACCAGATGCGGGCAGAGGAGCTTAGCGAAGATTTTGGTATGTTTCGCCTGGCAACCTTTGGAGCATCGTTCCATTGGATGGACCGTCTGCGAGTAGCCAATCGCGTCTATGATTTACTGGACGACGGTGGCGGAATTGTGGCACTCGCTTATACGGGTATCCATGAAGGAAAAACCGAGTGGGAGGCAATTATCTGCAAGATGCTGGAAAAGTGGCTGGGCCCGAAACGACGCGCCGGCGGAGGAATCTACCAGCAAGGAGAACGTCATCAAACGGCCCTTGCTCAAACGAGATTTGGTTCAGCAACGGTTCATGACTTGAATGTCGACGAAGTATGGACAACGGACGAGATCATTGGCTTTCTATACTCGACTTCGTATGCCTCGAAGGGAGTGCTTGGTGACCAAGCCGAAGAATTTGAAGCGGAATTAAGAGAGCGACTAAGTCGGCTGCAACATGACGGACTATTTCACAAGTCGGTCGAATACACCGTCATCTCGTCGCGCAAATGAATCGGTCCATGCGTCAGAACCTGCGAACTTTCATCTATTCCAAATTCGCTTTCGGATCTATGTTGGAAGACGATATCGCCCGGTCGCTATTTTTATTGAAACCGTTCAACCCATCCAGTAGTACCCAAGAGCGTAGTGATCCCGGATCATAGACTGAAAGTCGGAGAATATAGGATGAGTGAGGCGACTTCCCCCAAAACGGTGGAGCCAACTAAGCCTTTGCCTAGGCGAAACAAGGGCAAACGCGGGTTGTTAGTACCTTACCTGCAAACGATTCTCCCCTGGTTTGCGGGACTCGCTATGATTTGTAGCGCTGTGATTGCGATTGATTGGCTTTTGGATCTACAACTGCCGGTTGTAAAAAGGGGCCCGATGATTTTCGGAGCGGTCTATGCGACGAATTTGATTCGTTACGTCGTCTTCGCCGGCGGAGCCTTTTTCGCGTTCTATGTCGTTCTACGAAGAACAGGATGGTTCGCACAAATTCAGAACTCACTTGCCAGCTGGTCCGATATTCGACGCGAGGTGCTGTATAGTCTTTCGTCGTTGGCGATCTTCGCGATGATTGGCGTGGTGGTTTACCTCGGGAAGTTGGCCGGCGTCTTACATTTCTATTACGACGGTATTCCCACATCACAGCCATATTTCTGGTTTACGGTTTTGGCGATGATCTTGATTCACGATGCTTGGTTTTATTGGACGCATCGGCTGCTGCATACAAAGTATCTGTATGCCAAAGTGCATCGAATCCATCATCAAAGCCACAATCCGACTCCATGGGCCGCGTTTGCCTTTCACCCAGTTGAGGCGTTCGTTCAGGCGATTATCTTACCAATCGTCGCCCTCTTCATGCCGTTGCATCCCTTTACCGTCGTCATTTGGATGCTTTACATGACCGGTATGAATGTCTTCGGCCATCTGGGATTCGAGTTGTTCCCCAAGAACTTCCTGCGATACTGGCCGCTTTATTGGCACAATACCGGCGTGCATCACAACATGCATCATCGCTGCGTGAACTACAACTTTGGGTTGTACTTCAACTACTGGGATCTGCTGTTCAAGACGAACCACCCTGACTATCAAGCAGAGTTTGAGCGGGTAACGTCGCGCGAGGACAAGACGATGCCAGAAGCGGCAAAAGAACCTGCATGATGAGACATTAGCAGGATTCCGCTGGGAACCGATTCAAACGGTTCCCAGCACGTTGAAGCAGAACGCGACTTTACTTCCGCGTAAATCGCAGGAAATAGTTTTCCTTAAACGCTTCGATCTTCACTTCTTCAACGAACTCGAAGCCGGCCGCTTCGATCTCCTTTCGAAATCCTTCTTTCCCGGCTCGGACGTGACTTAGCGTCCAATCACGTGACTCGCCTGGGATGCGATTGAAATCGATTACCACGAGCTGGCCACCCGGAACCAAAGCCTTATGAATCGACTCGAGCGACGATTGGGGATACTCGAAGTGGTGATAGACGTCGCAGATGAATGCGACATCGATCGATCGAGGTGCCAATCTGACGTCATCCTCGCCACAGACGACGGGCGTGACGTTGTCTAGCTGATATTCCTCGGCCAGCTTGCCTACACGTTCGACGAACTTAGGCGCAATGTCGACGGCATAGACCCACCCGTTCTTTCCGACTGCCTTCGCGAACGGTTCGACGAATAGTCCGGTTCCGGTTCCAATGTCGGCGATCCGGTCGCCTGATTTCAGTTTTAGCTGTTGAACGATTTCATCTCGCGCATGGAAGATCTCGCGGCTTTCAACCTCGAATCGCTTGACCCATTCTTCCACTTTTAGATCGGGATCAAGAAAGTTGTCGTTGATACCGGGCTTGACGCTTTGCTGTGATTGAGTGGACGGGGAATCTTGTGCAAAAAGTGGTGCAGAAAGGAGGGAGGCCGTTAAAATCGCCCAAGTGGCAATTCGCATGGTAAAGGTCCTGGCAGGAGGTGGGTAGGAATTTCGCCGTGAAGACAAAGTCAACGATAAGGTTAGGAAAACGGCGAGTCAATCGATCGTGACCGATTGCCCCTAGTGAACCTTTAGGCGTTCAATCGTTTCCGTAAGACATGATACAAATCCGTCTCGCTCACAATTCGGATGCGACGACTCTCCAGCAGTTGTTTCAACAGTTCGTCTATGAATCGGATTGGTTGTCGGAACCGGCGAAGAAAGACCCCAACTTTGCCGCCAGCACGCAAGGCGAGAAGGTTTTCGTGGCCCAGTCGTCAAGCGGAGAGATCATCGGACTGATGAGCGTGTGGGAGGCGAATAGGTTTGTGCACAACCTCTATGTTGCCTCGTCCCACCAAGGAAAGGGGGTAGGGACGCAATTACTTGACTCACTGGAAGGTTGGCTGCCGCGGCCATGGCAATTGAAGTGTGTCACGGCCAATACGCGAGCGATCGGTTTCTACCGAACAAAAGGCTGGAAACTCATTGAAACCAGCACTGGAGAGGACGGCCCATATTTTCTGCTTGAGAAGGGATAGAGCAGCAACTAAGTGTCCAATTCGCAAAAGAAATAACGATTAGGAAGTATTGCGAATCCGTAACCGCGTCGGAACCAGAATTTCCGTCGTTTCCTCAGGCGTATCCGATTGAATGGCGCTGATGGCTGCCTTCAGAATGCCGGGCAAGTCGTGTTCGACGGTGGTCAGCGGCGGGTCGAGCAGAGACGAAAATTGTAAGTCTCCCCACCCGATCACGGCGACATCATCTGGGATCGTTACGTTCAGACGGCGTAGGGAACGGCAGATGGCGACCGAATTGAAATCGCTGTCACAGATGATCGCGTCGGCCTGGTGGTCGTCGAGGAAGTGTCGACAAATCTTGTCAAACTTAGGGAAAGTCGTCGGGTCGTTCACGAGCCAGCCCTTGGTGTCGACCACGATTTTGTCGTCGCCAAAGTCAATGCCATGCTTGGCCAACTCTTCGCGATAGACTTCGATTCGCTGATTGATAGCGATGGTATCGCGTTGTTCCGTAATCAGGCAGATTCGCTTTCGCCCAGTCGAGATTAAGTGCTCAATCGTTTCAGCAGCGCCGGTTCGGACATCGCTGCTGACGTGCCCGATCCCCTCGATACAGGGATCGTCGAGCACCGTTAAAACACGCTGTCGCGATTGAAACTGTCGCCCAACCTCGCTCCATTGCTCCTCGTTTTCGTAGGCCAGATAGATCACTCCGTCGACCCAGCCCGCATCGAGATCTTGTAGAGCACGGTTGAAACCGTCGAGCTTCGGATACGATCCGACCGACAAAAGACGAAGTCCGAGCTCTTCCGCTTCTCGTTGCAGTTCGGCGGAAACCTTTTGCGTGAGGAAGTTCCGCGTATCGCGGACAACCAGAGCGACCACATTGCTGCGCTTACCGGCTAACTGTTGAGCTGCGATGTTCGGGCGATAGCCGAGATCGGCGGCGGCCTTACGTATGGCCTCAGCCGTTTCCTCGGAAACTCGAATACGTCCGTTACCCGTACCCATCAGCACGGCAGACGCCGCCATCCGCGAAACGCCCGCCACATCGGCGACGTCTTTCATGCGAACCGCCGTTCGCCCCGATTTTTTTGCCATGAGGATTTTTGCTTGGTATACTGAGCGAGGAAATAAGAAATTTGATAAGAGCCGCGACTATCCCGCGATATTGCTTATTTTTATCCTGATTCGATTTATTCGACAAGGAAATAATACAAAATAATTGCGTTCACTACCCGGCAGTTCGCTGGGTTTCTCGAAAGTCAGAACGCATCGGCGGAAAGATCCGAAAGTGGGCATCACTTACCGGTCTTGAAATTCTTTTGAATTGCGGTCGAATCATGGTATTGACCGTCGACAGTTTATCTCGTCTTGGCTGTCAAACCGACCAGGAAGCGTGACGCTTTCCGGTTCGAAGATGCAAACGATTGACTCTGGCAATGCCAGGCTAGAATTGCCCACTAGGATAAGGGCCATTAACGCGTTTTGTGGTCCTACCGAAAACAAGCAGTCCTGCTTCCCAGAGAAGGTGATTACCCAACCGAGGGCATTAGATCAGTTTTTGTCCTCCCAGTTAGCTTTTTGAGCAAAATCGGTCCAAGCGGCAGATTTGAAATAGACGGTTAGGTTGTCACGTTGTACGCTAATGCGTTTTTATTGCGGAAGAATTCTTAATTGATGGTTTCTGCAATCTCGAAACTTAAGTAGGTCCCACGTTTTCATCAATTAGCGGTCAGGCTCCCCGAGTAAGGATGCGGGGTACCCAAAGATGAATCCCTCCATGGCAGTTTCTGGCAGGACCTCACAGCTCCTTCCGAGCAGGTTTGACGCACGTCCCACATTACGGCAGGAACAGGCCGGTTGTCGGCACATCGCGACCCTTTCCTTCATTCTCGGATATCTGTTTTCCGCCCGGATTGCCAACCTCCCTTCCATCCCTACTCCCCCTGGGAAAATCGCTTAAGCTATTAGCTATAGAGGCATCAGCTAGAAAATGATCTCAGAAAGTACACCAAGGTCCGCGCCAACCGCCGAGGCGGAAGAAATCGACCTGGCATGTTACAATGCCTCGTACGTTGAGCGGTTGCTGCAGAAGTATCTGGATGACCGGGACGCGGTGCCCGAAAACTGGCGAGCGTTTTTCGACCGTGAAGCAGAAGAGAACGGAGTTTCGGCTGCAGATCTCGGTTCGCGTCGCCCCTCTTTCCAGCCTCGCAGTATTTTCGGCGAGACTGGCACTGCCGCCGGGCCAGCCGCGATCGCCGGCGGAGCGACCGGAAACGTTAGGCTGCAGAAGGTGCAGTACGGTTCCGACCAGTTGGTCAACGGCTATCGCTCACGCGGTCACTTTAACGCGAAGCTTGACCCACTAAACATCAAGAATAAAAAGGCGACCAATCTGTCGCTGGAGTCGTTCGGCCTATCTCGCTCTGACCTGGATCAACGGGTCTACTACAGCAGCGGCGACAAGATCGAGCAGATCGCCCTGGAAGATCTGGTCAAACGACTCGATGATCTGTACTGCAAACATATCGGTTATCAGTTCACGCACATCGAAGAAACCGATGTTCAGCAGTGGATTATCGATCGAATCGAACACCAGTCGCATATTAAAGAACTTCCTAACGCAGTTCAGAAGCAGATTCTACAGCGACTGACCGAGGCAACCGTCTTCGAGGAATTCGTCCGCAAAAAGTACGTCGGAGCGAAGACGTTCTCCTTATTCGGCTCAGAAATGCTGATCGCCATGCTCGATCTGCTGATCGATCGAGCAGCCAGCAACCACGTGCGGGAAGTCGTGCTAGGCATGCCTCACCGTGGTCGTTTGAACGTGCTGACCAATATCATCGGCCAGCCCGCCCGCGAATTGTTCGCTCAGTTCAACGACGTTGACTTCCACCAGTTTATTGGTGGAGGTGACGTTAAGTATCACTTGGGTAACAGCGTCGACAAGATGACCAAGTCGGGCAACGAGGTTCACCTCTCGCTCTGCTTTAACCCGAGCCACTTAGAGTTCATCAACCCGGTTGCACTCGGGCGATTGCGAGCAAAGCAAGATCGCACGGGTGACATGCAACGTCGTCGTGGCATGGCCGTGCTAATCCATGGCGACGCCGCATTTATTGGCGAAGGAGTTGTCCAGGAAACGCTGAATCTCAGCCAGCTGGATGGATACAAGGTTGGTGGTACGGTTCACATCATCGTGAACAACCAGATCGGCTTCACGACCTCTTACGACGATTCGCGAAGTACTCGCTACTGCACCGACATCGCACGAATGCTGCAGATTCCGATCTTCCACGTCAACGGTGACGATCCGGAAGCTGTGGCGGATGTCGTTTCGATGGCAATGGACTTCCGTGAGAAGTTCCAACGAGATGTGATCATCGATTTGGTCTGTTACCGACGTCTGGGGCACAACGAAGCAGACGAACCTAGCTTCACTCAGCCCATGATGTACAAAGCGATCGACAAACAGACGCCGATTCGCGACAGCTATTTGAACCGACTTGTCGAACAAGGCCGGATCACCAGTGAAGAAGCGAACGCGATGTCGGACGAGTATCAGGAATTCCTGAAAAAGGAATATGATATCGCCCAAGAGATGAAGGAACGTTCGCTGCGTCGACCCGAAGGTGTTTGGGAAGAATTTGCGGGTGGTCTGGAACCGACTAACGAAGATCCAGAGCACGATCCGGCCGACGAATGTCCTGAAACTCGTATCCCGACCGATCGATCTGCCGAGATATTGCGTCAACTGGCGACCGTACCGGATGACTTCCATCGCAATCGGAAGTTGACCCGTATTGCGGACCAGCGTCGCGAGATGGCCGATGGTCAGCGTTCGCTCGATTGGGCGGCTGCCGAAGCCTTGGCCTTCGCTACCCTATCGATGGAAGGGCACCGTATTCGTCTCTCGGGCCAGGATAGCCAGCGTGGTACGTTCAACCAGCGTCACTCGGTGCTGCACGACATCAACGACGGTCACGAGCACAACATCTTTACCAACCTGTCGCAGAAACAAGCCCCAGTCGAGATCGTCAACAGCCCGCTAAGTGAAGCTGGCGTGCTGGGTTTTGATTACGGTTATAGCCTCGACTATCCCAATGCGTTAGTCGCATGGGAAGCACAGTTTGGTGACTTTAGTAATGCCGCCCAGGTGATCATCGACCAGTTCATGGCCAGCGCCGAAGACAAGTGGCGCCGCTTGAGCGGGTTAGTGTTGATGCTGCCACACGGTTATGAAGGGCAGGGGCCAGAGCACTCGAGTGCACGCTTGGAACGGTTCCTTTGGTTGGCTGCGGAAGACAACATTCAAGTTGCTATTCCGACCACACCAGCCCAGTACTTCCATATTCTGCGTCGTCAAATGAAGCGCACGTGGAAGAAGCCGCTGATTCTGTTCACTCCAAAGAGCCTGCTCCGCCACCCGGCAGCAGTCTCCAGTTTGGAAGAACTTGCGAACAACAAGTTTGAACGCATTATCAAAGATAATCGCGAGAACCCCGAACATACCTCGCGGGTGATCATGTGCAGCGGCAAGGTTTACTATGACTTAGCCCACTACCGTGATGAGCATCAGCGACACGATGTAGCGATTATTCGGGTTGAGCAGCCTTACCCATTGAAGAACCACACGGTGCAAGCTGTTCTGGATCAGTATCAGGACGGGGTCCCCTTGTACTGGGTCCAAGAAGAACCCGACAATATGGGTGTTTGGCCCTACTGGAAATTACGATACGGGCATCGAATGTTCGAGCGATTCCCGCTTTCTGTTATCGCTCGGGAGACATCTTCCAGCCCGGCAACCGGATCCAAAGCGGCTCATGAGTTCGAGCAGCAACAACTTCTCGAACGAGCCTTCAACACCTAGAAAGGATAGCTGCGGAAGATGACCATCGAATTGAAAGTCCCCGAGTCTGGCGAGTCGATCCAGGAAGTTCAGATCCTGAAATGGCTCAAAAGCGAAGGAGACAACGTCCAAGAAGACGAGGACGTGGTTGAACTAGAGACCGACAAGGCCTCAATGGACCTGGCCGCACCAGCGAATTGCACCTTGCAGAAGATCCTGAAGCAAGAAGGCGAAATCGTCGGCGTGGGTGAAGTGATCGCCTTGTTTGAAGAAGGTGGTGGCAAGCCTAAAGCCGCATCGAAGAGCACCAAGGCCGCGAAGAAGGCCGAAGAGCCGAAACCAGCCGCAGCCACGTCGGAAGCCAAAAGCGATGGCAGCGCTTCCTCCGCAAGCGGCAACGACGTCCAAGCGACCCCATCGGGTCGACGCGAATTGTTGAAGCATGGTTTGAATGCTTCTGACGTTTCGCCCACCGGCAAAACGGTTCGCCGTGAAGACGTGGAAAAGTACGTCGAATCGATCTCGAATCGAAAGACGGGTGCCGGAGCATCCAGCAAGAACGAATCGGAATTGGAAGAAGTCATTCCAATGAGCCTGATTCGTCGTCGTATCGCTCAGCGTTTAGTTCAAGCGCAGCAGAAAGCGGCACTGCTGACGACGTTCAACCAGGTCGACATGTCCTATGTCATGGACCTGCGTAAGCGTCACGGTGAATCGTTCCAGAAGCGTTACGGTGTAAAGCTCGGTTTCATGTCCTTCTTCACGAAGGCGTTGATCGACGCGTTGAAGGCTCACCCGGAATTGAACGCCGAAATTCGCGACGAGACGAACATCGTTTACCGCAACTATTTCCATATCGGCATTGCCGTCGGGTCCGGTAAGGGCTTGGTCGTTCCAGTTCTGAAGTTTGCCGAGCGAATGAGCTTTGCGGAAATCGAACAGGCCATCCAAGAGTTTGCTGGACGTGCTAAGAGCAACCAGCTGAAGCCGGAAGAGCTATCCGGCGGTACATTCACCATCAGCAACGGTGGTGTTTACGGTTCGATGCTCTCGACGCCAATCGTCAACCCGCCACAAAGCGGCGTGTTGGGTATGCACGCGATTGAAGAACGACCGATCGCTCTGAATGGTCAGGTTGTGATTCGCCCGATGATGTACCTCGCACTGACGTACGATCATCGGATTGTCGATGGTCGCGAAGCAGTCACGTTCCTGCGACGCGTGAAGGAAGCCATCGAAGAACCTTCGCGAATGTTGATCGAAGCCTAAGCTTCTTGCAATTGAAACTAGATGAAAAGAGCCAAGCCGGTTACGGGCTTGGCTCTTTTCGTTTGGTAGCGTCTTACAAAATAGGGGGGGGGCCCTCTCCGCTATGGGTTAATCTCGTCAGCGCTCTCATGAGCGTACATCGATACCTTCTTCGCTTCGGTCTTGCCGAGAATCTGTTTCGCGTAGTCAATCTCGTACGGATCACCATTAGCGACGACCAGACACGCACCTTTACGAACTTCCTCTTCGTAATCCGTAATGTGATCTTCGTGGACACCCCACCCATTAAGGGCTCCGAGAAAGCCTCCGACGATAGCTCCGGCAAGCCCTGCTGAAATTGGCCCAGCGATTAGCATGAGCCCGATGCCGGGGATTGTGAGTAAAGGTGCTGCCATGAAGAATGCCAGCAATCCACCCACGCCAGCTCCGAACGCGGCATCATGGGTTGCTTCGTCCCCATATTGGATGGGTGTGGTCGACTGAAGATCTTGATGGATACTATTTGCCACCAGCGAAACCTTCTCCGACGGGAATTTGCTCTCGTCGAGGGCGTGCACCGCTTTCTGAGCTGCTTCAAGTGATTCGTAAACGGCCACTACACACTGACGAGACATTGCTTTGCTCCTTTTTGCTCTCATTCTATCGAAGTTGCGGACCTCGCGACAAGAAGTTGTCGGGTTTTCGTAAACGCTGCAAGCGATGTGCCTTAGATCATGGATGACCTCCGAGGCAGGATAGAACGTCCTTCCAAACCGAGATGGAAATCGGCGATTTCTCAGGATTGGTACGCCAATTGCGATCCCTACCAAACACTGAAACAACACCCGACCTCCGAGATATAAATGGAGTTACCATGAGCTCGATCGCATGTCCTGAAGCCCCAGTTCAAATTCGAGAAGCAGCAGTCTCCCACAAGGAAATTGCGGATGCCTGCCGTGCAATTCGTCGCGGTTGGTCATCGAGCGAACGAGAATGTCGTAAGACGCTTGCCGACATGAAGCAGGTTAGTCTGCTCTTAAGCACCGTCGATCTAAGTGGTGTCTTTGGGAAGCAAGCTGGCTAGTCAACCTGCAGGAACGAGCAACGACAGAGCCGCCATTTGAGCGGCTCTTTTTTTGCAGACGAAGAAATCATGTTGCGTGACAGGATCTAGATATCAGCTTCGCCAGTCTGAGCCACCGCACACTGACGCGAAAAAGTCTCTTCGATCTCAGTTAAACTCTCGAAAAATTCGCTGACCTTCTCACTCTCAACCTGGTCCGAGATCGTTTTCAATAAGTCAGTTACCGACTGGTGGAAGTCGAGCAGTCGCTGTGGCTTGTCGGCTCCTTCGGCGTACTCGAGACGTTTTAGCGAGTCGTCAACCGATTCCATAGGAACGTACTGAATCCATGTTTCCAGTATTTCGTTCGGCGTAGCCTCGTTGTCGATTTCCAATCGAGCGTAAACTTCAACCTCAAACGCCTCCAAGTGTTCCAGTAACAACTTCGTTCGTGCATTGGCATTGGTGATTCCGTGCTCACCGCGACAGGCGTCGCTTGCTGCCAAATGTTTCCGGGCCAGATCATGGACGATGTTCTTTACTTGTTCATAAGCCATGATGTGCTCCTTCTCTTAAGTATGTTCTCGTTTGTGTAAAGCGGTTCTCCAGGCTCTCGGTGGTTGGGATGCTTGACTAGGAACCATTGCAAACATTAACAGCAAAAGTCCTACCATCATGAAGTTTTCTCCCGCAGGAGGAACATGCGGGGCGAGAGCGATGCGCGGCCCCAGGACCATGACAATGGAGAGCAGTAATGTACCAATATGGGCAAAACGTGTTCGCTCCCAGAATGAAAGCAACGCGAACGTAATTATCAACAAGCCGGCTGAGAAGTCCCACAATGTAGGAGCGTCTGCGCGATGCACACCTCTAAAAATGAAGGGGCTACACAGCATCCAGCAACCAAGCATGAATTCAGCAACTCGGGCCCACATACATTAAGTTCCTTCACTGGAGGTGGGGGATTTCGGTTCTAACATCTCTCGACCAACGCGAATTGCCGATTCAGTGGGGAATCCACATAGCGTGATCCAGACTTCGCGTTTGCTACCTGACGCTCTCCACACCTTCCAGAGGTATAGAAGCGACGAGTAAACTTCGTCGTAAGCCAAGTAAATCAAGGCGATGGAAATAGTCGCGGTGATCAAACAGAGAAAACACCATTCTCCCAAGACAAACGTCTGAATCAGCACGAGAATGACACTGACAATACCAAGTGGAATGACATCGATTCCAAAGAGAATCACAATCCATGGTCGATCTTGCCAACGTCGAGTTGAGCCTGCCAGTCCAAAGATCGCATCGCCTAAGTAGGCGATCGCACCTAACGCTGCATCGGGAACGCCAATCCAGGCATCCATCTTCTTGGCAATGTCCGATCCGATTACTTTAGCGCTTTGACCGCCGAACACCGGATCCCAGACGTAGTCGATTAGCCCCCATTGGAATGCTGCTAGGTGCGATGCGACCAGCGTCGCGAAAAACGCCAGGATGCACACCGGTACCCGCTGCGACCAAGCAGATGGATTGTAGTTCCAAGGCGCAACAGCCCGGCTTTGTTCTGCTTTCTGGATTATCGATTTGTCGGAAGACTGGTGCATTATGAGGAGGCTCCCGACTTATCTTCCTCCAACGCTCCGAGCTTATTCGTTTCGTAGAAATGCTGAGGATTGTTTTTCAGATTGTCGAGGATGGTTCGCAATGTCTGGCGCAACGTATGCTTCGGCGACCAACCCAGTGCTGCTCTCGCCTCGCTTAAATCGACCGGATAGTTTTGATCCGCTAAGTCGACCATCCAAGGCTTAATGAACGGCCGATCCTCTTCAGAGGATGCCATTTTGTCCTTTGCCCAAGCCCCCGCTTTCGCGACGCACGCCGGGATACGGATCGTCGGCCAGTCTCGACCGTGAAGGTTTTGACCGATTTCATCTTGAAGCTGTTCGTAGCTTAGTACATCCTCTTCTCCGATAAGTAGCGTTTCGAACGATGGCAGCTCGCGACGACGATGGATTGCAGCCAGAATGCAATCGGCCAAATCTTCAAGATGAACAAACGATTGGCCACACTCTTCGTTGCCGGGGAAAAAGTAGCTTTCCAATTGTTTCTCGTAGATTCGTTGAATCTGGTGCGAGACAGGCAACGAATGGCACTGCTCGTCGTAAACACCGGCGATGCGTAAGATCAGCACAGGGATGTCGTCATGCATCTCACGCAGTAAGGTTTCCGTCTCGAGCTTCGATTGCGGGTAAGCCCATTCCGCATTGGTGGGAGACTTTGATGTTAGTCGCTTTCCTACCTCGATAGATTCCATCACTAATAGGCTGCTGGAGAAGATAAACTGATCGACTTGCAGCGGCTGAAGGTGCTCGATCAAACGACGCGTTCCCTGAACCGTCAGTTCCTCGTAAAGCGGACTCTGCTCGCCAGAGAAGTCGTAGTAAGCAGCTAAATGCAAGACGCTGGCGAGATGATCACCAAATTCCTGTCGCAGCTCCGCAACTGCATCAACCACACTTTGTTCGTCGGTTAAATCAACTTGAATCCAGTGATCGGTTTGAGTGTCCTGGGGGCCTGGCGGGTGTAAGTCCATTCCGACAACGGTAAATTCCTCGCGAAGTTTGGGAATTGTTCGCGACCCGATGAGGCCACCACTACCTGTGACGAGCACAACAGGGCGGTCCGTCGAGCTTCGCGAGTTGATGTCTTGTGACGGCGACGTGTTCATTGGGTTGGGCTCCTTAGTGATTTCGCGATGAAATGTTTTCGCATCACAAGAAGTGCAACTCAGATGCCAACCATACGGGTGGCTTTTCAGTGAAGTTTGGTGATTTCTTCGTCGTTTGGTTAAGAGAAGCGCTCATACAAGACGTCTTATCGAGACCATCGCTGGTCGCGAAACCCGCAAAAAAACAGTTTCACGAGACTTTTCGCGTCTCTCCCCGCATCGGAAGTCGCATGGTTTGTAAAGACAATTGTTAAGATTCCATGCGCGTGGGTCCTATTGGGTTGTGATGGAAGCATCTTCCCCGTAGATTTTGTGACTAAGCGGCCATCATGCTGCCACTTTGGGGGATCAACACACAATTAACCCCGATTTCCCGAGTGACTGTTGTCGTTGCTCACCAAGTTTCCTCCTCAGATGAGGGGCAAGTAGCTTGAGCGGTCAATGACGATGCGACCTAAACACCACCTGCTTCCAATACTTTTGTGGGGAACTCAACGAGCATGAAGAACACTCCATCCATTCTGGGCACCTACTTCGCATTTGCGGCCGTGCTGGCGGCGACGATCGGTTGTGGTAGTGGCGGTGGAAGTCCTGGCATCGAACTCCAAGGTGCTGGTGCTAGTTTTCCCGCTCCGCTTTACACCTCTTGGTTCAAAGAATATTCCAAGGCGCACAAGGGCGTGCAAATCGATTATCAGTCGGTTGGTAGCGGTTCGGGCGTGACTGCCGTGATCGACGGTACCGTAGACTTCGGCGCCAGTGACGCGGCCATGAAAGAGGAAGAAATGGCCAAGGTCGAGCGAGGCGTTCAGCTTCTGCCGATGACCGCTGGGGCCATCGTTTTGGCATACAACCTTGACGGCGTAGACGAACTGAAGCTTTCGCGTGAAGCTTACGTCGACATCTTCCTGGGCAAGATCAAGAAGTGGAATGATCCGAAGATCGCCGCCACCAACGAAGGGGTTTCGCTGCCTGATCAAGAGATCAACGTTGTTGTGCGATCCGATTCCAGCGGAACCACCTACGTTTTCACGCAGCACTTAAGCACGATCAGCCCAGAATTCGCGGAAAGCCCTGGTACCAACAAGGCCCCAAACTGGCCTGTCGGAACTAAGTCGAAAGGTAATGAGGGAGTTACTACCTCGCTTGCTCAGAACCCAGGATCGATTGGCTACGTCGAATTCGGCTACGCCATGAAAGCCAAGTTGGCCATGGTTTCCTTGGAAAACAAGTCGGGCGAGTTCATTAAGCCTTCGATTGCTTCGGCTCAAGCTGCTTTGGCAGGCGTGGAAATGCCAGAAAACCTGATCGCCTGGCTGCCCGATCCGGAAGGTAAGGATTCGTATCCGATCGTTACCTATACTTGGATCATCGCTTACAAGAAGTATGACAGTGAAGAAAAGGTGAAGGTCTTTAAGGACCTGATTCAATACTGCTTGACCGAGGGACAAAACTCGAGCGAGTCGCTTGGCTATATTCCACTACCAGAATCGGTGGTTGCCAAGGTTTCCGCGGCGCTCGATAACATCTCTGCTGGTAAATAGTCAGCCTATTCCAGGCTTGGTGATACCAATCACCAAGCCTGGTTCCCTTTTTGGGTGCTTCGACGCGACATCATGGATCAACACAAGAAATCGCCGATCTCGCGACCCCCCACGTCGTTAGAGATTAATACCGATTTGGCATTCCGCTATACTTGTTTAGGGTTTGCCTGGCTGACGATCGCGGTGATGTGCTATATCGTCTTCGAGATTTCCTGGAAGGCAGGGCCTGCAATTCAGGAATACGGGTTAGGATTTCTTTCCACGCAAACCTGGGACCCGAACACCAAAGAGTACGGCATTCTGCCGGAGATCTGGGGCACGCTTTACAGCTCAGCGATTGCCCTGTTAATTGGCTCACTTTTCGGCGTGTCCGTCGCGGTGTTCCTAAGTGAAGGATACTTGGGCAACTTCGTTTTCAGCATCTTGAAGATTTTCGGGGTCCAGTTTCACCCATTCTGGGGCAAGCTTCCCAGTGCTTCGGAAACGGCCCTCAAGAACTTGGTTGAATTACTCGCCGCGATTCCCAGTGTGGTCTATGGCCTGTGGGGGATCTTCGTCGTCATCCCGATGATGCGAGATTCTTGCAACTGGCTCTATGAAAATATGGGTTGGTTCCCGCTCTTTGGAACACGTTTTCAAGGCCCTGGGATGCTGCCCGCCTCGTTCGTTCTCGCAATTATGATTCTCCCGACCATCTCGGCGATCAGTCGCGACGCTTTAGTTGCCGTGCCGCCCAAACTACGGGAAGCCTCGTATGGACTCGGTGCGACACGGTGGGAAACAATTCTCTCAGTGATTTTACCGACCGCGTCCGGCGGAATCTTCGGTGGAATAGTGTTGGCCTTCGGTCGTGCCCTTGGCGAGACGATGGCCCTCGCGATGCTGGTTGGCAATGTGAACACCATCAAGGTCTCGCTGTTTTCGCCCGCCAATACGCTCGCGGCGCTGTTGGCCAACAACTTTTCCGAAGCAGGTAGCGACGAAATGAAAGTTGGCGTGCTGATGTACGCCGGCATGGTCCTCATGGCGATCACACTTGGTGTGAACGTCATCGGTGCTTTGATTCTGCAGCGGGCGACTGCTGGCGTGAAAGGGCTCAACTAATGGCGGCTTCCCCAAAAGATCCGTCGCAGCTCAACGAAGTAGATATTAGTCGACTGGAAAGGTCGCTGAGAAAACCACGTGCATTGCTGAGCATCTTTCTCAGCATGACCGTCACATTGATGACGGTCATGGCCTTAGTGCCGTTGTTCTCGGTGATTTTCATGCTCTTCTACCGAGGAGCATCCAAGCTGACTTTCGAGAATTTCACCGCACTTCCGCCAACCGCCTTTGAGGAAGGGGGCGGATTCGGTAATGCCTTAGTCGGAACCATTGTTATGGTTGGAATCGCCGGGCTGATCAGTGTTCCCTTTGGGATCATGGCCGCGATCTTCCTTTCCGAGCTTGGGCCGAATAGCAAGACCGCCAAAGTGGTGCGGTTTTGTGCAAAAGTCCTCAGTGGATTTCCCTCAATTTTGGCAGGCGTTTTTACATACGGGGCCGTGGTGCTCGTTACAGGCGGCTTCTCAGCTTACGCTGGGGGGGTAGCTCTGTCGATTTTGATGCTTCCAGTCGTCATGCTGACGGCCGAGGAGGCCATTAGGATGGTACCCCGGCGAATGAAAGAAGCTTCCATAGGAATGGGGGCTACCCAGACCCAAACCTTGTGGTACGTAACCCTGCCCACTGCATTGCCCGGGATCCTAACGGGAGTTATGCTATCGGTGGCTCGCGCTGCCGGAGAAACGGCTCCTTTGTTGTTCACCGCGTTGTTTAGCAACTATTGGTTGATAAACGACAGTAACGAATTGCAACTAAACGACGCCACCGCGTCGATGGCCGTGTTGATTTACAATTTTTCCAACTCATTCGTAGATAACCAGAAAGAAATGGCGTGGTCCGCTTCTCTGGTTCTAGTACTTGGTGTCCTAGTGACGAATTTGATTGGGAAAAGCCTCTCCCGAGGCGGGCCTACACGTTAGACGAATTGCATAAGGCTTTAGCTACGCATGATCGCCAACGAAGATGCCGGTAAGACCGTTATCGACTGCGATGTGAAAGAGCTCTACTACGGCAATTTTAAAGCCGTGCGAGATACTCGCGTTCCCATCCAACAGGGTGAGATTACCGCTTTCATCGGTCCTTCCGGTTGTGGAAAGAGTACCGTCCTTCGCTGTTTGAATCGCATGAACGACCTGATTCGCGGTTTCCGCTTTGAAGGTCATGTTCAGTTCCGTGGGCAAAACATCTACAGCCCCACGATCGACCCAGTTGCCGTTCGCCGTCACATTGGCATGGTGTTCCAGCAACCGAATCCGTTCGCGATGAGCATCTATAAGAACATCACGTACGGCCTTCGTATCAACGGCTACCGTGGCAACTACGACGAAGTCGTCGAGCGTGCACTACGGGGAGCTGCATTGTGGGACGAAGTTAAGGATAAGCTGAAGCAAAGCGGTTTGTCGCTCTCTGGTGGTCAGCAGCAACGTTTGTGTATTGCTCGGGCGATCGCTGTTGAACCCGAAGTGCTGCTAATGGACGAGCCTTGTTCTGCCTTAGATCCGATCGCAACGCGAAAGATCGAAGAGCTCATGAAAGAGCTCAAGCAGAAATACACGATCGCGATCGTCACACACAATATGCAGCAAGCTCAGCGTGTGGCCGACAAGACCGCCTTCCTCTATGTCGATACGACACAAGGTGGCCGTACTGGATACCTGGTCGAACATAATGAGACCAAGGAGCTCTTTGAAGATCCGAAGCAGGAATACACTCGCCAATACATTCGCGGTGAATTCAGCTAAGCGGCCATTCGGCGTAGATCGAATCGATGCGGCGCCTATGTAGACCGTGTCGATTAAATAGATTTCGCTCTATCTTCAATGCGCGGCAGCTGATCTAGCAACTCTCCATTTTGCTGTTGTGATCGGCGCTCTAGCGAATCGTTTCGATCACGAAAGCGTTGGCATTCTCGCCGGTGTGCAGCGGCAGTTCGGATACAACAATCATCCGATCACCAGGGGCAACCAAGCCGATCTGTTTGGCGATCGATGTGGTCGACGAGAGCATCTCGGCCGTGCTGGTCGGAGCTTTCATCTGCCGGGACACAACTCCGTGATAGATTCCCATTTTGCGAACCGTACTTGGAATGTCGGACAACGCGAGAATCGGACAGTCAATCCAATTCTTAGCGATCAGTCCTGCCGTGGCCGTGGTTTGCGAGTAAACGCCAACCGCGGCGATCTCCTGCATTTTCAGGATGTGACGAATCGAGTAAGCCAGCGCGGCGGTGTTGGGTGGCTGTCCAAAGCCGACTTTGATCGGACGATCGGTGATTTCCATCAGACTTTCGGTGGCGATCACCGTTTTGGAAACCACTTCGACAGCCTCGGTCGGATAATCGCCGGTGGCCGTTTCATCTCCTAGGAGAATGGCATCAGCATGGTCGAAGACGATGTTCGCGATGTCGAACACTTCTCCATCAGTTGGCTCTAGTGCGTGCTGCATCGAGGAAAGGACGCCCCGCTGCACCAGACACGGCTTGGCACCGATCTGGCACTGACGTGCGACCATCTTTTGCATGACCGGAATCGACCACTTCTCAAGCTCGTTTAAGCCAGTCGATGTGACGATCACGCCATCAGAGGCCTGGATGATACTGTCAATGTCGCGATAGTTACTTCCATGATCCAGCCGCGCGAGGATTGCGGCCGTACTACCAACCCGATCAAGCGCTTCGCGCACTTGCTGAATCGAGCGTGATCCCTGAGAAGCGGACGTCGTGACGTACTCGATTTCCTGCTGCCCGATCCAATCGAGAACGCCCGATTTTACGGCGTCCTCTAGAGAAAAGCGTCCATCATCGCTGTTAATCCTGGCCAGGATTGCGACGGGCTGCTTCGCCATCCCTTCGACTTCGCGAATCACTTCGTACGCGGCTTGCCAATCGGCCGGCGTACCGCTGGTAAAATCGAGCAGGCACGCATCCGCACCAGCGCGCACGATCGTCTCCAGCATCTCGGTCCGAGAGCAACTCGGACCGATGGTTGCAGCGACTTTGGTTCGTTTCAGCATGCCGGTGACGGCAAATTCAGATGTGCGGAATGGTTCAACCACGAAACTTTCTTCCTCCTTGGTGAAAGCACTATAGTAACATGGTTGGGGGGCGGCGAGTATCGTATTGGCCGCTACCGAATCTTGGCATCGGGCAATTCCTTGCCGATTCCTTGATCAATTGGCATCTCATCGGTCGCTGGCGTCAGCCCTAGATTCGCCATTTTCTCAGTCAACTCATTTCGCAGTTTTGCCACTAAACCAGCACGCTCTGGCTTCTCGGCGAGGTTGGTGGTTTCACCAGGGTCGTTTTTCAGGTCGTACAACTCGGCCATGTGGCGATCAGGCGAACCGTCACCGTGCGGATAGCGAATGTATTTCCAGCGATCGGTTCTCAGAGCGCGGACATTTGGTGTGTAGGGGAATTGTTTTTCGTAGTTGTAGTAGTACATCCAAGACGTACGCCAGTCATCGTCCCCTGACTTGGCCAACGAGGCAAATGACTTGCCATGAATGTCTTCAATCGGTTGAGCGCCGGCAAGTTCGATCAGCGTCGGTGCCATATCCACGGTAAGAATTTGTTGATCGAGTTTCTTTCCTTTGCCAAGTTGCGGATAACGAACAAGCAGTGGAACGCGAATGCTCATTTCGTGAGCCGTTCGCTTGTCGACCATGCCATCTTCTCCCTCCAACAATCCGTTATCCCCCATAAAGACGATGACCGTATTGTCGAGTTCGCCAGTCATTTCCAGGTATGCGTACAACTGGCCCATGCTATCGTCGACGCTCAAAATCGTACCCCAATAGGCATGCACCATATCCTCGAAGGCCTTCACTCCTTCTGGGCTATCGTCGGGAAAATCTTTGCGCCAATCGAAGAGTGGTCCGTAGATACCATGCCACGTGTAAAGACGTTCTTTGATCCACTTCGGTTTGTCATCCAATTTAAAGGCGGTCTTGGGGTACTCGACCTCGACGTCATCAAACGAATGTTCGTATTTCGGCTCTGGGAAGTAAAAGCTGTGCGGTGCCTTTTGGCCGATCATTAAGCACCACGGCTTGCCGCTGTGATCCTTCTTCAGCCAATCGAGGGCCATATCGGTGACGACGTGCGTGTAATAGCCCTTCACCAGGCGGCTTCCCTGGCCGTTGATGTTGAATTCGGTATCGAAGTATTTGCCTTGGCCTTTATGCGTAACAAACCAATCGAAGCCTGGACGAGGCTCGTCGTTGTTCTCGCCCATGTGGTACTTGCCGATGTAAGCAGTCTCGTAGCCGGCATCCTGCAGACGCTTAGGAAACGTTGCCATTTCGACAGGAAACTCAGTGAAGTTGTTGGTTACTCCATGAGCATGGGCATACAACCCAGTCAGTATCGAAGCACGGCTGGGAGAACAGAGCGAAGTTGTACAGAATGAGTTGTTGAACAGAATTCCTTCTTGGGCCAAGCGATCGATGTTCGGAGTTTTGACATGCTCACTACCCAAACAACCCACCGCATCAGGCCGCAGATCATCGCACAATACAAACAAGATATTAGGCTGTTTCGTTACATTCGCGGGCTCAGCCGCGATAAGCATTGGGCAGATAAGCAGCAGCGGCAAGGTCATGAGAAGAGACGTCGGTCGACAGCAGTTCATTCTGAAGAGTCCTATTGAGGCGAGGCATGCGGGGAGAGTGAGGGATGAGGTTGAGCGGTAACCTGTTACCAATTTTCCTCAAATCGTCGCGGAATTCCAGGGATCACACTACCCACTACTGGAAAAGCACAGGAAAAGTAAGCAGGTTTCGTTGCTCAAGGAATATCATTCACCGCGAGCTAGGGTGCCGATAACCGCGCACCTTTAGCCTGTACATTGGTTACTGGTAGAGCGGAAGGCATGGGATTTGAACCCACATGACCCAGAGGATCGCACGGTTTAGCAAACCGGCCCGACAGAACCGTATTCGGCTACCTTCCAGAGAAGCTGATCACGAGCGGAAAATGAACCGCGCATAATGAAAACTTCGTTGGTGAATTGCATCTGCGTGAAAACGCGACTACCGATGCGTGATCGAAAGAAAGCTCATCGATTCATCGGTGGCTCAAAAAAGTTTGATTCACAGATCATTTTCCAACGGTCATTGAACCAAGTCTGTAACGTTTGATAACGGCTTCCCGTTCGGCCAGTTTCTTTTCGAGGTCTTCGATGTCGGCACGCAAAATCTGTTCGACCATATGCCCGTTGGCCAATTCGGTTTCTTCGGAACGGACCTCGATCGAATCGCGTAACGACTCCCTGCCGTCGCTATAGCCCGAGTCGTAAGCCTCGTGACAGACGAAAGTTGCCACGGCCAAGCCGAAAAATGTAATGGTTACGCTGCGTTTCACGTTTCAATACCCCTTCCAATGAGCGGAGTGAATCATAGCTCTGAAAGGTGGTATGGGCAAGTAGGTTGTAAGGGATAGTGGTCAGAAATGGCATATTCATGACAATTAATGATGCGTTAATGGGATATCCCCATGATATCACGTGGCATTCCAGTTAGTGAAAGTGGCCCGAGCGGGACTCGAACCCGCAACGACCTCGAAGTTTAAGTTCGAGCGGTCAACCAATAGCCACCGGGCCGCTGTATATTTGCGAGTAGCTCGAGTGGGATTCGAACCCACAGCATCCCTGTGTCTGAAACAAGGTGGTCTGCCAGTTGCCTACCGAGCCATTTCAAAATTGTCAGCGGAAGCCGTGGGACTCGAACCCACAAGCGGCACGACACCGCCAGCTGTTTTCAAGACAGTTTCCTCATCCAGCCGGATGACTTCCGAGTTAGTGACCCGTGTGGGATTCGAACCCTACCTGCTCGGCTTGAAAGACCGATGACCTCACCAGAAGTCGAACGGGCCAACGCTTATTCAGCGTCGTGTCACCCACTAAGGGTGCGTAAGTGGACTGAAAGGCGCTCGAATCCTTGTCTACGGTTCTTCAAACCGCCGCTTTACCGTCTAAGCTATCAGTCCAGAAGGTTCGCTCAGGGCATGAAAAAAGCCCGGAGTCTCGTATGACGTCGGGCCTGAGTTGATGAACAAGTTCTTCTCAGGCGTCGGTCACTCGCATAAGCGTTCGAGGAATAGAGATGAAAACTGCGATTCCAGGCGCGCTTGTTCATCGAATGAACTGAAGAGCAGACTAAGATTGTGGCGCGACATGGTAATCAATTCCCATTTAGAAGTGGCCAGTCGAACGTTTCCGCAACGATTCGACCTACACGATAATAGACGAATGTGTCGCAAATAGGTTCGCACTTTCCCAACGTATTTTTATGGGCGTCTCCATCGAGCAAACCGCACAAAAGCCAGGTAAATTCGGCCGATCGATCGCTTCAGAGTATTCGTCGCGTCCTTTTCGTCAATCAGCAATGCGTTATTTCATTTAGTAACATGGGCTGCATCTTGTCATGTGGTTGACTGATTTTTGACGGAAACATTTCTCAAGATGGTTACGCTGCAACTCATTCGCGTGGGGGCGGTGATATGCGAGAATAGGGAAACACCTGCGGCAAGAAACAAATTGCCAGATCATGCACTTGGAGATTGACTATGAAATACTTGGATGGACTTCGCCCTAAAGTTGCTTGGGCATTGCTTCTGGCTATGATCGCGTATCCCGCGATGACGACGGCTGCCGAGGTTGATCCCGACACCTTCGACGGACCATGGAAATACACTTTCAAGCAACCGGCCGAAGGTTGGCAGAAAACCGACTTCGATGATACGGCTTGGTCGGAAGGTTTCGGTGGTTTTGGTACACGGGGCACCCCCAACTCGCGGATCGGCACAGAATGGAACACGCCTGATATTTGGCTTCGCCGAACCATCGAACTGGAATCAATTCCTGCAAAGCCAGCTTTGCTGATTCATCACGACGAAGACACTGAGGTCTTTTTGAACGGCACTCAAATCGCGACGTTCACGAAGTGGTCGGACAAATACGATGTCGTGCCGCTGACGAAGGAAGGTCGAGAAGCCTTGAAAGAGGGAAGCAATTTTCTCGCTGTACATACACATCAGAACGATGGTGGGCAGTATGTCGATGTTCATATCATCGACGCCGACGACGTACCAACTTTGCCGCCAGCTCGTATCCCGCTTCGTCCTTATCAGTCAGACTTGATCACCAAGTGGGGCGAAGAGGTCACGGAAGACATTGTCTGGCAGGAATACCCACGTCCGCAAATGACCCGTGACAACTGGGACAATCTTAACGGGCTGTGGAATTACGCAATCACCTCGCAAAACCAAGACGACATTCCGGAGAAGTGGGACGGCCAGATTTTGGTTCCATTCGCGATCGAATCGAAACTATCAGGTGTTGGTCGCAACCTTCGCCCAACGGAAGCCCTGTGGTATCACCGCAGCGTCGATCTGAAGCCAATCGCGGGAACGCGTACGCTTCTTAATTTTGAAGCGGTAGATTACGCCTGCCGCGTTTTCGTGAATGGCGTGGAAGTTGGTAGCCATATCGGCGGCAACGTGCCGTTTTCCATCGATGTCACCAAGGCGGCCAAGACCGGGCTAAACGATGTGGTCGTGCGCGTTGAAGACAAGACGAGCGGTTCCCAACTGCGTGGGAAGCAAACGCTTGATCCTCACGGAATTTGGTACACGCAAGTCTCCGGTATTTGGCAAACCGTATGGGTCGAACAAGTGCCGGAAACGTACATTTCTGACCTAAAGATTCTGACCGATGCTGAAACAGGTCGGATTCAAATCTCGCCAGTCGTCTCGGGAAATGGCGCCGCCAAATTCGCGCTCAAGGCGACGGCCTTCGAGGAAGGTCAACCGATTGCAGATACGACGGCAGCCGGTGAAGACCTTGTGCTTGAGATCGAAGACGCCAAGCTATGGTCGCCAAGCAATCCGCATCTGTACGACGTCAGCGTGGCGATCCTCGATGACGATGGAAACATCTTGGATGTGGTGGGAACCTACGCTGGCATTCGCTCGGTTGGAACCGTGAAGGATGAAGCGGGACATTTGCGATTCACGCTCAATGGTAATGTGATCTTCCACTGGGGCCCGCTCGATCAAGGCTGGTGGCCAGATGGATTGCTGACGCCTCCGTCGGACGAAGCAATGAAGTTCGATATCGAATACCTTCAAGCTGCCGGCTTCAATATGATCCGCAAGCATATTAAGGTCGAACCGCGACGTTATTACTACTACTGCGATCTGATGGGTATGATGGTCTGGCAAGACCAGGTCAGCGGTGGCAAAGGCCCAGCTTGGACCCGAATGCGTCCGAACCCATCGGACGCCGAATGGTCGGACGAAGACCACGCCCAGTTCCTGCGTGAGTTCGACGAAATGGTCGACACCTTGGAAAACCATCCAAGTATCGTCGTCTGGGTTCCCTTCAACGAAGCGTGGGGTCAACACCGCACGGTTGAAACGGGTAAGTGGATCCTCGAACGCGATCCAACTCGCTTGATCAACATCGCTAGCGGTGGTAACTACTGGAATGTTGGTCATGTCGCTGATCAGCACAGCTACCCACATCCTTCGTTCCCACTGCAGCAAAAGCGGTTGGATAGCAAGGTGAAGGTCGTTGGCGAGTTCGGTGGCCACGGCTGGCCCGTGGAGAATCACCTCTGGAAGAAGACCCAGGCCAACTGGGGTTATGGCGGACTGCCTCGCACCGAGAAGGAATACATCGGACGTTATCAAGAGTCAATTGATATTTTGAACGACCTGATCGGCAAGGGCATCGCAGGCGCCGTCTATACCCAGACGACCGACGTCGAAAGCGAAATCAATGGTCTGATGACTTACGATCGTAGAGTGATCAAGATTCCGGCGAAGACTCTGAAAGAAATCCACGCTCCGTTGGTGAAGTAGTTCAACAATCGGAATCTGCAACAAACAATAAAAAGCTCCGGCGTGTGATCGTCGGAGCTTTTTTTATCGGGCTAGGAACTTTCGTCTCGCGATGCGCCATTCTGCGAACGCTTCTCCAGCAACTCGCTCATCATCAGTGAAGCTCCTGCGATGAGAATGGCTACGACGATCACAATTGTGGCATCTTCAACACCGCCAGGCGTTTCCATCTTGTCGTAAACGTAGAGTGGCATCGTCTGAGTTTTTCCGGGGATGTTGCCGGAGATCATGATCGTTGCCCCGAACTCCCCGAAACCGCGGGCGAATGCCAGTACGCAACCAGCGATAATCCCAGAACGAGCCAGGGGAACGGTCACGTTCCAAAACGCATCCCACGGTGTCGCCCCGAGTGTCTGCGCGGCCATTTCAAGGGTTGGGTCAACATTCGCGATTCCAAGGCGAATGGATCGTACCATCAACGGAAAGGAGACGACCGCGGCAGCGACGGCGGCACCTTTCCAGTCGAACACAATTGAAACGCCGGATAGTGTTTCGAGCATGATCCCTAACGTTCCGTTCCTGCCAAACGCGACCAGCAAAAGATAACCCGTGACGACCGGCGGCAAAACGAGGGGAAGATAAACGATTGTCTCGAGGATGGTCTTTCCCCAAAAGTTTTTCCGCGCCAGCAGCCAGCCGCATGCCAGACCAGGAGGAAGACCCAACAGGACGCCCATCGTAGAAACCCGCAAGCTGAGCAGGATCGCAGAGATCTGATCGGCATCCACTTACTTGCTTACTCCGTCGATGTTGCTGAGCGAGACAAACCCATAGTTCTCCGCGATCTTCCGTGCTTCGTCCGATTTCAGGAATTCAAATAAATGGTCAGCAGCCGGATTGGTGTTGCGCGACCTGATTCGCACCAGCGGATAGACGATTGCTTCGTGCGAAGCTGGATCGAACCGTTCGATCACGCGAACTTCATCGGTTAACATGGCATCAGTAGAGTAAACGATCGCCGCATCTACCTCTCCTCGCTGAACGTAGGCCAATGTACTGCGTACATCATGACCACGGATCAGCTTATCGCTACCCGTTAGGTTTTCCCACAAATGGTGATACTTGAGGGCCTCTTCGGCGTAGATACCAGCGGGCACGTTCGCACCAGCAATCCCGATTCGCTGCACGGCCGGTAGGTTTAAGTCGTCCAGGCGTTCGATGCGAAGTTGTGATTCCTTAGGAACGACCAGTACTAAAGCATTACCAAGCCATTCGATTGATTTTGCAGAAAGGCCCGCATCGGCGATTTGTTCAGCCCATTGACGATTGGCGGAAACATAAATGTCGGCCGGCGCGCCAGAGAGAATCTGTTGCGCCAAGGCATGGGATGGGCCGGTACTGATTTCAATCGTTAAAGGAACGTCTGATGCAGCGACTGCGGCATTGGCCATTTCCTGCAAAGCATCCTTTGTGCTTGCGGCTGCCAAGATGACGACTTGTGCCGGCGAGTCAGTAGGAGCTTGCTCGGTACATCCGATTACCTGACCCAAGCCGATCAGCAGAATCAGGATGTGCGGCGGGAGATAATATCGCGAGCTAGGAAACATGGATTGAGTCTCGATAGGAAGAACTCAATCCATTGTAGGTCAAACGGATCGCTACGGGAAAGGTGCCGATGCCAAGACGCTATTTGGGTATCACGTGTAGGAGCACCGGTGGTGTCGCATGACCACCATCCACGCCAGTATTCAGATGGAAAAGTCGCGATGTCGGTTCAGCCACTTCGTCTGCGGTGATGAAGAACTCGCGTTCATTCTGGCCGTCTAACATCATCAAGCCATTTAAGCCAAGATTGGCGATATTGACCGCGAAAGGAAGATTTCGGCCGGAGCCTTCCTTTCCAAATGTGATGTTTCCCTTGAGGTCCTTCCGTTCCGCAATCACCTTCAACATGATTGTTTCGCCTGGATGAACCTCGAATTCAAGGGGACCATCTGCGGCCGCCTGGCGTGGCTTGGCTCCACCCTCGGCCGCCTCGATATGGATCGCCAATTTGGGGGTCTTGCGAACGTTCACCTTCTTGAAGCCCGCCACGTCATGGGTCGTTTTTTGTCCTTCTGGCATCGCGGTCGCTTGGATCTTGATTTGCTTAACGACATCTTCCGCAAGCGTTTCGACTGCTTCGGTGGCTTGAATGACGCCGGTCGCTTCAATTTGACCAGGCTCGATCGTGATGGGCGTGGTTGCCGTGAAACCTTCGGGCAGGCCTGATATGTCAATCTGGATTTCGCCGTCGAAATTATCGAGCCGGTCGCAGCGAAATAAGATCTCTTGCGCCCCACCGGCCGGGACGTTGAGATCCTTCGATGCAAGATTCACGCGGAAATCTTCCTGGCGTGGGCGAGCAGTCAGTTCGTAGCTGAAGTTGTCGCCCTCGAAGTCACGGACGTCGCGGACCTTGACTAAGTATTCACCATCCTCTGGGGCGGTGAAAAACAGTCGAGAATCATCTCCCATGGTACGACGCGATTCGTCGTCGTTTTCGTAGTAGAGAGTAAAAACCGGTAAGCCATTGGGAAGTACTTCCTGCCCAGGAGCGAGCGGTTCGACCACATAGCAGGGTTCACCCAGGGCATGCGCTAAGGGAGTCGTATCGAAGTAGCCCCAACGTTTCCCTTGGCCAGGATAAACACGGAATCCGCTGTCTGGACCGCGTGGATGCAGCCACAACCGGGCGACCTCGCCATTGGAATACAGATACTCGTTCAGCTTCATCTCTTCCCAGATGAAGACACGGAAGTCGTCTGAGGTGGAGTCATCTTTACCGCGGAATGTAAAGTACGATTCACGCGTCGCTTGCAGCTTAACCCGCTCGACGGGGCTTCCGTCGAGATGATAAATAGAAAGGTGCGAATCGAGAGCGCTCTTGGATCGAGCGGCGTTGATCTCCAGCACCCAATTCTGTCCGGCTTTTGCTGAGAAGCGGTAGTAATCGATATCAGGGCCAGGGGCGTCGCCGGCAATCTTCCCTGTGATCTTCGCAGGGAAGTTGACTGCCTGAGCGGAGTCGATGGTATCGTTCGATTCCTGTTCGGCGATTGTCCCCATCTCGGCTTGAGGAATTGGTTGAGGCTTGGTTTTCGGAGCCATCGAAGCATTGCCTTTCGGCAAATCGTCTGGCGACCAGGTTAGTCGATCGACCTGACCATCGAGTCGTCCAAGGTAAAGCGATTGAGTCTGGGAAACATAGCCCGCTGCCATGGAAATCTCTGGGCGATCTGCCCACAGTTTCAATTCGGTATAGCTGCTTGTATCCCACAGCTTTACAGTGAGATCGTTGCCTACTGAGAAGAGCTTGCTGCCGTCTTCGTTGAAGACAATCCGCTGAACGGGGCCTTCGTGGGCGAAACGGGCATAAATCATCGGATTGATCTGGGGTCCATCCTGAGCCACGAATTGCCAAACACGCAAATTATTATCTGCTCCACCACAGACAATTGTTTTCCCGTCGGGGGAGAACGAACAGCAATAGACTTCTTTCAATGGTTGTGGCAAGGTATCCAGACGCGTCCCATCCGCGACACGCCAAACCTTGCAGGTATCGTCAGCGCTTGCCGAAACAAGGAAGCGACTGTCGGGGCTAAAACCTACATCGTATACCGCGCCGTTGTGCCCTTTAAGTTCCCGCAGCTTTTCACCGCTTTCAATACTCCAGAGCGTGATCAGACGGTCGTACCCACAAGTGGCCAAGAATTTGCCGTCAGGTGAGATTTCAGCATCGTAGAGAATGTCGGCATGCCCTTGAAAGGATTGAAGCGATTCTCCCGTTTCTCTTGCGACGATAATCGCCTCCCCTACTAAGCCAGCGACACCTGTCGCGATCGCGATTTGCTTCCCATTGCTTGAGTAATGAATCGCAGTTACCTTGCCAGGCAAATCTTCCAACAGCTGAAGTGGCTTGGAACGATCAAAGGAGCCATCTGAGCTAAGTGGGACAATTTCGACTTGGCCGTAGCTACCCAGGGCTAATTCTTCACCGTCGGGTGAAACCCCCAGTGCGGAAATTGGTCGAACCTCAGAATGGGAAGCGATCTGTTGAACGTCGAGCTCCCAGGCAGCTTTCACCTTTTCGCCGCGTTTCATACCAGACTTCAACCAAGCCTGGATGATAGCGATTTCCTTTTCGCTGGGGGCCGGTTCGTCTTCTGGTGGCATCAGGGCTTCGGATTGCCCCGTCATCACGGTCAGCAGCCGACTCTTTTCGGGATGCTGCTTGTCGATCAGTGGTACTTCGCTCGTCCGCGCATTCAGGGCATCGAAGCTGTGCAGCGACTGTTCCGCTTCAGGCGACTCAGCGCCGTGACAACCAACGCAGTACTTTCGCAAGATCGGGGCGACGTCGTGCTCGTACGTAGGTGCTTCCGCGGCGGATAGTTGGATGGCAACCGCAGGTAAGCAAAACAGCGTGAAAAGGGCAAGGCGGAGAGTTTTCATGGGTCTTAGTGATTGAAAAGGAACTCGCGGGTACTCATGAGTCCCCAAAAGATATCTTCGATCGTAGCACGCTCGTCCGCGGAACCGACTGGCGTGAGGAACTTAAGTAGCTCTTCGCGTTTTTCAGCGGTGGGGAACCGCGAAAAACAGGTCAGGTAGATCTCGTCGACAAGTGCCTCGTCTGAAAGGCCGTTGTGACGTAGTTGCAGTAACGTCTCAACGCGGCTACTTGCCGACTCCAGTTTTTCGTTAATGGTATTGCCATTGGAAATGTGCAGCACTTGCACCATCGTTGGTTCCGCCGAACGCTCACATTCGCAGACGATATTCCGTGGATTTCGCCCGAACGCGTCGAGGAAATAGTTCTCAACCGCGGAGTCATAAAGCTGAATAGCCTTGGTGCCTTCGGGGTAGAATTCAGTCTTCTGTTTGTCGTTGCCTGGGAAGGCGACGGTATCGAACTTCGTGGGTACGTCCGTGACCTGCACGACGGCATCGTGTAAGACCTCGGCCATGAGGCGACGCGGGTAGTAGCGACTGTAGAACCGGCTCTCTGCTTCGTTGCCGGCGACCGACTTGCTTGTACGTTGATAAGCATTCGATTGCAGGATCGCTCGCATGAGTGTTTTCAGATCGAACTTGTTATCGACGACATGTTTTGTCGCCGCTTCGAGAAGCTCGCCGTTGCTGGCCGGGTTGGACACCCGCAGGTCGTCAACCTCTTCAACCAAACCAACACCAAAGAAGTTGGCCCATACGCGATTAGTAATCGCCTTAGCGAAGTAAGGATTCCCGGAGGAAGTAAGCCAATTTGCGAACTTCACCCGACGATCGTCAGGATTGTCGAACGCTATCGCTTCACCATCGAGAGGCGTCGGCGGCTGTGGTTTGCCAGTGCGAGGCTGAACCAGTTCTCCGGATGTGACGACGTACAGCGTTCGCGCGCCGTCTCCGTTACGACTTTCGCCTCCCCATCCCTTAGCTTTAACGCGGGAGAAGATGTTCGCCATGGCGTAGTACTGATCGTTCGTCCACTTCTCAAGCGGATGGTTGTGACACTTTGCACAGCCAATCGAAAGACCCATGAACGACTGTGATGCGTTCTCGGTCATCTCTTCCGGGGTCTGGTTGAGTGCAAAGAAATTGGTCGCCCCGTTCTCGGTGCTTTCGCCGGTAGCGGTGACGATCTCACGGACCATGACATCCCACGGCGTGTTCTTCTCAACATGACCATGGATCCACTCGTAATACGCTTTGATCGGGGCTGGCCGCAAGAGTGTGCCGTTGAGCATCAAGACGTCGGACCATTTGTACGTCCAATAGTCGACAAACTCGGAACTCTCCAAGAGACGCTCGATGAGCTTGTCCCGTTTGTCCTTGCTAGTATCGGCCAGGAAGCCACGTGTTTCATCCACGGTCGGAATACGGCCGACCGTGTCAAGGTAGGCTCGTCGCAGGAATTCTGCATCAGTGCAGTTTGGCGATGCGATCAAATTCAATCGTTTCAGCTGGGAGTCGACTTGCTCATCGATAAAATTTCGCGGGGCACGCTGATCCGCATTCGCGATTTCTTCTTGGCTGGCTTCATGCGTATAAGGAACCGTAGTGCGAGCGATCGCCAGTTTGCTGGCGTACCACGCCACGATGGCTCCTTCGCCTGGTCCGATGATGGAAGCTTGTCCCTCTTCGCTCACCTGCGAAACGGCATCGTTGGTCGACGACCACTTCGTCCAACGCGTCACATCGCGCTCTGAGCCATCGCTGTAAAAAGCACGCACTACAAAGTCTTGCTTCGACCCGACCGATTGAAGGGAAGCCGACGGATAGACTTCGATGTGGTCGACGACGGCATCGGAAGGCTCAGGAGGTGCAGCACCTCTGGCGATCCAGTCGGCGACAATCTGAAAGTCATTGGAATCGCTGGGAAGCTTGAGGCCGCCTTTGTGCGGAATGGCCGTCGAAGGTTTGGTTAACAGCAAGCTGCGCTCGGGGGCAGCCAGTTCAATTCGTCGCCCTTGGTCTTGTTTTACGATATTGAAGAAGTCCGATTCGGGATCGTATCCTCGCAGCGATAGGCGAAAACCGCCTTTGCCTGCCAGAGCGCCATGGCATCCCCCTGAGTTGCAGTCGCGTTTGGCAAAAATCGGTAGGACGTCATTGCGAAAGCTGCGAACGTGAAATTCTTTAAGCCCTTTCACCTTGACCGAGGTCACAGCCTTCTGTCCGTTCCACTCCGCCGTAACCGTTGCTTCACCGTCGGCGATCGGACTTAGTCGACCTTCTTCGACCGTCACAACATTTTCGTCGCTACTGGACCACTTCAAGTCTCCACGAACTTGCGTCCCTAGTTCGTCGCCGCGCGTGGATTGCACGATCAGCAACTGTTCAGCGAAAGGAGAGTCGAGCAGGACGTTTTTAGGCAGAAGCTCAATGCCAGCATCCTCGGCGCCCCGAGCTGCGGTTGATACAAGGGTATACGTTGCCGCAAGTAGGGCGAGAACGAAGAACGGTCGGGGCGTTGTCATGGAGAGACCACGGGGGAAGGATCTAGAACAATTCATGGATGGGATTGTGGCCGGAGTCAACGATGGGGAAAGGGCGACCACCAGGTCCTGGTAGGGTCGCATGCATATCGAAGCCAAGGCTGTGGAAGATCGTGGCCGCGACATCGGCGGGCTGAACGGGACGATCTGCCGGAACTGCACCAATCGGATCGCTTGCGCCAACGATCCGGCCACCTTGCACGCCGCCTCCGGCAAAGCCACATGTGAAACACTGCGGCCAGTGATCTCGCCCACCCGCCGGGTTCACACGAGGTGTACGTCCAAATTCGGCCAAGTTGCAAACTAGGGTCGCGTCGAGTAGTCCGCGTTGATCAAGGTCTTCGATCAAAGCCGAGTAGCCTTGGTCATATAGTGGGCAAACGATATCACGCATTCCGGTGATAGAAGTAAACGGTTTTGAGCCGTGAATATCCCAAGTGATTTCGTCAAAAACCGTCAGGAAGGTGTTGATCGTAACGAAGCGGACGCCGTTTTCAATCAACCTTCGTGACAGGAGGCAAGACTGTCCAAATCGATTCATCCCGTAACGCTCGCGCACTTTGGTCGGTTCTTTCGACAGGTCAAACGCTTCCCGTGCTTTCGGACTGGTCATCAGACGAAACGCGGACTCGAAGTTGCTTCCAAGTAGGTCAGCGTTTTCGCTCGCCTCGAAGTTAGCCGTTGCTTGATCAACGAGATCACGAATACGTCGACGTCGTTCGAGGCGACTTGAATCGATTTCGATCGGAGGAAGTAAGTCGGGAACCTTGAAATTCTCTTGCGAAGGATCGGCATTCAATGCGAATGGATCGTGTGCCTTTCCAAGGAAACCGCCTGCTTGGCCGTTGGGCATGTTCCCACCGCCACGTCCCATCAACTGTGGGAGAACCGCGAATGCCGGCAAGTCGGTTTTGCGACCACGTTCAAAGCTGACGACCGACCCGATGTGGGGCGTATTGACACCACCGGAAAACAAGCGGCCGGTTTGCATCATCTGCCAGCCAGCATCGTGGACCGCGGCGCCGGTATGGTGGACCGAGCGCACCAGAGAGAACTTGTCGGCAATTTTTGCGTGCTGCGGAAGTATCTCAGAGATCTGCAGGTCAGGATTCGCGGTCGCGATGGGCTTGAACGGCCCACGAACCTCTGCCGGAGCATCTGGCTTCATATCCCACAGGTCAAGTTGGCTAGGAGCACCAAGATTAAAAATCATGATGCAGTTCCGGTCGTCATGGCTCGGTTGGACCGCTCCCTGAGCCTTTGCGGCGAACAAGTGTGGCAGACTCAAACCGAGTGCCCCGAGAGTACCGACTTGGAGGAAGTCCCGGCGGGTCTGACCGTTGCAAGTCACCGACTTTCCGCGTCCTTGGAACGTAAACATAGCGCGAACTCGATCGTAAAGTTGCCGAGTAGATGAAGTTTCGGCAAAGGGTGGGAGCTTGTCAGGGAAAACTACGAGCGTCTTCTCAATTTACTTTGCCCAATACGAGTGTCGCTAGGGAGATTTCCGCAATGTGTGGTATGATTTGCGCATGACGAATTTCAACTTAGCCAGTCCGGACGCTCCACTCAGCGGGGCGGAACTCGCCCTTGCAGGGCTTTTTGAATACCTTCCTGACGTTTACTTGTACGTTAAGGATGTAGAGGGACGCTTCATTAAGGCGAGCGAGAGCCTGTGGCGAATGCGCGGCTTCGAGTCGGAAAGCGAGATGCTTGGTAAGACCGATTTGGACCTTCATCCAAAATACTTGGCCGAGCGTTACGTGGCAGAAGACCGACAGGTGATGGAATCACGAACGCCGCTTCCGAATCAGATTTGGCTCGTTCCTGCGAATCAACCGGGAGAGTTGAAATGGTTTGTCTCGAGTAAGATGCCGCTGCTCAATGCAGGCGGCCAAGTCGTTGGCGTGGCTGGGGTGATGCGTGACCTTGAACGAGCTAAATCGAACGCCAGCCAAGTCAACGAGTTCGAGCAGATCGTGAGTTACGTCCTAAGAAATTACGAGAAATCGATTCGCGTCACCGATTTGGCCGACATGATTCACCTTTCGGTGAGTCAGTTCGATCGGCGGTTTAAATCGATCTATCAGATGACGCCGCAGCAGTATATTTTGCGCGTTCGTTTACATGCCTCGTGTCACGAGTTGTTGGCATCTGCGGCCTCAGTGGCCCAAATTGCGAATTCATGTGGCTTCTACGATCAGAGCTATTTCACCAAGCAATTTCGAAAGCACTTAGGCGTGTCACCCAGTGAATACCGAGTACGATATCAAGCTTCGCCAACGGAGTTGTCAGAATCGTTGGGGCTTCCACCACCGTTCTTGTCTACCTAGGAAACACCGGCTCTGATGGGCGAATCTACGGCGAAATTGCGAAGAGAATTAGGTATTCCCGGGGCCGTGGTGACTGGACTAGGCTCGATTCTGGGTACTGGTGTGTTTGTTAGTATTGGGATCGCTGCTGGCGTTGCGGGAAATGCCGTGGTGATCGCGATTGTTGCGGCAGCGTTGGTAGCGATTTGCAACGGGCTGAGCAGCGCTCAGTTGGCTGCCAATCATCCTGTGAGCGGGGGAACGTACGAGTACGGGTATCGTTGGTTGTCTCCAAGCATTGGGTTTCTGGCTGGTTGGATGTTTCTATGGGCGAAATCCGCCTCCGCCGCGACGGCTGCGTTGGGATTTGCAGGTTACTTATTACAACTATCTGGAAGCGATCACAGTTTCCTCTTGGTACTTCTGGCCTTGGTTGGAATTTCCCTCCTAACGACTGTGACGATGTTAGGGATCCATCGCACATCACAGGTCAACATCGTGATTGTTGCCACCACTTGTTTGGCATTGGTGATATTTGTTGTTTGTGGAGTTGCAGCGAATGAGTCTACGAACACAAGTCTTGTGTCGCTTTTTCCGGCTGGAATTACCTGGGGAGAGCTCGCTCAGGCAACAGGACTGATGTTTGTTGCCTACACCGGGTACGGCCGAATCGCAACGTTAGGCGAAGAGGTCAAGGCGCCAAGACGAACGATCCCAATTGCGGTGATGGTGACGCTTGCGATCTCGATGTTACTTTATGCGTCCGTGGCGATGGTGGGTGTGCAGATCGTCGGTGGGAGCGGATTCTACGAACTAACAAGCCAGAATGCCGCACCGCTTGAGTCGATCGCTGAGCGGATGAACCTACCGGGATTACCTTTGCTAATGGCGATTGGTGCGATCACCGCGATGCTGGGCGTGCTTCTAAATCTGCTGCTTGGATTGTCCCGTGTAGTACTGGCGATGGGACGGCGTGGTGACATGCCGAGTGGTCTCTCGGTAATTCATACGAAGACCGGCGTTCCTTGGGCCGCAACGCTTTTAGTAGCAGGGATTACCGCGGCGATTGCGACGATAGGAAGTGTCAAATTGGCTTGGTCATTCAGCGCGTTCACCGTTTTGGTGTACTACGCGATTACGAATGCGTGTGCCTTACGACTTCGCGCGGAAGAGCGACTTTACCCAGTTTGGATTCCCGCGATGGGCCTAATTTCGTGCTTGTCATTGGCGGTTTGGGTAGAGCGTGAGATCTGGATTGCTGGGGCTACGCTTTTGGCGGTGGGCCTCGTTTGGCACTTCATCGCTGGCAAGCTGTCCGGTCATCGACCAGCCAATAGCGAAGCTGGTTAAGCTCCGTTCATGGGCGCTTTGACTTGATTGAACGGATAGAAGAGCGAAAAGTCGATGCGGCGTAATGCAACATCCAGGATCAGCAAGAACGCGGCAGCACCCAAAAGCCATGGCCAAAGTGGCGTGGGGCGTGTCGTGCCCTGACCGGTTGAGCGGAAGACTTCTTCCACGGTCGGAGCAAACTTACCGCCCGAGCTCGACGCCACGGCCTGCAGAAGCTCTTCATTAGGGGGACGAATGCGGAGTTCATCGCTGTAACCAATCATGAGGCCACGCGACTGACGATAAACAACGTTTTCACCCTGTTTGACCGAAATCTCCAGGTGGTAGGCACCTTGTCGTGGCGTGGGAAACTGCATTGCGTATCGACCCGGGGCCGTTTGCACCAACGTTTGTTTCTCTTGCTTTAGGCCCGGTTGGATGACGGTTGCTTCTACCGTGGCGTCGTTTAAAAACTGACCTGCTTCGTTAACGGCGTCGACCGAAACGTGGGCGATGTCTCCGAGGCGATCGACGGCGACCTGAATTCCGCGCGCATCCCCTTTTCGCATCGTTTGCCGAACGACTTGCGTCCAGAACTTACCGTAACCAGGCCAAGTCATCCACTCAGCCGCCCAGCGTGTCTTGGCATCAGAAGTGAACGCGGCCGTCATTCCCAACCCGTAACGCCACCAGGCCAAAAGTGGATCTCCCTTTTCCGTCGCGAGGATGACTTCGCTGGTCGGCTTAGGACGTGTCATCACATAGCCTAGTAAGAACGGCGCGTTCTCCATGTCGATATCCGACAAGGCGTGCGTCGCGCGAATGACTTGCGGTATGAATGGTTGTTCATCGATGGCGGATTTGCTGGCAGTGACGGTTTCCTTGGCAAAGATCTGGGGAATCTGGGTTGGATCATTGGTGACATAATGTCTGCCTCGACCGGTGCGGGCAATTGAATCGAGCAGTTCCGCATCTGATCCATCACCGATCGCCACGGTTGAAACCGTCATTTTCGCGGCGGCCATGGTCTGGGCGAGCCCAATGAAGTCGCCCGCTTGCGACACACCATCGGTAAGCAGGATGACGTGCTTCAGCTTGGCTGGAGTTGAATTGAGCATCTGGTACGCCATGTCCATGGCGGGATACATGTTTGTACCGCCCCCAGCGTCCAAGCGACCGATGTCCGAGCTAATTCGGGCCTTGTTGTCGGCGGTTTGCATTTCGCTAATGACGAAGGTTGAACCGTCGAAAGCCAACACGGCTACTTGATCACGACGTCCCAAGATCTCTGCGGCTGCCCGAGCTGCCGACTTGGCCATTTCAATCTTATCGCCGTTCATCGAACCTGACTTGTCAATGACCAGCACCATACCAAGCGAGGGCTTTTCCTTTTCCTTCTCGAAGTCGCTGCGTACTGGAAGAATTTCTTCGAGGACCGATTTGTAGTAGCCACCCAGACCAAACGATTGCTCCCCCCCAAGCATGATGAATCCACCTCCCAGGTCCTGGACATAAGTGCGAGCGATACGCATTTGTTGACCGGTCAAATCGGTTGCCGGAACGTTCGAGACGATCATGCATTCGTAGTTTTGTAAATCGGCAAGCGTATCGGGCATACCTTGAGGGGGGCGAATGTCGGCTTGGATGCCTTCGTCTTCCAGGGCGTAAGCAAGATCACGAATGAGACTCGGATCGCTTTCGATGATCAACACTCGTGGCTTGCCAGAAGAATAAACCAAACCAGAGTCGGAGTTGTTGTCGAGCAGAGTATCTTCTTTAAGGCCTGAAATGCGAGCCGTGTAAACGGCGAGTTTGTCTCGTTCGATCGATTGCTGGAATTGAAGACGGTTCTCGCCGGGAGAAAGCTTCTTCTTCTCGCTAACGACCTTATGATCTCCACGGAAGATTTCGATTAATGCTTCGTCTTCATGGTTGGAATGAATCACAGTTTCGACGTAAAACGGAGCACCCTCTTGAACCTCAGCTGGGACATTTACAGCAGAAACTTGAACTTCAGGATCGCTGCGACCAGGTAAGGCGATTGTATCAATGGCGATCTCACTTTGGGCAGCGGAGGCTAAAGCGTCGCCACCTGTTTCATTCCCGTCGCTCAGGACGACGATTCGTGGCACATATCCGGGCGGCACATGGCCTGCCGCCGCTTCAATGGCCGCTGCTAGATTCGTTCCTTCCTGATCTGCTTTCACTTCAGGCGAGACCTTTTCCGTGGAGGTATCGGCGTCGCCTGGCTCGTCTTGTTTCTCGGGTACGTCTTCCTGAAGCTTGCCGATCGTCTTTGAGAATGGGAGCCACGCCGCTCGGTTATTCCCTTTCCGTTCCCACGCTTCACCCAAGAACTTCCGAGTCGACTCTCTGGCTTCTTTGCCCACACTTAAACTTTCGTCAGTCACAAAGACTACGAATAGCTCGTTGGTGCTGCGCAGTAGCGTTAGCCCACTAAGGGCCAACACTAGCAGGAGGATCACCACCATGCGTGTTGCCAGCGAGACCAGCCGTTGACGTGGCGGAAAATCGCTCAGGCTGTGGAGATAGTAATAGATCACCACCGCAGCCAAGGGCAGGGCGAAGAGCAGGAACCAGGGTCGAATGAATTCGAGTGGAATCACAGGCTGTGTCGCTGCGTGGTTAAAGGAACAATTTAGGTAATCACACGTCGCTGGTAAGCAAACCATTCCCACGCGGTCAAGACGCAGGCCAGGCATACCAATAAGAACCAAGGTGGACGACTCCACCAACTCGATGTCAGTGAGGGAGTTGTCGTCGCATCCAAAAGCTCGGTTGGCGTTCGCAAGTCGGTTTCTCGCTCGCTTGCCAGGTTTACGGCGAACGAACGAATGGGGTCTGGTGTTGGTGATTCCGCCGATTCGTCATCAGTGGCCACCGTGGGTTTCAGTTGCCACAGTCCGATTGTTTTGAGGGGGCCAACGCTCGTGCTGGCGGCCGAGGTCGAAACGCCTTCTTGTGTCTTCGTTCCGGGAATGACGGGTTGGTCGACCATATTGTCCCGAGGGGAGACGAGCGTTAGCTTCGGATACAGGTTCGCAATCTCTTCGCTCAATTCAACCTTGGTCATTTCGTCGGTGGAGATCGAAGGGTGTAGTTCGCCGCTCGGGCCAGCGAACCACGACAACGCATTCGTCGCCATCATCGGGAAGGCCGTACGAAACGCCAGATCGCTACTTTCCAGGTTCACAGCGAGGACAAGTACCTTTCCGTCGGGACGATCAATCTCGGCATAGATCGTATCCCCAGAGACGGCTTCGGCCAGCGGAATGATGTTGGCTTTCCAATCGAGTTTATTGGCCTTGGGTAGGAGTACGTTATCGAGTGAGATGTGTGTCATCAGAGGCGAGTCGTCGGCCTGCTTGGTGACAATCGGGTTTTCAAGCATTCCCTGAACGTTCCATAAGTCGGTATCGTTTTCCGGGTCGATGACCCAAACGTCGCCCGAGGGAAGCGTTACTGGAGTGTTGCGATGGAGCACAATCACACTATCGGTCGGCCAGGTCTCAGGAAATTCTTTGAGCACTGTCAAATCGACCATCGGATTCGCCTCGAAAACTTTCTCGAGAAAGAAGTATCCAGGCGTAACAAGCAGGACTGCTTGACGTTTTTGCTGTGGCAAGATCGCGTACGCGACGTCGTCGACGGTCAGGTAATTAAGGTCGTCATCCGGAGCATCTTCTTCGTCGGAGTCTTCGACATTTCGTGTGATCTTTGTCAGTCGGGCCTCTAGCGGACCACCTTCAATGGACGTTTTCTCAAGTGATCTTCGCCAACGTTCGCCTGGTTCTAGTTTGAGTGGCAAGATATCGACCGGGACATCGTCCAACGTGATTTCGAGCCGGGCTTTGATCGGCTCGGAGGAAGCGTTGTGAACGGCTGCGAGAATCTCATAACCGATCGGATCGACTAGGCTTCGTCGCGTTTGGAACTGCGTGATTCCTACATTATTCGCTTCGGTCCCAAAAACCTCCCAGACAATGTTGGACGCGACTTCTTCCTTCTCAGGCTTGTCTTCAGAAGCTTTCTGCGGCTCCTCTGGTAGCGAGGCGGGATCAACGCGTTGGTGGCAACCGTCGGTTAACACAATGACCTCGCCTTTTTCGTAGGGCGCGACTAGTTGTTTACCAAGTTCAATGGCGCGCTCGAGGTGTGTGCCTGCATCGGTCACTTTAACGCTTTCCAAGGCCCGGCGAAGTGTGGGTATGTGACCTGTCAATCCAACAATCACTTCTGGCGACTTCCCAGAAACGATCACGGCCACTTGGTCTTGGTCGCGCATGCCGGTGACTAACTGCTGTGCCCTTTCTAGAGCCGCATCAAAACGTGTTGGGGAAACATCGGTAGCCTGCATACTGGCGGAATTGTCGATGACGAGGACAATATTCCGAGCGTATTTCGCTTGCCAAGCGAAATAAGGATCGGCTAAAGCCAATACTAGCAAGGCGAGCAGCGCCAACTGCATCAATAAGGAAACAATATGTCTTAGATTTTGCCAAATCGAACGGGGAGGCTTCTCATCAAATATCTGATGCCAGAAGAGATTAGTGGAAACGGGGACGCGACGCAGGCGAACCTTAAGGATGTACAGCCCCACGATGGGCAGCGCAATCGCGGCCAGCAGAAACGCAGTTGGCAGGGCAAACGACATCGGGGGAAACTCTACTCCAGTGAGATGTAGGTTTAAGAACGTGCAGTTGCGATCGAGCTACGCATCATGTGGACCAACAAATCGTCAAACGGGACGTTGCTGGGCGACTGGGTACATCCCCAGCCGTACGTCTTGCAGTAGGTGCGAACAGCTGCTTGATGTTCATCAAACAGTTTCTTGTAAGTGCGAAGATTCTTTTCCGTCACGGTCACTTTTCGCGCCGATTGGGTTTCGATATCGACGAATTCTACATCGCCGAGCATTTGGGGATTCGCTTCTTGGGGATCATGTAGCTGAATCACGTGCGCATCAAAACGACGATACCGAAGCTGATCTAGCCCGCTTCGAAATCCGTGTGGGTCGAACAGGTCGCTCAGCACCACGACCAACCCTGTTCGCGGACCGCGCAATAAGAAGTCTTGAACACCTCGGCTCAGATTGGTGTCTTCTCCACCAGTGTGGATTCCCTCCAGGTATTTCATTACCGAAAGAATCTGCGCTTTCCCGCGTGTTACGGGTAGTTCTGTCATAATGCGATCGCCATAAGCCAGGATCGAAATTCGATCGAGGTCAGCCAGGGCGATGTAAGCCAAAGCTGCCGCCAATTGTCGAGCCAGATCGAACTTGGCAGGCGACCCAAAGGCCATGCTTTGCGAGCAGTCGACCAAGAGGTAGACGTGGAGATCTCGTTCTTCCTGAAAGCGTTTTAACAACAAATCACCGTAGCGAGCGTAGACGTTCCAATCGAGGTAACGAAGATCGTCACCGTTGGTGTACTCACGGTGATCGGAGAATTCGATGCCAGACCCCATTTGCATCGTCCGGCGTTGGGCGAGCAAGGATCCCCGAAATACCCGTTTCGACATTATCGAAAGGTATTCGAGGCGAGTCAGGAAGTCAGGCGGAAATAGCATGCCGTTGCTTATGTCTGTGAAGTGTTAATAAGGAGCATTGAACTAGGCCGCAGCTAGGGAATTCTCGGCGACATTGTCAATGATCTGCTGAATCACATTATCCGCTGCCACGTTTTCAGCCTGACCTTCGAAGTTGAGAATGATGCGGTGTCGCAACACTGGCCCAGCCATTATTCGTAAATCTTCGCGTGCGACATGATATCTTTCGTCGAGGATAGCGCGGATTTTCGCACCGAGGATCAACGATTGAAGTCCACGCGGGCTAGAGCCAAAGCGAACATACTTCTTGGTCGCTTCCGCAGCCAACTCATGATCGGGATGGGTTGCGACGACCAGCGCAATACCGTATCGACGGACATCATTTGCGATGGGTATCTGGCGAGAAAGGGCCGACATCTCGAGAATGCGTTCGCCTGTAAGTACGGCTTCGGCAGTCGGTTTGATCGACTCGGTGGTTCGATCGAGGATCGTCTCTAACTCGCTGACCTTGGGATACTTCACCAACAGCTTGCAGAAGAAGCGGTCGAGCTGTGCTTCCGGAAGGGGATACGTTCCTTCCATTTCCAGCGGGTTTTGCGTCGCCATCACAAAGAATGGCTCCGACAAACGATGTGTCGTTCCTGCGACGGTGACGGAATGCTCCTGCATGGCTTCCAGCAAGGCCGACTGTGTTTTTGGGGTGGCACGGTTGATCTCGTCGGCCAGCAGGACATTGGCGAAGATTGGACCTTTCTGGAACTCGAACACCTTCCGACCGTCCTCTGCCTCGGCCAGCACATTCGTACCGATTAGGTCCGCTGGCATCAGGTCCGGCGTGAACTGAATTCGATGAAAATCAAGGTGCAATGCTTCCGCAAGGGTACGGACCGTTAACGTCTTGCCCAGACCAGGAACCCCTTCCAGCAATACGTGACCACCTGCGATCAGCGATATGAGCATGTCGTCGAGGATCTCTTGCTGACCCACGATTACCTTCGAGATTTCTGCACGAAGTCGTTTGAAGTCGCTGCGGAAGTCGTCTAATTGCTGCTTAAGTTGATCGTCTATTTCCATCGAGCTCGTTCCAGGTTCGGAAAAGGTATCGCGGTCATTGCCGTCCGCCGGATTATGTCGTCATGCGTACCAATTGTCTAGCAATTTCTCATTCCGTTTGATACGGTTGAATCAACCCAACCGCACGATGGTGTGGTATCCGACGCCTGAGCACGATGAACTCTTCCCGACTAATAAAAATTTAGGCGTTTGTCAAAAAAGATTCTTTGCTGTGAAATCGATCCACCATCGAATATCGTCGTATTGAAATCGCGCTTGGATACCCATACGTACGATTTATGAGATGGTTTGCCACGATTTATGAGGGAGCATTTAATATGCGTCTTCTGAGTGTTTCGTTTGGTCGCCCCTTCGTTGGCTTCGTGCTACTACTCTGGTGCGCGATGTTTACGGTGGCACAAGACACCGATCAGGCCGATGACTCCGCGATCGAATATACCGAAGAGGAACAGCGGCAGATCGACCTCGCGGGTCGCTTTCTTACCATCTTGCAGCGCAATCCGCGCGAAGGGACGGCGCTCGAGCGTGTTTACGGACATCACCTCGAATTTGGCACCCTCGACGAGTTTATCGAGAAGTTAGAAGCCGAGTTGAAAGAGGACGCCACCAACGGTGCCAGCTGGATGGTGTTGGGCATGGTTCAAGCACGTCGTGGCGAAGATACGGCTGCGATTGAAGCCTATGAGAAGGCCGAAGAACTACGCGCCGAAGATCCTATTCCACCCTATTACCTCGGACAAACGCTCTTGCGCATGAGCAAGCGGGACGAAGCCGTGGCCGCGATGGAAAGGGCCCTCGCACGAGACCCACAGCGCAATGATGAACTCGAGATCTTTCAACAACTCGGACGAATTCATCAGCGCGCCCAGCGTACGGAAGAAGCGTTAAAAGTGTGGAAGCGTCTGGAAGAGCAATATCCAGACGACACACGCGTGCTGGAACAGATTGCGACCACTCTGGCCGATGAAGGTGAACCTACGTTGGCGTTGGAGCGATATCAGCGTCTGACCGATCTTGAACGTGACGACTACCGGCGGACGATGTACCGCGTCAAGGTCGCCGAGTTGACAATCAAGACCGACGATCGAATGTCAGGAATCGCTGCCTTTGAGGCAATTTTGGCCGACTTGAATCCGGAAGGCTGGCTTTATCGCGACGTTCGCCGCCGAATTGAAACAACGTTCCTGCAATCTGGCGACCAGGATAGCCTCGTCGAATATTATGAGACCTGGTTGGAAAAAAATCCCGAAGACGTGGAAGGAATGGTTCGCCTGGCACAATTCTTAGCATCGACCGCACGAATGCCCGAAGCTCGAAAATGGATGGACAAAGCGGTCACGCTGGCGCCCTCGCGCGGTGAATTACGCAAAGCTTACATTCGACTGCTGGTTGACAATCAGCAATTTACGGAGGCAGCGGAACAATATCGTTTGCTCAGTGAATCCGACCCCGATGATCCTGATGTGTTGATGGATTGGGGCAAGTTGGTGATGCGTGATAGCCTTCTGCCGATAGAAGATCGGAAGAAGGAAGCCGATCGGATCTGGCGTATGATTCTGAAGAATCAACCTGAAGATGCTCTTACGCATGCGCAGGTTGCGGATGCGTTCCGTCATGCTGAGATGAAAGACGAGGCGCTCGAACTCTATATTAAAGCCGTAGAGCTTGCCCCTGGCGATCCCCAGTACCGCGAGTATCTGGGTGAGTACTACCACATTTTGAAGCAGCCAGAGAAAGCAAAAGAAACTTGGCTTGCAATTTCTGCGCCACCTAATCGGACTGCGGATAACTTGGCCAGGGCCGCTGAGGTGTTTCACGGTTTCGGGTTCCTAGACGATGCAATCAAAGCCATCACCGAAGCCTGCGAGGTTGACCCAAAGGACTTCGCTCTTCACATGAAAGCATCCGATTATCAATCGCAGGGTAAAAACTACGAGAAGTCGCTCGCCCTCCTTGATAAGGCGGAGGAGCTGGCCACTTACGACGATCAGAAAGATGCGGTCATTGCCCAACGGATCGAGATCTATCAGTCGAGTGACCAATTGAGTGACCGTACCGAAGAGATGGCTGCGGAGGTCAATGCGAAGCCAGATGCGACGGCCGAGGATTGGAACCTGTTAGCACGTTTCTACGAAGCTGGTCGCGAATTCGAGCCCGCCGCTCGGGCAATTGAAGCCGCTTTGGAGGTCGATCCAAAATCGATCACCGCCCTATCAACGGCCGCTCGAATTGCCGAAACAGCTGGTGATTTCGGTCGTGCTAGCGAAATCAGCCGGGAGCTCGCCGAGATCGACCGACGTTCTCGTGGCGATCACTTGATGAGCGTCGTTCGCCTAGAACTTGTCATGGGCCGACATGACGACGCGCTTGCAGCCGCCGAAGAGTTGATCCGCTCGGCACCGGGGAACACGGAACATTATCAATTCTATGCCCAAACATGCTTTCGCCTCGGCAGAACCGAAGAAGGTTTGGAAGCGCTTCGTAAAGCCGTTCGGATCAACCCGAACGAACCTTCCTTAATCATGGCTCTCGGCACTGCCTTGGGCGATCAGTTCAAAACACGCGAGGCCATCGAGCTCTATTGGCGGGCCTTCGATAAAACAGAGGAATTGGAAGATAAGACGACTCTCGTGACCAAGCTGGTCCCGCTATATGACCAGTTGAATGAGTTCGATGCTTTGATCGAACGCCTCGAAACGAATCGTCGCTCCGAAGACCAACGCCGCGCGATGACGATTTGCATTGCTCAGGCCTATCAATCGATCGGCGATACTGGGGCCGCGCGGATGGAGTTAGAGAGCTTACTCAGCCAAAACACGCGCGATACGAACCTTCTGCAACAACTTGCCAAGTTGTGCGAATCGTCTGGCGATATGGACGCGGCGATTGACTATCAGCAGCAGTTGGTCGCGATTGCCCCCGGTCACGAAACCGAGTTTCCGCTGGCCATGATGCTTCAGACGGTTGGCCGCACGGACGAGGCGAGTCAGATATATCTGCGACTTACTCGGCGGGAGGAGGATCCGAAGCGGCTCCTTACTTCGTTGGATTCCTTGTTGTCCCAGGGCAACTATGAATCAGTCGTCAAAATTACTGAACCGCTGTTGGGCCAAAACCAAAGCAATTGGGAAGTTCTCTATCGCAGTGGCGTTGCCTTGGCTCAGATGGACAAGGACGAAGAAGCGGAAAAACGATTCCGCAGCTTACTGGAACTGGAACTACCGCACGATTCATTGGGTATCGAAGCGAAAGAGCGAGTTGAACAAGAACGCCGACGAGCTCGATCGAATAACCTCCAGGGACGTACTACCACTGTACAAGATCGCTACAGCCCGTATCAGCTATTCAGTATGGCCCACCAGATCCGGCAAGAAACCGGGTATCAAACGACCGCTCAAGAAGTTTACGCGACGACCGCAAACCGGGCTCGTATTTGGACGCCGGATGTTTTCGGGCATGCTCGTATGGCCGCGTATGGGTGGATCTTGCAGTATCTGCACGAGCAAGATCAAGAAAATAAGGAAGAACAGGGGACTGCCGAAGAGGATATGATCGCCTCGCTTGAACAGCGGGCCAAGGCGGAAGATGCGTCCCATGCGACGATTTGGGACTATTTGTATGTCTGCAATTTGCGAACCGATGGCGCAAATATTTTTGAGATCGCCAAATCGCTTGCGAAGGAAGGCAACCAAGAAGATAAGACGTTCTTTCTATCGAGCCTCCGCATGCGGCATCGAACACCGTCGCAGAACCCGAATGAAGAAATCGCTCAGACGCCCAATGACCCACTCAGCGAAGAAGATGTTGATCTGATGCTGGAGTGTTATCAGCAATTGGGTGAACAGGAAGCTCCGCAAGTCGCGGCAGGATCGCAGATTGTTTACGCCTCGAATGGCCAAGCTTATATCCGCGTAGGAAGTTCCTACCAATTGCTCCAAGGTGTTTATCGCAGCGGAAGAGCGTTTATGACGGTCGTTTCTTCCGAACTTCGTTTGGCCAACCGTGATGCAAAGGCCGACGAGATCTTTGAAGCAGGTCTGGCGGAAGCAGAATCCGCTCAAGAGTTGATGAGCACGATTTCACTGCTTCAATCGGAAGACAAGTACGATCGAATTCCTGAATTCTATGAGCAGTGGTTGGCTGCTGCGAAGAAAGAGCTCACCGAAGATGATCCTTCAGCCAGTTCAGGTAGTACTTCACGAACCCCGATCACGCGTACGTCCGTCTATCCGATCATTCAATGGATTGGCAGGCTCGCCCCATCGAAGGAAGATGAAGAGATCGAGGAGATATTACTTTCTTATCTCGATCTTTCCGTGACAGAAATCATTCTCGAACGAGAGCAGGCTGCGAAAAAGCCAGGAAGGCGAGTCACCAGTAGCAGCAACACCGCTCAGCGCCGAATCGGTGTGCAGACGTACTACGGATCGAATGCAAACTACGTTCAAGTCGAAACCCTTTTCGAGGATTCGCTGGTTCCGACTTCGGTGGTTCAAGTCCTGCGTGAGTGTTTCGAGGTCTTCAAGCAAAACGGCGATGATCAACGTTTGGCTGATTTACTCGAGCAACATCTTAAACAGACCGAGGATGCCCGGCGGCCGTATCATCAGCTAATCCTCGCTCAGGTATTGTACTGGGGGCGTCATCAGGAAGAAGTCTTGGATTTAGTGACCAAAGCCGCGGCACAATTCCCAGACCAGGCCGACTTTCAACTGCAAATCGCTCAACTTCATCTCAATCGTGATAACTTCGACGAGGCGATGAAATTAGCTGATTCAGTCGAGTCATTTGATCCTGCGATTCTGCAAGAAAGGGAGTTGATCGCGCTCCGCGCGGCGGAACGTCTAGGAGATTTCGACCGAGCCAGAAAAGCCGCCGAAACGTTGTTTGGCATGCGACTCGACAGCCAGATGCAGATTCAACTTGCCCAAACCATGCAGCGATTGGGCATGAACGATCTGAGCGACGCGATCCTGGCTCGCGCCGAGCGTACCATCGGCAACGATCCACAAGCGTTGGCGTCGATGATGCGGATGTACCAATCACAGGGAAAAGCCGATCAGGCCAAACAAGCGGCTCGCTTGCTATTGCGGCGAACGACCGTTCCCTCACTTGGCAATGTTAGGACCTCCAATGCATCGCGTGACGCTGCTGTTCGTAGCCAGGCGATTAAGGTGTTGCAGCAAGCAGGTGAGCTTGAACAAATGATCGAGGATCTGGAAGAACGCATTGAACGTTCCCCAAACTCGCCTCGTTTTTATCAGGAATTGGCAGAACTCTTCAACGCGACGGGTGATCGGTCGAAAGTACTACCACTGCTGGAAAAGGCGGTCTCTGCTCAGCCTAAAGCGGTCGACCTTCGCATGCAGCTTGCCCAGACTTTGGAATCGACCAACAAGCGGAGCGAGGCCTGCGATCAGTACCTGATTATTCTGAAGGAGCAGCCGCAAACGTTAATGCGGGAACTATCCCGCATCCGATCGGCATTCCAATCCGCAAATCGCTTAGATGATCTCGCGAATGTCTTGGTCGATGTCGATTCGCGACAAATCTCGCAGCCACATTATGTGTTAGATATCGCGCAGCAGGTGTTGCGAAAGGATGCCGATAGCGAAGTCGGTCTCAAGCTGCTCGAGAAAGTTTACGATGACTTTCCGAATTATCGCTCGCAGTTGCTCTCGAATGCGACGCCACAAATCTTCCAAAACGATCGCTTCTTCGCACTCGCGCGCCAGTCATTGGTTCCCACGGCGAATCAGGTGAAAGCGGATCCTTGGTTTGGTTTTCACCAAATTCGCAGTTTTAGTAGCAACGGGACGGTCCGCTCGACTACGACCGAACTGCTAACGAGTTTAAAAGATTCACCAAAGTTGACGGTCATTCAACAGATGGTGAAGCAATCGATCAGCAATAACGGTGATTGGTACGGTGGCCAAGCACTGCTCGCGCAAATCGAACTGACCCGTGGCAAAAATGATGCCGCCCGCAAGCAGCTCAAGTCGCTCTTGGAAAACGAGAAAGCGATGGAAAAGATGTCGGGTACCGCGTGTTGGCTGGTCGGTCAGTTGGCGTTCGAGATTGGCGAAATGGAGGACGAGTGTCTCGAACTCTATCAAGAAGCGAACGACCGGCCACAAACAACGTTCACTTCGAGTATTCGTTACTCGCCGTTGGCGCGTTTGATCACGCTTTACAAAGAGCGTGATCGAATCGAAGAGGCCAAAGAGTTGATTATGAAATCGGTTGATAACGTCAATACGAACGTTAGCAATCAGGCGTATGTCGATGACTCGCGGGCTCAGAATTACCTTTGGGGCGCCGAACAACTTCGCACGCTTAATTGCCCGATCGACGCGATGCGGCTCTATCAAAAAATGATCGCAAAGAGGGACGAACTGGAAAACGCCGCAGCCTATCGTGGTCGGCAAGTTGAGTATTACGAGCAGCAAGCGAAAAAGGGAATCGAACAGTCCATCGAACTAATGACTAAGTCGGACGCCAAGTTCGATCCGAAGTTGCTACTCACGGCTGATCCAAACGACTCTCCCGAAGTTCCTGCTTTGGACTTGATGCTTTCCATTCCGACACCCGACAAGCTGGGAACGGCAGAGATCACAAGTTCGCTCGTCAACTTAGTACTGCAACTGTGTAAAGACGACGAGATGGCAACTGCGTTCGAGAAGCGCTTGATCGAACTCCGAACAGAACGCCCTGATGATATCTCCATTCCAGTACTCCTACTGATACTACAAAAGGATAAAGAGTTGCCTGGAATGGATGAAACGGTTAAGCAACTTGCATCGCTGCTGGATGCAAACCCGCTTCCCACTCCGGAAGATACTGAGCGTCCCAGCGTGTCGGAGCGAAGAATTGCCGCGTGTTCCTTGCCACTTTGGCTGGCAGCGAAACGGATCACGGAAGATCAAGCATGGAAGGATGGTGGTAAGCTATTCGCCGATCGCAGCTTGGCCGCCGCGCGGTTGCAATCAGACGATACGACCATGATGGCGTACTTGTACGCGTATGGTGACCATGTTTTGAAGATGAAGCATCGCGAGGAAGCTGAGAATAGCTGGGAAGAACTTCTGGCATTGGTTACGAAACGGCCGGAATCGGCACGCAGAAATGCCAGCGAAAAGACGCTCTTACCGCCGCTAGTATTGTCGCAGTTCCAAACCGCGATCGCTGTTGCCAAACAGGCGGCTGAGAACGACATGCCCCAGCTTTCGCGCGATGCCCTCCTCGAATCCCTCAAAGCAGGTATTCCTGTGGCAGATGCTCCTTCGACTAGTAGCAATAGTCGGTTACTCTCTGCCCCTTCAGTGATTCGCACGAGCTCGGGAATCGTGCGATCTTCCTCCCAAGCTGATGCAATGCTACAAGCGATTTCGACCAAGACAATTGCTGTGGTGCAGCTTTGGAAAGGAACGATGTATCCCGATGAGGCGACGTACGAGGTATTGCGCGGAGTGGTTCTACCTGAATCGCGTCGCAACGAGTGTTTCCTCTACCCAGTGGCACGGAAGACGAACGACACCAAGGTCGAATGCTTGGCCGATCATTTAATCCGTGCTGCGAAGTCCGCCGGTAAGATGGACGAACTAAGATCGGAGGTCGAAAGTCGAAAAAAGAAGTCGACCAACACGTTGATGTTCGAGATTTTGCTCGGCAAGATGGCGATGGCTCGCAGCGATCTTCCTGCGGCGAACGAGCACTTGGTCGAAATCGTTGCCCAGCTAATCACGGCGACCAACAGCGATTCCATAGAATTAGCCTGTCACATTGCACTACCGGCGATCGAGCAAGAAGAGCTCAGCGAAAACGCCTTCACGATCATTAAGCTCGCAGCCAAATCGAGCCAGGAAACGACCTCTACCAATTTAGGTACGTATGTGTCGGATAAGTTGTCGGAACTAGTGTGCGAATACGCCATGAAACATGGTAACCCGCAAGCCGTTCAAGAACATTTCGACAACTTGTTAGTAGCACGCCAAGTCGCCTACAGCCGATACGGCGGCGACTATGGCATGTACATGCAGCGGCAGGACTTAATGAACTTTGCCGATCAGGCAGCCCGGATCGGGGCTGGCGATCTCTCGCTCGATTTTATGGGCCGCGCTTACGATTTCGAAGTGACCAACTACGGAACTCCATCGTTCAAAGAATCGTTAGAATCAGCGATTGATTACACCCGCTCGTTAAGTCCGGAAAATCGCTACAAAGCATGGGCCAAGTGGACGCTCCCGACACCAGAACGCAAGACCTTTCGGAGCGTCTTGCAAAGCGTGACACCGTTTCGTGTCCCAGCCGAGTTCGTCACGAAGGAATTTGATATCCAGCCACTCCATGGTGCGACGATGCTTTCCAATCTCAGCGAGCTAGTGTCCGCTGCGAAATCTGCGGATCGATTGGACGAGCTCACACAAACGGTTCAGCAGCACTTCGATGCAGGAATAGAGGGGGCGAATCATTTGTACGCCCTCTGCTTGATTGCCGGGAGCAATCAGCCTGCGGCTGAGGACTACTTAGCCGTTTACTTCGACGAGATTGCGTCGCAGCATTCCAAACCAGCGAACGAGCGAGACAAGAGTGTCATGAACTCTATTCTGGCCTACTATGCCGCTTTGGAAACGGGCATCTATTTCGAGGGGTACCCCGATCGATTTACGAAATTTCGAGACGTGATCCTGGGACAAAACGGTTCGCAGGTGTCATACATCACTGAGGCCTACTATGCCAAACTCGATGCCGAGGACGGCTCTAGCCTAATATCAGGGTCAGGTACCAACTTGAAACATTGGAGCCCGGCCACGCTGCAAGCGCCTTTGGTTCGTCCTAAGAATGCCGTTTGGGCTCAGCATGAGGACCGAATCACGCAACTAACAGGGCCTCCACAAAGTTGGCTCCAATGGAACTTCCCGGTCGTGGGTGATTTTGAATTCTCGTTTGATGCCTTCGGCGGTCCATCCACTTCCGGTGGATTCGGCTACGGCGGGGCAACCATCAACGTGATGTCTTCGGGGAGAATGCTGGTCGTCTACTCGTCCGGGGCAGAGATACTCCAGCGGAATCAGGTCGACAGCAAAGGCAAACCTAGTTTTGAGCGGTTCACCGTTCGTCGGCAAGGGGATACTTGTCAGTTCCTCTCAAACGGCTATGTCGTATACGAAGAAAAGCTTGCCGGTACGTCACCCTGGTTGATGTTGGTCACCTCGGGAAGTCAGAGTGGCAGCTTCAAAAACTTTCAAGTCTCGGGAAATCCGGTTGTTCCGAAAGAAATTCAACTGGTCGCTGGTAATCGGATGGATGGTTGGAACACCGAGTTCTTCTCTGAGTCGCAGCCACGGCATCACGTCATGGCTGAACCGACGACCTCAAGTAACAGTTCGCTCGCCCGTGACCAACAACGCGAACCGTCTGAATTTGATTGGAAGGTGGAAGACGACATTCTGTTAGGTCGGGCCGTTCCTGATCTGAAGGATGCCGACAGTTGGGTGTTTTACCAGCGTCCGCTTCAGGAAGGAGATAGCGTTCGCTACGAGTTTTATTACGAACCTAAAAAGACACTCGTTTCGCCAACCTTCGGGCGTATTGGCATCTTGTTGACCTCGGATGGGGTGATGTCGCACTGGTTGACCAGCGAAGAGGAAAAGCACTGGGTCGATCCTCAAAACCAGATCAAAGAGGAAGCTTACTGCCAGGCTGACTCCATTGCATTGAGAGAAAACGATTGGAATCAGGCTGAACTGCAAATTCAGAACAGTAACCTGATCGTCAAAATCAATGGCCAATCGGTCTACCAGCGACCGGTTGCTGAGTTCGGCGATTCTCGCTTCGGCATTCACCGCTTTAAGGAGATGGAAGGCAAGGTGCGCAACGTCACCTTGAGTGGTAATTGGCCTACCGACACCAAGCAATTGATCAACAGCGAGTCTCTCGCGACCACGAAGCCTTTAACGCATGCAGATCATAAGATGGCAGAGATGCTGTCATCGCCGGAGTTGGCACGAGCGATGGTTCGAGAAGTGATTGCCAAGGCCGCAGAACTCGATGATCAGGCCGCTTACGAATTGCTCTCGCGTTGGATTTTGCCTAACGCAGATCGCCAAGAGTGGAGAATCTACTTTGACTACCCTGTTGCCACCGTTTCGAGCAATATCGAGTTGCAGGACTATCTAGTTAGTCCAGCTGTTGAAATGGTGCATCTCGCGGGGACGCTTTCTCAACTCGAACAACTCAAATCTCAAGTCGACGCACTCAAGCCCACCGGAGACGTTGCTGCTCGTAGTAAGCACGTGTTGCTCGCACTCATCGCCTTAGAGGCGGATGATTGGGAAACGGCCCGAAGCCAGTACCAAAAGTTGTTCGCGAATTTGCAACAACCATTATCCAAAGATCTCACTGAGGCAGAGCGGATGCCTGAGTTGCTGCTCGCGATCCAGTACGCAAAGCATCCCGAGGTATGGAAGCTGGGTATGTCATTGGCCCGTACATTCCGCGATCAGGAACGAGATGGCGAGAAAAGTTCGGGGAATTCCCACTGGCGAATGATGGTTGAGGCCGCATATGGTGCGATCGAGTTCGCGCAACTTGGCGACGAGGTTCGTGAAAGCGACAAGCGGCTGACACAGTGGAGTGAAGTTCCCTATGTCGCCGCGAACATGCACGGCCGTGGTTATCACTTTTCGCAGTGGGTTTACGAGCCTGGTGTTGTTTCCCAGATACCCGGTGATACTTGGAATCAGTTGTTCTTTCAGTCACCGCTTACGGGCAGTTACGAGATCCTGGCCGAGCGATCGATACTTGGGCATCGAGAAGGCGTGATTTCGGTCGGACGACGCTCTGCCGAACCGAGGTATGATCTCAAGAAGGTCCGGGTCATCACTGTCGGACATGGTCAGACCGATGAGGGAAGCGAGCTGGAAATCCCGAACTGGAAGGGAATGGCCAAGTTTCGCATCGTTGTCGATGGCAACACGATCACAACCTATACCAACGGCGTCAAGATCCACGAAGACAAGCTACCCGGTACACCGGACCCCTGGGTGGTGTTGCAATCGCACTTGGCCCGTAACGCATTCGAGGTGCGCAATCTGCGGATCGTGGGCGAACCAAAGATTCCCAAGGAAATCGATTTAATCGAGTCGACGAATTGGTGGGCATGGCGATCCGACTTTTACAGTGATTGGCACTCGCAAGACCACAATGCCAACGCCACTTACGTCAAGAAGGATGGCGAGATCTTTGGGAATCTTCGCAAGGATCGATCCGCTTCGCCGCTAGAAAGTTTGATGATGTATTCCCGTCCGATGCTCGAGGACGGGGAAATTGAGTACGAAGTGTTTTACGAACCAGGTCAGTTTGAAATCCATCCTGCGCTAGGTCGGACTGCCTTTCTACTGGAAAAAGATGGCGTGGCGACCCATCAGTTGACTGATGCTCGCTGGGAAACAAGCGATCTCGCAGTCGACAACCGAACGCCGCTCAGCGAAACCGCTCCGGCACTAGTCGAGAACGGTTGGAATAAGATTCGACTCGCAGTGCAAGGCGATAAACTTACGGTTCAGGTCAATGGTAAAGAGGTTGCGCAGCAACAACTTACGACGCCCAAGAACGAACGCTTCTTTGGCCTGTTTCGCTACAGCGATAAGACGGAAGCTCGCGTGCGTAACATGAAGTATCGAGGAGATTGGCCGAAGTCGTTGCCTAAGGTCGAAGATCAACAATTGGCCTATTCCCGCCAAGGTCCACTGGTTCCTTATCAAGCCGAGTTTGGACAAACGCAGGAAGTCAACCTAGCCAAGTCGTACGAAGCTCTGAAGAGTGATGGCCTGAAGATGCTGGGACCAGCTGGGATGTTTTCGGTCGTTGACGACAAACTTGGCCTTCAACTCGAGCAAGGTGGAAGTTGGGGACGCTGGCCCGGTGTAGAAAAGACAGTTTCGCTTACTGGAGATACTGAAATCACGGTCGACTTCCAAGATCTAAATTTGAAGAGCCCCGGTAGTGGCTGGGGCTGCAATTTCTCGCTTGTCGCTCACATGGACGATACGGCGCACTCGTCCGTCGAGAACGCGGTGGGAGTCACGGCGAAAGGTGACCCGATCAATGCGGTTTCTTACCGGGGGGACCTACCAGGTCAGAATGGCTCGATGCTGGGCTACGAGGCCATTCGGGAGAATTCCGCGGTCGGACGACTCCGATTAGTGCGTCTCGGTGGTCAAATTCACTGCCTATCCTCATGGGGCGAGAATCAGCCGTTTCGTCTCATTCATAGTTTTACGGTTGGCAACGCGAAAATTCGGTCGATCAGCATTCGAGCCAAGGCGTCAGATGACGCTGCCGTGGTAAACTGCGCAATTGGTAACCTCGTGATTCGCGATTTGGAGCCAGCCCAAGGCGCAAATTAGAAGAATTTGACTGGATCATTCCCAGCTATAGCGGTATGTTGACTCCTTAAGAGGGGTTTGTTTCAAGACGCGGTATTGCTTCCCACCATTTAGGAAATGCAATCATGTCACCGATTCAGCAGCGTGTTCTCGACGTCCGTCATCGCCAACAACTGCAGCGATTGTGGAAGTGTGCATCGTACGGGCTACTATCCAGTGGAATCGCGGCTTGCCTTCTCGGTGCCGTTCGCTGGCTGATCCAGGCCGAGTGGTCTTGGGGATGGGTTGTCGCCACGTTGGTGGCCGGCCCAATTTTGGGGCTGTTTTACGCGTTCATCCGCCAAGCCACGATCCGTGAAGCGGCTGCGGCGATTGATCACGTTTGCAATTTGAAAGATCGCACACAAACGGCACTTGGATTCCTGCAGACATCCTCTGATGGTCCTATCCATCGTCTTCAGCTGGAAGATACGCAAAAGCATCTGGCTAACATCGATCCGGTGAAGGTCGCTCCGATCTCGCGACCGAAATGGTTTCCGTTAGCAGTGTGTTTGGGGATCGGTGCGGTGCTGTTGGTAATTTTGCCATCGGTCCGATCGCAAGCCGAAGCTGCCTTGGCTCCGAATGAAACGGTTCTCGATTCTGCTGATCGCGTAACGGAGAACCTCAAAGAACTGGAAGACTTCCAAAAGGAACATAAAGATCCCGAACTGGAAAAGCTCATCCAAGAGCTGATGCAGCAGACGGAAGCTTTGAAGGAAGAGGCAGCAGACCCTAAAGAAGCCCTCGCCAAGCTTTCGGAAATGGAAGCCTCGTTGCAAGAGATGCAAGCCAAGTTAGAGCCTGATATGGGCAATGAACTGGCCAAGGTCGGTGACGTGTTGTCCCTGTCCGAAGCAATGGAAGCCGCTGGTAAGGCCATGGCCCAAGGGGACATGGAAAAGGCAGAAGAAGAACTCGCCAAGATGGACATGCCCAAACTCGATCGCAAGACCGAAAAGGCGATCACAGAAAAGCTAGACGAATTGAAGCAGAATAGCGGTCCCAGTGGTCAAAAGCGTCAGCAGATGAAGGAAGCTTTGGGCCAGATCAGCTCCGGACTTTCGCAAGGGGATCGTAGCCAATTTAAAGAAGGCATGAAGGGGCTTGCGAGCGAATGTAAGAAACAGGGCAATCGCAAGAAGCTGAGCGATCTGTTGCGTAAGCAGTGCCAATGCCTCAGCGAATGTAAATCGAGTTGCCAAGGACAGTGTAACAATCCATCGGCCAGCCCAAAAAAGGGTGGTAAGAAAGCGGGATCTGCCAGCACCGAAAATGCTCCTGGCGATCAGACTCCGCTGTTACACACCAATCCCCAAATGAACCTGACCGGGCAGGACTCAGGCCAAGGTGACGTCGACATCGAAACCGAAGAAGGGACAGCTCGCGAACAGGAAGCCGTTCGTAGCTATCGCGAAAAGGCCCAGGAGTATGAAGCGATGAGCGAATCGGTTCTCAACAGTGAATCAATTCCACTGGGACATCGCCAAACGATTCGTCGTTACTTCCAAAGCATTCGTCCAGAAGGTGCTGAGACCGATCAAGTCCTCGAACAATCGTCTTCGCCAGAATAGCACGAAACTAGGATCAACCGAGACGGATGTGTTTCGTTTGATCTGTTTTGCATGAAGACCAGTGACGCTTGCCTGAATATCCAGGCAAGCGTTTTTTTATGGATGAGCTCTTTCTCCTGGTATGGCCTTTGCTTTTCTAACACGCAGAGGCGAATGGGGAGGTCCCTCTGATCTCGGTTGAACGCTCGCGCCGTCGTTGTGCGGGCGCATTAACCGTCAGCAGTAATTCACCCCTCGACAAAGGAGTATCAAGATGAAGAGTTTACAAGCGATCTCGGCAGGCGTGCTTAGCGTTGCAATCCTCGGTATGTCTGCCGATCTAGCAAGTGCCAAGAAGAAGGACAGTAAGGCCAGCAACGATTCTGGGACCAGGACGGAAGTGAAAGACGATTCCCACACGCAGGCCTCGGTGCAGAAAGAACAAGTCAAGAAAGCGACCTACCTAGGCGTAACGGTCCGACCACAACACGAAGGGTTCTTCGCTCACCTACGTGATGAAGTCGAGCACCTTCAAGGGGTTATGGTGCAAGACGTTGCGTCAGGATCACCAGCCGATCAGGCTGGCCTAAAAGCGAAAGATGTTCTCATGACCTACGACGATCAAAAGCTTTACACGCCAGGTCAATTGATGTCGCTAATACGCGACTCGAAACCTGGCAGTAAGGTCAAACTGAGTTATCAGCGAGACGCGGAGACACATAATGCAATGGTCACCTTGGCAGAGCATGACATCCCGATGACCCGCACGGCCAGCAAGCCCAACATGGATAAGCATAACCAGTCAGCTTCCACGAATGATCCGTCGCAATGGTCGTCATTCGATTCGCTAAGCATTAAATCACTTGGCGATAACCGATTTCAGGCCCAGGTTAGCTATTTGGACAATGTAGGCAAAGTTAAGTCGCTCAAGTTTGAAGGAACGCGGGATGAAATCCGTCAAGATATCACCAGTCGCAGCGATCTCCCCAAGAACGAGCGGGGACATTTGCTTCGTGCCTTAAATATGTCCAGCGAACGCATTGAATTTGATGCCCCTCGGGTGTTCCGCACCGACGATGGTCGCGTTATCTGGGAATTCACCGAGCCCGTCTTTCCGTTCTACGGGTTAGAGTGGAACGAATCTTAAGTCAGACGCAGCAGCGTCAAATGAGGTATAGAAAAAGCCTGGCAACGTTTGCTCGTTGCCAGGCTTTTTTTATGTTGGTAGTACTTCGTCCGTCAAATGACGGCGGCCAAGATTTGTCTGGTCTGAACAGTTACTGATCGCACATTCATAATGCGATCAACGATGTCTAGATCATCACAAAAGAGTTTTCTCAAAGATCACGAGGCCACCACGATGGCCACCGGCATGGTAAACAGATCGATACGTTCCTGCTTGTCGAGCTTAAAGCCGGCGTCGGTGACGAACTGTTCGAGTGCGATCGGTTGGCAGTCGACGATGTGTGGGAAATGGGTATGCATCCACACATACGTCTTTTCGAGGCTGCTTGCTTTGTCACCCTCGGCGACGGTTGCCATGCTGACGACGCCCAGCCGGCCTCCAGGCTTCAATACGCGGCGGCATTCCGCTAGAACGGTGGGAATGGTGTCGAGCGGGAACAGCTCGAGCGTGAAGCTCATCGTGACGACATCGAATGAGTCGTCCTCGAAGGGGAGGGGAGGGACCGCACCGATCAACAGCGAAACGATATCCTTAAAGCCCGCTTCCTTCACTTTTTTTCGGGCAACTTCCTGCATCCCTTTCGAGATGTCGATGCCCAGGACCTCGCCCGAAGGACCGACGCTCTTGGCCAACTCGATCACCGAGTTTCCGGTGCCGTATCCGATCTCCAGTACGGTCTCTCCTTCTTGTACATCCAGCACCTTCAAACCCTGCTCGCGTGCCTGGTGTTCGCCGCCATCCGCGATTAAATCGTAGACGTGGCTGATGCGATCATAAAATTGCTTGGCCGGATTGGTCGACATCAGGTGCTATCCTTTCCTTTTGTTATTCCCTAAACAACAATATTCGGCGACGATGGTACGTCGAAGAAACGACTGTCCACGTGTCGTGCGAAGAGATTCACACGATACCATATTCATCCTAGAAGATGCCACGACGGTGAAGAAATGATCATCCTTTCAATAGACGTGGGGGGAAGCAACGTCAAGTTTCTCCGGTCCGATTGTGACGAACGTAGGAAATTTGCGTCCGGCCCGAATCTTACCGCTCAAGATATGGTTGATAAGGTCAAAGAAGCGACGGCCGATTGGTCGTTCGATGCGATCTCGATCGGTATCCCTGCCCCGGTACTGCGGGGAAAGGTCATGAAAGACCCACACAATTTAGGCAGCGGCTGGGAAGGTTTCGACTTCGCAGAAGCATTTGGAAAGCCGACCAAGGTTGTCAACGACGCGGCAATGCAGGCCCTCGGCGATTATAAGGGAGGACGCATGTTGTTTCTGGGTCTTGGAACCGGACTAGGCTCGGCCATGATCATCGAAGGCGTGCTCCAGCCGATGGAACTTGCCCATCTGCCCTACAAGAAGGGAAAAACGTTTGAGGAGTATGTGGGTCAGAAGGGCCGTGACGAACTTGGTAAGAAGAAGTGGCGTGCGGAGGTCAACGAGGCCATCCGAATGCTAACCGCTGCGCTCGAACCGGAATATGTTGTTCTGGGTGGAGGAAATGCAAAATCAATGGACGACCTTCCGGAAAATGTTACCGTCTGCGCGAACGGAAACGCCTTCATTGGCGGCTTCCGGATGTGGGACGAATCTTCCCACATCCAGCTCTAAAGACAAAAGCAGATGGGAAACACGGAATCGGTTACGAGACCTCAATCCGGTAATCGGTGCCTTCCCATTTTTCATCGTCGGTCCATAAGAAAGTGAATACGATCTGAGTGCCGCTTTGGTGTTGATGGAGCGGCACATCGACGTAGTACAGTTCGAGGGCATTCTTCTTGGCTCGAATGTCCTTCTTGTTCTCCCATTCGTCCTCACTCCAGTGCACCAAAGCGGGACGATCTAAGATGATTCGCAGCTTTTTCCCTTCGGCTAAACGCTGGATCTGATGAGCGAATGTCCAAATCTCAAAGTGGCTTGGTGTGTCGCTAACCGCGTATCGCTGGAATACCGGTTCAATCCGATCGAAACAAACGCCATCGTGGGCGCTTCGCACTAAGCAAATGTACTCGGCATGCGCCCAACATAGCGGCATGGCGGCGCCACTGGGCTCGCCAAACTTCATGCTGCCATCGGGAAGGTCATCGTCATCCCACAATTGTTCCGAGAGCATACCTCCTTCGTTGGCGAACCCTTCCATCGCTTTGACAAGTGGCACTGGATCGCGTCCCATGGCAAGTTCGTAGTGGCCACGTTCGCCAGTTAGAAGTGGCCAAGATCGACCTTCGCCGGTGCCGTCGAAGGCGCGGCCATCGGGATATTGGCCGTACCCATCGTGGTTGTAACGTCGCCAGCATGGACCTTGTGGTAAATCACGCTTCAGGATGGCATCGACAACTTCGACGGAATCCATGATCACCGGATCGTTCGCTGCACGAATACCAAGACGTACTAAATCAAGAAACCCTGCGTCCACCACATTGCGGGCCGGGTGCGTACCGCCACCATTTTTCACTTCCACCATCGCACTGTTCGGATCTGCGGCGACTGAGCCGGGACAAGGCGTTTCTGGCGTGATACGAACATAGTGGCGTGGTTTCTCGGGAACTAATTCGCCGCATGAGGTAACCGTCCAAGCTTCCAAATTAGCGACTAGCCAGTCGGCGTAATCGCGGAGGAAGTCGGCCAATTCCTCATGATTGCAGGCCTCAGCGAAATCGGACGCGCAGATCGTCGCCGCGATGGTCGCTGCCAGTGTCGAAGGCGAGTAACCGGCGTTCTCTTCCCAGCGTTCCTGAGCGGTGACTGGACCATTGAGAATCAGAAAACGCACCGCTCGGCGGATCACAATCCAGGGATCGAAGTCTTGCAGCGCATCGGCCTGTTTGAGCCGCCAGGCCAACAGGATCGGAGCCGCGATCTCGTCTAGTTGAACACCATGCCAGTACGGCTCGCCGTCGATTTCACTATTCTGCGGCATCCCTCCATCTTCGGCCTGCACGCAGGAGAGCCAGATGAGCGCTCGCAGTGGCGATTCATGCTCACGACAGGCGAGCAACGCGGTTGCTGTGTGGACCATATCGCGAGCCCAAACCAGATGGTAACCGCCACGATTGTCGTCGTCTTGCGTCTCGCCCCAGGGGATACTCATCGACGCGACGCTGGCACCAAGAAAGGTCTTGTCCTCGTGGGCCTGTAGGATGCATTTGCTGAGTCGAAACAGATCTTTTGTGGCGGGGCTATCGAGCGTGACCCCATTGGGCTTATTGGTTCGCTTCCATTGCTCGATGAACTTCTCACGGGATACATCAAAGGGATAGACGAATGATTGCAGCAACTGGGTCGCGGCACTTTGGCAACTGAATCCCATCCCGACGCCGACGGTGAATTCGTGGCCCTTCGAGAGATCGACTTCTCCCATCAAAGCCACGTTGCCATCGCGGGCGATGTGGTACTGCCAATCCATTTGGAAGTTGTCCATCAGATCGCGCCAGCCGTCGCTGTACCCGACGTATCCGACTGATCGCTTGGTAAAGTCGCAGCTACAGCCCAATGCCAGGTAAATATCGTCTCGCTCGGCACACAACAAGTGATAGCCACCAATGTGTTTGCATCCGGCATAGTTGTGTTCACCTGTATTCTTGATGTGGGGTGCCAGCAACACGTAGAGCTTTAACTTGTCGCTCAGCGTATTGTCGAGGATCTCCAGACGCACATGCATCAACACGACCGACGAATGCGGTTCACCCAAGACTTCTTTGACCAGGCGATATCGCTCGTCGGGATCGGTATTCGTTAGACGAAAGAGCAGGGCATCGGGCTCGGGACGCTCAACTTTGTGAATCAAGTCCCGGCGTTCTTCATGACAAAAGGACTCGCCATCGGTGATCAAGAATTGCAGATCACGCGTGTTCGGGGAATCGACGTGGGGAAAATAGATTTCGTTGATGATCCCATGGCTTACCGTGTACCAAACCTGCGAGCTGGTGTGATAGGCCGTGCCGATTCCTTCTTTAGCGCTGGTTGTCCATCGCGGTTCAATTCCAGGGGCGCCGGGGGCGATCTTGCTGCTCACGTAAATGTTTTCCGTAGTTTAGGTGAAAGGGTGCGGAGCGAGTGGGGCTAAGGGGACCGGTCGATCGAGGGTCGGTAGGGACGAGGCTACTTTTCGCCTAAAAGTTTCTGTGTAATCGTTTCCCGACGAGGCCGCAATGTGGGAAAGTTGACCGGCAAGGCGAGTTTGTCGATACTAGAGCCACTGTTGCGTCCCATTGGCGTAATGACTCTCCTTAGACACCCCTCCTTGAGATTGCCGTATGTCATTGTCTTGTTGCTGGTCTCGCAGGGCCTCCTCGGCTCGTTGTACTCGGTTGGTCCGATCTTGGGCTGTGCTGGGCTTGTCTTTCTTATTGTTCGGCTTAGCCGGATTGTTTCCACCAGAAGCTTACGCCCAAGACTCTCGACGTGCGCCGAATGTTGTCTTTATTTTGATCGACGACATGCGTTTCGATGCTGCCGCATGCTTGGGACATCCATTTCTAAAGACACCGCATATTGACGCGATGGCCAAGAATGGGACCAACTTCACCAATGCGTTCGTAACGACCTCGCTTTGCTCTCCGAGTCGAGCATCGATTTTGACCGGCCAGTATATGCATAAGCATCACGTGGTCGACAACAACAATACCGATTTGTCGAACGTCGTCTTCTTCCCGGAGTACCTTCAAAAGGCTGGCTACAAGACCGGCTTCTTTGGCAAATGGCACATGGGAGGTGGTACCGACGAACCCCGTCCAGGCTTCGATCAGTGGGTCAGCTTCCGCGGGCAGGGGCATTATTATCCACCAGGTCCAAAGTGGACACTTAACGTCAACGGCAAGTCGGTTCCGCAAAAGGGTTACATCACCGACGAACTAACCGACTACGCGATTGATTGGCTGGATACGATTGACAAAGAGAAAGATCCCTTCTTCCTGTATCTCTCGCACAAAGCAGTACACGCCCAGTTTCATCCCGCAGAACGACACAAAGACTTGTATTCGGACGTCAAAATCGAGCCGCCAGCTTCCCAGGCCAACACCCAGGAAAACTACGAAGGTAAGCCGATGTGGGTTAAAAATCAGCGCAACAGTTGGCATGGCGTTGATTTCCCATATCACTCCTCGCTCGACATTGCCGAATACTATCGAGACTACTGCCGCTGCATCAACGCCGTCGATGATAGCGTCGGTCGTGTGCGACAGTATTTGAAAGATCACAATCTGGAAGAAAACACGGTCGTGATGTTGATGGGCGATAACGGTTTTCTATTCGGCGAGAATGGTTTGATCGATAAACGAAATGCCTACGAAGAGTCGATGCGGGTTCCCCTGGTGGTCGAAGGACCGGGTTACTTTCCCAAGGACGCTACTGAGACGGCCGTTGTCGCCAACATCGATATCGGACCGACCGTGCTCGATTTGGCCGGAATCAAGACGCCAGAGCAAATGGATGGAATGAGCTTTGTGAAAGTAGCCAACGGCGACCAGGCAGCGAAAGATTGGCGTAAGAATTTGCTCTATGAATACTACTGGGAATGGAACTTCCCGCACACGCCGACCATGTTCGCTTTGCGTGGCGAACGGTATAAGTTCATCCAGTATCACGGCATCTGGGATACAGACGAACTATACGATCTCGAAAATGACCCGCATGAAATGCACAATTTGATCAACGAGCCAGGCTTGCAAAGCACCGTCCGCGATATGCGCAATGCGTTGAATAAAGAACTTGCTCAACGCAACGCCATGCAAGTTCCCTTCGGGGCCAAACGTGGCAATGGAGCGAACCTTCGCCGCGAATCAGGCTCCGATGCAGCTGAATTTCCCGAAAGCGTCATTCGCCAGAGAGACGCCAAGAACTAAGTTCCCACCTCGGACTCACCTACCACTCCTTCCTGTAGGAACCTTTCATGATTCGTAATTTACTGATAGCCGCTACAGCGGTGCTTGCCTTTGCCGCGAACGAACGACCATCGGCAGCCGCGGATCGTCCGAATGTGGTCATTCTTCTGTCCGATGACCAACGCTGGAACGATTATTCATTCCAGGGACACGAAGCCATTCAGACTCCCAATATTGATCGCTTGGCAGAGCAATCGATGGTCTACCAGCGAGGGTACGTTCCGACGTCACTTTGTCGTCCGTCGCTTGCGAGCCTTTTCACTGGGCTATATCCACACCAGGATGGCATCACCGGCAATGACCCGCGCGAGGGGAAGCGAACCAAGGAAGGCCGAGCCGTCCTTGTCGATCGCTTTATGAAGAACCCTCGGCTGGCTGAGATTCTCGGTCGGCACGGTTATGTCAGCTTCCAGTCAGGGAAGTGGTGGGAAGGTAATCCCAGCAGCGGTGGTTTCACTGCGGGTATGACCCATGGCGACGTCACCAAGGGGGGGCGGCACGGCGACGTCGGCCTGACGATTGGCCGTAAGACGATGGAACCGGTGATGAATTTCATCGACGAGAGCGTCGCCGCGGACAAGCCGTTCTTCCTTTGGTATGCGCCAATGATGCCTCACTTGCCGCACGATCCGCCGGAACGCATTCTGAAGAAATACAAAGCCGAGGGACGCCCGCTTCCCGTCGCAAAGTATTTTGCCATGTGCGATTGGTGGGATGAAACGTGTGGCCAGGTACTCGATCACCTGGAAGAGAAGGGGGTCGCAGACAACACGATTGTTATCTACCTATGCGACAACGGCTGGACGCAGCGATCCGATGTCGGAGGGGGCGCCATCGGCGGACCTCGCGGCAAGCGTTCCGTGTACGACGGTGGTACACGAACGCCAATCATGATTCGTTACCCAGGTCATGCGAAACCGTCGGAAAATACGACAGATTTGGCAAGCAGTATCGATGTCGTTCCTACCATCTTAGCCGCTGCTGGAATTCAAACCGATTACAATTTCCCTGGGATCAATCTTCTCAACCCGGAAGCGGTTGCCAAGCGTCAAGCAATCTTTGGAGAAATCTACGCCCACGATATCCCCGACTATCGCAGTCCAGAGAAAGGACTCTTTTATCGCTGGGTGATCGATGGCGATTGGAAGTTAATTGTTCCCACCGGCCAGGAAGAAGGCGAGTACGGGCCGAAGGAACCGGCTTTATTCAATCTAAAGTCCGACCCTGAAGAGCAGAAGAACGTGATCAGCGATCATCCCGACGTTGCCAAGAAGCTTCGCGAGAAGCTCGATGGTTGGTGGTCGCCGAAAGTTTAACGTCTCGCCCTTAATTGGATGAGATCGACGTCTTGATCAAGCGGACCGTAATCGCGTCCGCTTGATCGTGATCGAGATCAATTTGGTGGTCACCGTTGACGTCGAATGTCCAGATCTGCTCGTTATCCTTCCGTGGTCCGGTAAGCAACGTGTCACCGATCGCGACGCCAGCATTCGATTGATGGGAAATATGCGTAACCTCGGCGATGTGCCCTTCACGCAGCAGACTCGCGTGAACTTCTTCCCCTGGTACCAGGTGCACAAAGTCTTCGGGGATCTCCTGACCATGCGGATCGGTGATCGGGTGACCCAAACGATCGTCCAGGTAATCGACCGCGGCTTCGTCATGCACGTGCTCTAACAGGTCGGCCTTGTCGTGGATCTGATCGCTTGGTGTTCCAAGCCGGGCCAGATAAGCTTCCCAGATACGGTGAGCCCGCATCAAACGCCGTGCCTCAAGCTTGCCGGCTTCAGTCAGCAAATAGTCGTCATTTTCCAGCGGTTGGATCCAGCCGTTGCCGATCATTCGTTGAAGCGTTTTTCGTAGGCTTTGCCCATCGGTACGGACGTTTGCGATGATCGTGTTCAGGCTTGTCGCATGTTGCGGATCACGACGCATGCAGCCGAGGATGTCCTCCGCCAACGTATGCGGAATCGCAGCTCGCTTTCGCAGCCAGGTAGATACCAACCCGAACTTGGGCGAGAAAATTAGCACCATCATGAACTGGAACGTACTGAATAGCACAATGGGCGGGCTTGTTGCGACGTTAAACCACACAGATAGGTAAACGCCACAAACCACGCTACTGATACCAAACAATGCCGCCAGAATCATCATGTGGCTTAGCCTATTCGTCAGCAGATAGGCGGTAGCGGCTGGCGTGATCAGCAGTCCGACCACCAAGATTACACCCACAATTTGCACGGCACTAACGACCACCAATGATGTGCAGGTCGTCATCAAAATATGAATCAATAGCACCGGCAGGCCAATCGATGTCGCCATGATCGGATCAAATGCCGTAAGCAGTAATTGGCGATACCACAGTATGATTACGAACAGCACAATCGCCGTGACTCCAGCCATCATCCATAGTCGTTCCGCATCAACGGCCAGCACGTCTCCCATCACAAAGTGAAAGAGGTCGAGATGGATGTAGTGGGAGAAGATGCTTGCGAGTGCTCCACCGAACGCGAAGATACCGGTGTACATGATCCCAATCGCTGTATCTTCCTTAATTCGCGAGACCCGCGATACAAAGCTCACTAACATCACCGTGGTGAAACCGGCGATCAAGGCGCCCAAAATCATTGCGGCAAAGTGAGCTTCGCGGCCATAAAGCACCTTCATCAATAAGTAACCGCCGGTCACGCCCGCGAGCATCGAGTGCGAAATCGCATCTCCCAGAAACGCCATCCGGCGCAAGATGATTAAACAGCCAATCACGCCTGAGGAGATCGCGACCAGGCATCCCGCCACGATCGCCCGCAGTAGGTAGCTGTTGCCAACAAACGGCTCGACAAATAGCTGATAGAAAGTATCCACTACTTCGCCTTCTCCTGAACCACGCGGTTCAAATGTTCGAAGGCGCGGACGTGGCCGTCGTAGACCTCGCTTAACAGTTCTGGTTGGAGTACTTGAGCAGGTGTCCCGAAGGCGAATAGGCGTTGCTTCAGCAGAATTAACGAATCGAAGAATTCAGCAGCCGTGGCTAGATCGTGATGAACGACCACCAGTGTTCGGCCCGACTTTTTCGCACTCTCCAGCACGTTTAAGATCGCCCGTTCGGTTGCGGCGTCGACACCAGCAAACGGCTCGTCTAGCAGCACCACGCGGGCACCTTGAGCCAACGCCCTGGCCATGAAGACCCGCTGTTGCTGACCGCCGGAAAGCTCACCAATCTGACGTTTCCGAAAGTCCGACATCCGGACGATGGAAAGCGCCTCTTCGACGATTTCGCGATCATGTTTCGAGGCACCCCACTGCCACCAAGGGATGTTGCCGTAGCGTCCCATCATGGCAACTTCCTCAACCGTCACCGGAAAATCCCAGTCGACACTACCACGCTGAGGGACGTAAGCGACTAGCTTGCGAGTTCGTTCAACCAATGTCCCAAAGATGCGGACACTGCCGATATCAGGACGAAGGAAGCCCAAAATGGCTTTCACAAGCGTCGATTTCCCAGATCCGTTCGGTCCAATAATTCCAACCAACTGACCCTGAGGAATCGAAAACGAGACGTCCAGCAATGCGGGTACGGCACCATAGCTGACTGTCAGATGTTCGACCGAGATAGCGGGCGTAGTCGGTTCAATCGATTCGGGAAGTTCTTGGCTGGTGATCATAGGTTGTGGTCGCTGGCTATTCTTGAACCGCCCGTTCAGGTACCTCGAAGGGAACGCGACCGACGACTAAGCTTTCACTGGCACCGGCCCAAATGGTGCGGCTTTCGATTGCCTGATCGTATCCCCGGCGAAAGAGTTCGACTTGAACCGCCTTAGGAACGGAATCGGAAGCGTTTGCCGGGCTCATCTGCACCAGGAATTCATTCTGTCCGGGGCGAAGCTCAAGTTCCAGATCACACTCGATCACTTCCCCGGCGGCGATCGGCTGGTTCACGGAATAAACCGGCTGTCCCTCATACGAGACGGTGAGGGACGCCGCGTCCGAAACGTCCTCTGCGAAGGGATCAATACCAGCGTTGAAAGTCGCAGTGATTTGCAGGTGATAGCTCTCAGCGATTCGTTCCGCTTCCACATTACGGACAGGAAGCTGGTTCTCTGCTAACGTCTGTTGATAGAGCCACGTGATGCCCAGAATCAAGACGGCACTTAGGGTAGCGATGACAATTCGCATGGTCGGACCGCTGAGGTTTCTTTCTACCGGAGTGCCTGAACAATGGTAATCACGTTTTCTCGCATCATCCCAATATAGGTTTCTCCGGCGGTTCCTTCAGCCCCCATCGAATCAGAGTAAAGCTCGCCACCAATCTCGACGTGTGCTTCACGAGCGATCTCGCGGACCATAGTCGGGTTCACCGATGTCTCAACGAAAATAGCTTTGACGTGATGTTGACGAATCGAATCAACCGTTTGCTGACGCCGTTCCGGTGTGATGCCAGCACCAATTTCATTGCCGGTCGACCAACCAACCGGAGTTGCCGCTTTCATCCCATAGGCCTGACAAAAGTAGTTGAATGCATCGTGGCTGGTGACCAGCACCCGTTGTTCGACGGGAATCTTGTTGATCTCACGCAAGATCCATGTGTTCAGGGCGCGAAGTTCGTCGAGATAAAGGGCGGCTCGACTACGATATTCTTCGGCATGATCAGGGTCGACTTCCGCGACGGCGTCCCGAATGTTGCGGACATAGGTTGCCGCGTTGGTGCACGAGAACCATGCGTGCGGATCATGCATTGCTTGTTCGACGCCCGGGACTTCGAGCGGCTTGCAGCCATCGGCACAAGTTACGAGTGGTCGGCCGGATTGTTCGGCCAGCTTCCGCATCCAGTCGTTACCTTCCAGATGCCAACCGTTTTCCAAGCATAAGTCGGCCGTCGACACCAACTGGGCATCCCCAGGCTTCTTTTCGTAAAGGTGAGGATCCTGCCCTGCGGCCAGGACCGACTTTACGATCATCCTGTCTCCAACAACCTGGCGAGCAAAGTCCGCGACCTGTGTGGTCGAACAAACGATGACAGGCTTCGGACTATCCGCTGCTGAAGCGTTGGCGATGCAGAGAACTGCCAGTAACAAACTGATCGAATTACCCAGGCTCATAGCGATTTGTGGTGTCAAAGTTTGGTTTTTGTCTGATCAAAATAATCTTAGGCCATGCGGAAGTGAAAGACAAGGGGGATTTATTTTACCATAACCACATCGATAAACTTGGTGCAGTCGCTGAAACCCGCGAAACTTCCGTCGTTTCAACGTGTTTCATCATGTACGTCCCCACCCTGAATTTCGCATCGCAATTCCAAGGAAGAGATCGATCATGAAATCTTCGTCCCTGGTCGCCCTTGCTGGGCTGCTTTCGTTGGCGTTGAGTATTTCTCAAACGCTCGCTGCTGAGGCGACTCCTGATAACTGGGCCAACTGGCGTGGACCCAACTTCAACGGTACCTCGCTGAGTGCCAAGCCGCCAACCTCTTGGAGCGAAGAGGAGAACATCAAGTGGAAGGTGCCCATCGCGGGCAGCGGAAGCTCGTCTCCAATTATTTGGGGTGAGAAGCTGTTTCTACTAACAGCCGTACCGCAAGAGAAGCCAGATGACGCAGATGCGGTTGATGAAGAGAAAACGGACGAAGCTCCATCGGAACGTCCCCGCGAACGTCAACCGCAGGGTGATTCCGCCGAACCACCACGACGTGGTCCGGGGGGATTCGGTCGGGGCCCTGGAGGTCCGGCGGGACCCGGGGGACGAGGTGGCCGGCCAGGCGGTTTTGGGCGAGGTGGATTCGGTCGCGGTGGGGAAGCACCGACGACGCCGGTTGAATTCACCGTGCTTTGTCTGGACAAGACCACCGGGAAAGAGATCTGGTCCAAGGTTGCCACGCAACAAATCCCTCACGAAGCTGGTCACGGTACCAATACGTTCGCTTCCTCTTCGGTGGTTACCGATGGAAAGATCGTAATTGCCTTTTTTGGTTCTCGAGGAATCTTCTGCTACGACATAGACGGGGGCTTGCTGTGGGAGCGTGATCTCGGCAAACAACAAACACGTAACGCATTTGGTGAAGGCAGCACCCCCGCACTTTATGGCGACACAGTGATTGTGCCGTGGGATCACGAAGGAGACTCGTTCGTCTTGGCTTTGGACGCGAAATCGGGAAAGGACCTTTGGAAGGTCGACCGAGACGAAGCGACCAGTTGGGCGACCCCGGTGGTTACCGAGTTCAACGGAAATGCTCAAGTGATCATGAACGGCACTACGCGTGTTCGTAGCTACGATCTGAAATCGGGCGATCTGTTGTGGGAATGTGGTGGCCAAGCAACGAACCCAATTCCTACTCCGATTATTTACGAAGACATGGCGATCTGCATGACAGGCTATCGCGGTTACGCGGTCTACGCGATCAAGCTGAACGCCAAGGGGGACGTAACCAAGAGCGATGATGCGATCGCTTGGAGCCGTACCGATGTCGGTCCGTACATTGCTTCGGCTACGCTTTACGATGACAAGCTGTATGTGACCAAGTCACGCGATGGCATTCTGTATTGCCTGGATGCCAAGACTGGAGAAACAATTTACGGACCGGAACGTCTACCAGAAGCTTCCACTCTTTACTCTTCGCTAGTCGCGGCCGATGGCAAGGTGTATGTCTCGGATCGGGACGGAACGACCGTGGTCTTGGACGCTGGGCCAGAATTTAAGGTCTTGGCGACCAACCAAATCGAGGAAGGCATTGATGCCTCGCTCGCATTTAGCGGCTCGCAGATCTTCCTGCGTGGATCGGACCACCTTTACTGCATCGAGCAGAAAGACGCCAAATAGAAACAACACAAGAAACGAAAACGCCTCAGAGAAAGTTGCTTCTCTGAGGCGTTTTTTTACTTCTTGTTAGGCCAAACGCTTCAGTTTAGTGATCCGACCGGTACCAACCCATTCCGCGACGAAGATATCTCCCTCAGGCGTGAAGCAAGCATCGTGCGGGTGCACGAACTTTCCTTCGTGCCACTGCTTGGGCTGCATTCGCAGTTGCTTAACGCTGTTGAGCCGTTCCACGTCTTCGCCCAACTGTGCGACGACATTGTAATCCTTGTCAACGATGGACAAACGGGCCTTCAGTTCGGGGACCAACATGAGGTCCTTCCAGGTATCGAGGTTTGCTGGAAGTCCGAAGCCAGCGATCGTCTTTTGGTAATTCCAGTCGGTATCGAAGACCTGAAGCGTGTTGTGGGCGCGATCGCACACAACGTTCTTAGTGTTGGCTGGGTCGCGACGATCGATCCAGATACCATGCGGCGTATTAAACGTTCCCTTGCCGTCGCCTGGCCCACCGAACTTGGCCTTCCAGTTTCCATCTGCGTCGTATTGATGAATGAAGTAAGATCCGTAGCCATCCGAAAGCAGAAATCCGCCGTCATCCAGGAATGCGAAATTGGTCGGAAGAAAACGATCGCGACCCCATACCTTCTGTGGGTCCGATGCTTCACCTTCCGCATAAACCCCTGATTCCATTGGCGCGAACTTCTGCCAGACGGTCTCTCCTTGTGTGGTGAGCTTAGCGAACGATTTAACCTGTTGATAAGCACAAACGTAAAGGAACTCTTCGTTACCTTCCTGGCGAACCTCGATTCCGTGGCCACCCCCTTGGAACTGTTGGCCGAACGCACGAATGAACTTGCCATCCTTATCGAACACGAAAATCGACGGATGATCTTTCTGTTCCGGTCTCCCTTCGTGAATCACGTACAAATTATGTTGGCTATCGACCGCCACATTGTGGGTGGTCTGCCAGGTGTACTTATCGGGCAGTTCCGGAAAGTCGTGGGTGACTTCGTATTGGTAGCCCTCAGTGCCAATCACTTTCTTGTTGCCTGATTTATCTGAGGCATGAACAACAGGTGAGGGGAACAACCCCAGAGAGGAGGCCAGAGCAAGGGAAGATCCGGCCAAAATTACTTCACGGCGCGTTTGCATGGGGTAAACTCGAAAAGAGGTGGGGGAGGTGCTCGGCATGATCGCCGATTCGAAGCCCCGCCCTGTCAGGGGAAAAGGCGGGAAATGACGATATTTCATGTTCTACGCCCAATTTGCCTATCGAGCAAACACTTTCCCGCGATCTCCGGAATCCGGACGATTGCATTTCGCTAACATCCCAATTATCCTAAACTCCTCAAACGGGAATCTAGGAAAACTTGTCATGCAAGATTTGCTGCTACTTCTACTCTCAATGGTCGCTTTCGCCGGCGGGTTCCCCGGTGCATGGTGGGTTGCTGAAAAGCAGCGTCCTGATAATGGGATCCCGATCTTCTTTGGTACGCTCGGCATGTTGATTGTCGGTGGAGCGGGGCTATTTGGCGTCGTTATTTTGGCCGCCAAGCAGTTTTAGGCCCACGGGACACCCCTAAGGCGGTGGCTCGACCTATTCGTTTTGCTTGTATAAGTATGCGTAGGATGCTAGGCTGAAGCTTCCTGCCCGATCTGCCAGCTCGATGATTTGCAGGTCACACCCGTTCTCCTACCTTGGCAAACGATGCTCAGCCAACGATTCCTTCAGCAAGTGCTTACTGCGCTGGTATGTACGGCAGCACTTCTGCCGTTTCCTCTCCGCGCCGAAGAGCCGATCGATTTTGCGACGCAGATTCGACCGCTTCTCTCGGATCGCTGCTTTCATTGCCACGGCCCAGACGCTGAAGGGCGTGAGGCCGACTTGCGACTCGATACGGAAGACGGAGCCCACGATTGGGCGATCGTCCCGGGTGATCCCGAAAGCAGCGAGGTTTTCGCGCGCATCAGTTCGCTCGATCCCAGCGATCGCATGCCGCCTCCGGACTCGAATCGAAATCTCTCGCGCGAAGAGATCGAGCTGATTCGCCGCTGGATTATCCAGGGCGCGAAGTATGAACAGCATTGGGCGTTTAGAAAAATCGAGAAGCCAACAGTACCGCAGATCGAGAACGATGGATGGTCGAAGAATAAGATTGATAAATTCGTGCTCGCGAAATTGCGTCAGGAAGGGGTAGAGCCAAGTCCGCCAGCGGAACCTTGGCGACAGCTCCGACGACTTTCGTTTGATCTCAATGGTCTGCCACCGACGCTGGATGAACTTGATGCGTTTGTAGCTGATCCTCGTGAGGAGAACTATCAAGCGAATATTTCGCGTCTGCTTGATTCCCCGCGTTATGGCGAACGCCTGGCGGCCGAATGGTTGGATGCAGCCCGCTATAGCGACACCTACGGGTACCAAGTCGATCGGGATCGCTTTGTCTGGCCATGGAGAGACTGGGTGATTCATTCGCTCAATGCCAACATGCCGTACGATCAATTCCTCACGCAGCAAATCGCGGGTGACTTATTGCCGGACGCGACACGCGATTCGATTTTGGCGACGACTTTCTGCCGTCTACATCCGCAGAAAGTTGAGGGGGGAAGCGTACCGGAAGAATTTCGGGTCGAGTACGTTGCAGATCGCTCGCAAACGGTCGCCACGGCATTTCTCGGCTTAACGATGGAGTGTGCGCGTTGTCATGACCACAAGTACGATCCTCTCAGCCAGCGCGAGTACTATCAGCTGTTTGCCTATTTCAACAGTATCGACGAGGCGGGACTTTACTCGTACTTCACGCCATCGATTCCCACACCGACGCTGCTGTTGATGAACGAGAAACAGCAGGCAGAATTGGACGACTTGAAAGCCCGGGTAGCTATGCTCGAGGAGGAGCAAGCGGCGCTTTACAAGCAACTCGAAGAAACAACCGATGTCCACAAAATGCGAGCGTATCGCACGAAACCGATCGAGACGCTCGATTTTGACGAGGGAAATGTTGGTGCTAACTCGGCAATATTAGGACCGAAAGAGCAAGCAGTTCAGCTAACGGGCGACGATGCGATTAATTTAAAGACCGGTAATTTCCTTCGGCATCAACCATTCTCGGTTGACTTGTGGATGAAGACCCCTGACGAAAAAGAGCGGGCCGTCATCTTTCACCGATCACGAGCATGGACCGATGCAGGCAGCCGTGGCTACGAACTGCTTTTGGAAGATGGACGATTGAAATGGTCACTTATCCATTTTTGGCCCGGTAATGCGATCAGCGTGAAAGCCACGGACGCTTTTCCGGTCAACGAGTGGCAACATGTCACGGTCACTTACGACGGATCGAGCCACGCGTCGGGCCTCAATATTTACGTGAACGGCAAGCCTGTCAAAGTGGATGTCGTTCGTGACAAGCTAACGAAGCAGATCACGGGAGGTGGCCAAGATCATATCGCCATCGGAGAACGGTTTCGAGATCGAGGCTTCACCGGTGGTCAGGTCGATGAATTCGCCGTTTATGATAAAGAGCTAACGGTTGCTGAAATCGGCGTGATCAACGATATCGATCCGACAGCGGAAGAACTTCGCGACAATCTAATTCGTCGGGTACGCGACGAATGGACGCAGGCAACTGAGAACTTGTCGGCCGCTCGCAAAGAGCTAAACGACATGCTCGACCGAACCCGCGAAATCATGGTGATGGACGAACTCGACGAGCCTCGTCCAACGTACCTGTTGGCTCGCGGTTCCTACGATGCGCCGACCGATTTAGTTGAGCCCAAGACGCCGGAAGCATTGCCCGATTTTAACGATAAATGGCCTGACAACCGTTTGGGACTCGCCAAGTGGATGACCGATCGAAGCAATCCCTTGACCGCGCGGGTTGCTGTGAACCGGTATTGGCAATTGCTGATGGGAGAAGGTCTCGTTCGCACGCCGGAAGACTTCGGCAACCAAGGTTCACCGCCGACCCACCCGCAACTGTTAGATTGGCTGGCGGCCGACTTCATCGAGCATGGCTGGGACGTGAAACGTTTGTTGCGACAAATCGTTTCGTCCGCGACATATCGGCAGTCGTCGGAGGTCAGTTCCGACATGCTTTACCGTGATCCTGAGAACAAACTTCTCGCTCGAGCAGGTAAATTCCGCATGTCGGCTGAGATGGTGCGTGATAACACGCTATTCACGAGTGGCCTGTTGGTTGAGCATATCGGCGGCCCGCCAGCGAAGCCCTACGAAGTCGCCAGTTCGTTTAAGCCAGTTCCCCACGATCATGGTAAAGGGCTCTATCGGCGTTCGCTTTATACCTTCTGGCAGCGTACCAGTCCTGCCCCCGCGCTGATGACATTTGATGCCTCGAAGCGAGATGTCTGCCAGCTCAAACGGGAAAGAACCTCTTCGCCTCTTCAAGCGTTGGTGTTGTTGAACGGTCCTCAGTACGTAGAGGCTTCCAAAATGTTAGCCGCACGGCTCATGCAGCAATCGCAAGAGGGAGAGAATGATGATGCGCGAGTAAAGCGTCTCTTTCGAATGTTGACGAGCCGATTTCCTACTGATGAGGAACTGGCAATTTTGCGGCAGCTGCATTCAGATCAATTAGCTCATTTCAAAGAAACACCAGATGCGGCCGACCAATTGTTAGCGGCCGGTGAGGCCAAAGTGCCAGAGAAGCTACCACCTGCCCAACTTGCTGCACTGACGGTTGTGGCGAACATGGTGATGAACTTTGACGGTTGCGTGACACGTCGTTAACAAGGAATTGAGTGATGATGGTTACACGTCGGCAACTACTGCAATCCAGCGCTTGGGGACTGGGTAGCTTAGCGTTCGGCCACATGATGGCGTCTGAAAGCCAAGCCGTCTCAGGGGTTTTGAATGGATTGCACCACGCCCCCAAGGCAAAGCGGGTGATTTTTCTGTTTCAAGCAGGCGGGCCTTCGCAGTTGGATCTGTTTGACTACAAGCCCGTGCTCAATCAGCAACATGGAGAGCAATTACCTGCATCGGTCCGCGGTGAGCAACGCCTCACCGGGATGAGTGGAAATCAATCAAGCTTGCCGCTGGTCGGATCGCCATTTCAATTCGCCCGACATGGGCAATCGGGCACATGGCTGAGCGAATTGCTACCTCATACCGCTAAGGTTGTTGACGAGATCAGCGTAATTCGCTCGGTAAATACTGAGGCAATCAATCACGGGCCAGGTGTCACGTACGTACAAACAGGCTCGCAGATTCCGGGACGCCCTTGTATCGGTTCGTGGTTGAGTTACGGGTTAGGAACTGAGAACGACAATCTTCCGGCGTTCGTGGTATTGGTCACAGCGAACAAGGGAGGCCAGCCGTTGGCGGCTCGGCTATGGGGAAACGGTTTCCTACCATCGCATCACCAAGGGGTTCAGTTCCGTAGCGGTAGTGATCCGATCTTGTACCTCAACAGTCCAGAGGGAATTGACCGTAAAAGCCGGGAAAAGGCCCTCGCAAGCTTAGACGAACTCCATCGGCTGCAACCGGCGGACGGACTGGTCGACACCAGGATTCGCCAATACGAACTTGCCTTTCGGATGCAGGCGTCGATTCCTGAAGTGACCGACCTGACAAGCGAACCAGAGCACGTTCTAGAAATGTATGGACCTGATTCGCGCAAGCCCGGGACGTTTGCGGCCAACTGCCTGCTCGCCCGCCGCTTGGCCGAAAAGAATGTGCGTTTCATCCAGCTTTATCATCAAGGATGGGATCATCACGGAGGACTGCCGAGCAGCTTGAAAACGCAATGTCGCGAAACCGACCAGCCAGCGGCCGCACTTATTCGCGATCTCAAGCAGCGCGGAATGTTGGACGAAACCTTGGTCGTCTGGGGTGGTGAATTCGGGCGGACTAATTATTGTCAGGGCAAACTCGGCGCTGACAGTTTTGGTCGCGATCATCATGGACGCTGCTTTACCGTTTGGATGGCGGGCGGCGGTATCAAGGGTGGTGTTAACCTCGGTGCGACCGATGAGTATGGATTCAACATCGTCGACCAGCCAGTTCACATCCATGATCTGCAAGCGACAATCATGCATGTGATGGGGATCGATCACGAACGCCTAACGTTTCGTCACCAGGGCCGCGCCTTCCGTTTGACCGATGTTCATGGCAATGTGGTCAAGCCGATTCTGGCATAATTCAAAACGGGCTCACGAATAAAAACCATTCTTCTGAGAGGGAACTCATCAATGAAGATCGGTATTCTGCAGGCGGGTTACGTCACCGAGTCGTTGGCAAAAACCTATGGCCAATACCCCGAGATGTTTCAGCGACTGCTTGCGGGGAACGGCTTTGAGTTCGAGACGTTCGTGGTAGTTGCCGACGAGTTCCCGCGAAATGTCAACACCTGCGATGGCTGGTTGATCACCGGATCCGGAGATGGCGCTTACGAGCCCCATGCCTATATTCCGAAGTTAGAAGCGCTGATCCGTGCTATCTACGCTGCGGAGATTCCTCTCGTGGGAATCTGCTTTGGACATCAAATCATGGCTCAAGCTCTTGGCGGAAAAGTCACTCAGTTCGAAGCCGGCTGGAATATCGGCCAAATCCGTTACGAATCTAGTTCCGGTAATGTCCGTTGCTTGGCGATGCATCAAGATCAAGTCGTTATCGCGCCGGCAAACTCTGAGGTAATCGCGTCATCGGAATTTTGTGCCAACGCTGGGCGGAATGGTTTCAAAGCGCTGAGCTATCAGTTTCATCCTGAGTTTTCGCCAGAATACACCCGCGATTCCATTGCGGCCAAGTCAGGAAGTAGCTTGTCGGAGGACCAAGCGGAGAAGGCGATCAGTACCATCGGTGAGAGCAACGACTCTGATCAGATCGCTCGGCAGCTGGCTGAGTTCTTTATCTCAGCAAACCAGGCTCGCCAGAATTCAGAAGAGGCTATATAGCTGATGGATTCGACTTCCTGAGCAACGGAATATCGCAAATGGCTTGCCGTGCTAAGCAATTGGACCAAGCTGCCTATCGCAGAACATGGATAGGCAGCGGAGACACTCTGGTGACTATTCGTCGTCGGCACGCATCCATGGTGTCAGCGTTGGCTTGTAGTCCAGTACTTCTTCCGGCTGGAAGTAGAGATCGATTTCTCGTTTGGCGGCATCAGGGCCATCCGAAGCATGAACCAAGTTCATCTGGCGGCTGCTGCTGAAATCGCCGCGGATGGTGCCAGCTTCAGCCTTCAAACCGCTGGTGGCGCCCAAAATGCCGCGGACGACGCTGATTGCTTCCAAACCTTCCAGCACCAAGGCCACAACTGGAGCGGCGGTGATGAACGACTCCAGGCCTGGGTAGAATGGCTTGCTGACGTGCTCGGCGTAGTGTTGCTTCGCCAGATCCGGAGTAATACGGATCAGCTTCATGGCGATGATATTCAAGCCTTTGTCTTCGAAACGGCCCAAAATACGACCGATTAAGCGACGTTCAACACAATCAGGCTTCAGAAGAACTAGCGTACGTTCCATTGCGATAACTCCAAGGATCAGGGTGAGATGGCGGATTCTAGCGAATTCGCGGTGTCCCCTCAACCAGGAGTCGCGAGGCTACGCGGCAACTTAACGCGTTCAAACCGCCACTATTTGCTTGGCACGCCCATGATGATTGGGGGTGACTCAATAATCGGCGTAGAAATTGTCTCCTCCATATTCGAGACAGACTCTTGCATCGCTGGGGTGGGTTGATGCATCACCGGATAGTACGGCTGATAAGCGGGCATTGGCGTGTGATGCCGCGGCGGTTGATTCCAATAGTCCCCTTTGGAGTGGTAGCCGTCGCTCCAGAATTCGCCGAAGAAACGCATCACGCGGTTCCAGTTCGCCTGGGCGGGAGCTGGCGCGAAAGTCACACACAACAACAAGACTACCACTGTTCGTTGAATGGTACGCAACACCATTGATACTCCCTTTCACCCAATAGCCATTCCACTGGTTCCTTCATCGGCGGGCTGAATGCATTGCCAGCATGGAATTCAGCTGAAGTGACGGAAAGGGCCGAGGGCGTCTATCGGTTTGGGGTGGCCATATCGGCCGCGCCGCCTAGGGAATCTGTAGCGACGTCAGTGGTCCGACTGCGGTGGTCGAGACCTTTCTCAGGTCGTACTTGGTTAACAGATTGTTGATATCGTCGAGGGTGACGTTGCGATACGCATCGACGGTTTCTTTCACAGTACGAAGGCTTCGCCGCTGCGTCCAACTCGAGCCAACCGAGAATAGGCGACTCGAAGGTCGCTCGCTTCGTAAAACAACGTGCGAGCAGGCCTTGTTCTTGGCAAGTTCCAACTCGTGAGCCGTGACACCGTCGGCCATCAGCTTTTCGACTTCATGCGAAACGACATCAAGCACACGCTGGGTATCCTGCGGGGCACAGCAAACGTAATTCATTATCACGCCACAACCTTGGAATTCGTAGGATTCCATTGCTGCAAACTCAGCGATTCCCGGATCAACCAACTCCCAGAAGAAGCGACTACCGACGTCGTCTCCCATGATCGTTCCCAACAATCGGGCGGCGTAACGGTCCGCATCTTCCGAAGCAGGCGACTCGGCCAGCTGGATAACGTACTCCTGGATCGAATTCTCTTTGGTGAAGAACTGGAAGTTACTCTGTCCCTGCGGCCGTGCCGTGTTGCGGGTGACTTCGTGCTTCTTCCAGTCGCCACATAGCTGGTTGGCTTGATCGACGAGCGCGTCGAAGTCGACGTTGCCAGTTGCCACGAGGGTGATATTGCTGGGACTATAACGTTGCTCGAAGTAACCCATCATCTGGTCTTGCGTAAGGTCGCCGACCGATTGTTGGGTACCTAGCACGCTGTTGCCCAGCGGATGCTCGCCAAAGTAAGCGGCCATGCTCTTTTCGTGACCGCCGTACGGAGGCTGGTCGTCGTATTTCATGATCTCTTCGAGGATCACCTTTTTCTCGGTGTCGAAATCCTCTTGACGCAAGGTTGGCCGCATAATGTCGGCCAACAGGTCGATAATCTGATTTTGCAATTCCGGAAGGACGACCGCGTAATAAACGGTCTTTTCTTCACTTGTGAACGCATTGGACTGCGCACCGAGTTCGTCCAGCTCGCGATTGACGTCTTCGGCCGTACGTCGTGCCGTCCCTTTGAAGACCATGTGCTCCAGGAAGTGACTCACGCCAGCAACTTCTGCGGTTTCGTCACGTGAGCCTGCCTTTACGAAAAAGGCGGTCGCCAAGGAGTAGGCGTTGGGATTGACTTCCGCGACAATATCCAAGCCGTTATCAAGCGTCGCTTGACGAAATTCCACTCGGAACCTCCAATTTCTTTGCACCGATGGTCGTGACACGATAGTGACCAGGTGGATTCTTTTTGAGATAGGCGTTGATCGTATCGACGGTGATCTCGTCGACCGTCTTCGCTAGTTCGTCCATCGTGCGAATGCGTCCCAGGTGATACCAGTCGCCTGCCATGGAAGAAGCCCGTGAAGAACTCGACTCCTGTTGCATGACGATCCCACTCTTAAAGCGAGCTTTCAGACGCGTAAGTTCATCTTGTTGAACCCCTTTCGGGAGCTCTTCAAACTGCTGCAGCATGACGTCCAGCGTCTCTTGAGCACGCTCGGTACTCGTACCAGCGTAGGCAAGGATCGAACCTTGCGTGCGAAGCGAATGACAAGCAGCGTAAACGGTGTAGCAGAGCCCTCTTTTCTCGCGGACTTCACTGAACAAACGAGAACTCATCCCGTCGCTCATAATGCCAATCACAGCTCGTGATTGATAAAAATCAGGATCGGAGACTGGTACCCCATCGAAACCAAGGGCGACATGGGTTTGACTGGAATCAAATGGAATATGAACGTAGTCGGGCAGCTTCGTGCCGAGATAGCTCTTCTTACCTGGCTTTGCTTTCCAGCCGCCGTAAAGCGATTCAACGTGGTCGCGAAGTTGATTCCAATCGAAATTGCCGGCGACACTAATGATGGTTTCATCGGGTCGCATCCAATTGTCGTAGAACTGACGCGCGACATCCGGCGTGAGCGACTCGACCGAGGCTGGCGTACCGGTTGGATGCCAGCCCCAAGGATCGGGGTAGATTTGTCGCCGGAGGGTGATCATCGCCTGCTGGTGAAGATCATCTTCTAATGCTCGCAGCTCTTGAAAGCAAACCTGCTTGGCGTCTTCAAACTCGTCGTTAAGGAAATGGGGACGCTGAACCAGATCGGCATAGATGCCCAACGTTGCGCCCAAATGCTCAGCCAGCAAAGCACCACTGAACGTGATATGACTAGCCGAAACACCGCCTCCGCGTGCCACTCCTAAGTAATCTAACGCCTCGACAAATTGGCGACTGTCGTAATCACCACAGCCACGTTGGACCCAGTCACATAATAGGTTGGCGACACCGCGATTCGACTCTTCTTCACGCTGAACGCCAGCTGGGATCACAACCGCGAACGCGGCTGATTGTAGCCAAGGCATCGACTCCGCGAGGAGGGTCAATCCGTTGTCAAAGCTCTCGGAGTGGATTGTCGAATGCACGTTCTTGCCGTCGCTTCCCGTCGCAAACAAAGCTGTAATTGGAAATAAGGGTGGGCCTAGCCCAGATTAAAACGGGAGGGAGAATTCCCTACAAGCCCCGGTCGATCGTAATGAGACCCTACGAAATTCGATCTAGGCTTGCGTGGTGGTCTGCACGGTGCCCATTTCGACTGCCTTGTAGACCGTTGCGGCTATGCGAAACCCCAGGCGTTCATACAAGCGGATCGCCCCGATATTTTGCGAGGTTACTTCCAGTGAGGCTCGTGGCATACCCTGCTGCCTGAACCCATCCAGGGCCTTTAAGAGCAGCAGGGCACCTATTCCCAGCCCGCGGAAACCAGGGACGACGCCCAAGTTCTGAATGGATCCATTGCCATCGCGATCACGGACGCCTTGCACGGTCGCAACCGGACGCCAGTTGGCGGTTGTCGCGTCTTCATTCTCAATCAACCAAGTGGCTGCGGGGATGAATCCATCCCGCATCGAAATCTCGCGCATCAATCGAAAACAGCCCTCGGAGTCTCCCAGGCATGGAAACACATTCGCATCGACTTCGAATCGGAAGCTCTGGAATTTCACCTCAGCGTGTCGCTTCAACATTTCGGCATTCCAGGGACAGTAACGAAACCCTGAAGGTAGGGGGGAAGCCTCTGGGAGGTTATCCAGAGGAATCTCCATCCGAAATCGTTTGAAATAGGTCAACGCCACCGGTCGTCATCCAGGAAGGGCAAGCGCGAGCATGATCGCTATCATGCTTCAGTGTAGCTCTTTACGACAATTAATGCGACTCGATTCTTGCCGCAAGCCTCTGGTCGTATCGTCCAATTTGGATTAGGAAGTCGCTTTAACTGGCTTCGATTTCGAGAAAACCTGGGCTTCGTTATCTCTTTCCCAATCATTCCGGTCGTAACAAACGACCGACGTGTCCGTCTCTTGGACATCTAGGCGAACGAGATCGAAGCCCATCTGCGTAATCTCGGTGAAAAGCTGATGGGCAAGGTTTTCGACCGAAGTCGGACCATCGAATTCACGAAGCTTCAGATCTTCGCCATGAATCTCCATGTGCTGTTTCAGCGTGGCAAATAGTGGATCATTTACATTGATCAGCATGCCATGATCGTAGAAATCCTTTAGGAAAGGTCCGATTTTGTCGTCGAAGTCGGAGAATAACGTCGAATAAGATCCGGTCCGCTGCACGTCGAAGTGGCATACGATGCCATAGCGATGGCCATGCAGATTCCGGCACTTGTCCTGCAGCTCCTCGTTACGATGGGCCGCGTAAAACTTGTACTGTTTCTGAATGATCATCCTGAACTCCGGCTGCGTTGACGTTCTCTTATAAGCACGATTGTTTCCCCTCGGTCGCCAAAGTACAAGCAACCCAGTCTAAACATCGTACACCTCAGCGAATTGACCGTAGTCGTTGCCACTTTTTAACTTCGGACAACACATCGTTGACAATCGGCGCCCAAGCCGCCTAATATACGAAGCTGTTCCGTCCCCGTAGCTCAACTGGATAGAGCGTTGGCCTCCGAAGCCAGAGGTTACAGGTTCGACCCCTGTCGGGGACGCTTTTCTTAAGTGCTGTGAAATTAATGGCTTGCGGCGTGTTTGCACGAAACGGGATGCTGTTTAGGTCTCTCTCAACGATAAGTTCTTCAAAGGCTTGTCGGCCTCAAATCGGCGTAATTTGAGGCTATGGCGAACGGAAGCTTTCTTACTTTCTTGCCTGTTCGATTCCGCGGTTGGTGTTCGTTAGAAAGGCGAGCATCTCCTGGACTTCCGGACAGAGGGAAGTTTTAAGGCGATTGATGATTTCTTCGCGTAGTAACGCCTCACGAAAAATGACCCGGTAGGCCTTTTTAAGTTCCGAGATCACAAGTTGTGAAAAGTCTCGTCGTTTGAGCCCGGTCTTGTTCAAACCAACAATTCCACCGCTGCGGCCGTCAACAAGGACGAACGGGATGATGTCACGCGAGACGTAGGCCGTTGCTCCAACCATTGCTAAGCGGCCGACACGACAATGTTGATGAATGGTCACTCCTAGGCCCAATACGACCTGATCTTCGATCGTCACATGTCCGCAAAGCGAGACTTTGTTGGTCAGGGTTGCTTGGTTTCCGATGCGCGAGTCGTGACCGATCTGAACATTCGGCATAATGAAGTTTTCGTCGCCAATGCAGGTAATTCCATCGACGCCAGTTCCAACCTGAATGGTGGCGAACTCACGGATGACATTCCTATCCCCTATGCTAAGTCTTCCCTGCGATGCCATAGGTCCTGAAACGAGCGGCGGGCCGCCCAAGACGCAGTATTCAGCAACTCGATTGTCGCTTCCGAGTTGAGTTCCGTATTTGATCACCGTCCCGACGCCGATATCGTTGTTCTCGCCAATCCGTACTCCCGGCTCAAGCTTTACGCCGTCGGCTAGATGTGTGCCAGGGCCAAGGATGACATCTGAATCGATTCGACATCCTTCGCCAATTACCACGTCATTTGCGATTTGTGCCGATGGGCTAATGAACGTGTCGTGGGTGAGTGGCATCGCGAGGTATCCAGGTGAACAGCTACATGGGATATGTCTCTTTTTCTTATCCTTGAAAATGCGTATAACGGTCAACCTTAGTTTACGGATGCTTAGCTAGGTAACTTCAACGGAATGATACACAGGCAGGGGACATAATGGATGATGACAACCTGCTCTCGCCGACTGATCGTCCCGCAGGGATGATTTTCGCCCACCCCGCTCACGAATGGTTTACGTTTGCGGCCCTCCTGCGGCTACAACCCGATCTGTACTATCTATCGCCTGGCATTTTTGGTGGGGATGGATTCGAAAATGCCTTTCGAGAAAAGCTGGCGGCGATCGGCTTTCGGGGAACGGTCACATTCGGCGCTATCTCCGAATCAGAGATCTACGAGCGTTATCTTGCTCGTGATGACGACTGGTTCGTGAGGCAACGCGACGCCGTTGCGGCTTGGCTTGAGCAACGTGGTCCTGGGATCGTTTTTACGGATCCCTTCGAGTGGTACAACTCGGCTCACGATCTTGTGCCGCTGCTGGTAGCTTCAGCGGTGCGTTGTCCGACCCTTCAGGCGTTCGGTATGTCTTTGGCCGAGCATGGCATTGGACTACAGACAGTCGCTTGGCAAGAGCGTCAAACTCACGATTGGTCGTGTGTGAAGCTAACCGAGGAAGAGGTAGATCGAAAGCGTCAGTTTCTGGGAGCCATGAACGGTTTTTTCAACGGCGTTACGAAAGGGGCTAGCGACGAACTGCAAGATGTCGTGAAAGACTGGAGCGACAGAGAATTCTCTACTGAATACTATCGCTGGACCGCATCGACGCGAAAACTCTCTGTACCGCCAAAGGTCGGTGGCTGGGCGACATACGACCAGCGAGGGTTCTTGCGAGTGGCATCCGGAAGATCCCGGCAGGCAATTACGTTCCAGGAACACTTTGCACCACTTGCTGAAACACTACTCAGAGAGGCTTCCATACCAACGATCGGTTGAGCCACGATCGCAAGGGCATGAAGGTGAGAATGAACGGACTCAAAGTACTCATCACCAATATTCAAATGGTTGGCCGATCAGGGACCGAAATGTACGTCCATGATCTCGCGCGAGCTTTGATCCGTTACGGTCACTCTCCGGTCGTGTATAGCCCTCAAATTGGTCCACTGGCGAAAACGCTGGCACAGAACTCGGTTCCTGTCGTATCCAGGCTTGATAAAGTCAGTGAAACGCCGGACATTATTCATGGTCATCATACGCTACAGACGTTAGCAGCGATGCTGCATTTTCCCACGTCGCCTGGCATCTTTCTTTGTCACGATTTCGAGGCTTGGCATGATACTCCGCCGAAACTTCCGCGTATTGGACGCTACGTGGCAGTTGATCAGACATGTGCCGAGCGGTTGGTTTTGGCCGAAGGAATTGACCGGAGCCTAGTCACTATTTTGACAAACCCGGTCGACCTCCAGCTTTTTCAAAGCCGACCTCATTTGCCCGCCAAGCCGCGGAGAGCGATCGTTTTCAGTAGCTATGGCAATCGAGAATCGATTGAGCCCATTCAGCGTGTTTGTGATCAACTGGGAATCGAATTGGACGCGGTTGGCCAGCACTTTGGAACCGTCTGCCATGAGCCCCACAAAGTATTAGGGCAATATGATTTGGTATTTGCCAAAGGTAGGTGTGCTCGAGAAGCGATGGCAGTTGGATGCGCCGTCGTTTACTGCGATGTGTTTGGTATGAGTTATCTGGTCACGTCGGATCAAGTCGCTCATTTGAACCAATGGGGCCGTCGAGCTCTTTCGTTTGCTATAACGGAAGAACGCCTGGTTCAGCAAATCAAACGATATGATGCTGAAGACGCTGCTAGGGTGTCGTCCTATGTTAGAGACCACAACAGCACCGATGCAATTTACGGTCAGCTCTTAGAGATTTACGAGCAAGTCATTCGACAGCATTCTACAAGCGACCGTGACGAGTTGCTCGAAGAAATCCGCGCCATCGGTAAGATGGCTGAGTGGTGGCACGTGATGCGCGATGTGGTTCAGCCCCCACAAGAAGCCACGTCTTCGCAATTCGTTCAGAACACAAAGGCGTGGCTGGCGAGCAAATTCGCAAGTCTACTAGGCACGGAAAGGACGTCGAAAGCCGAAAGAGCGGCCTAAATTGTTGCGGTTTGCTGTGCGATTAGGTTTACAGCTCTCTAGTGTCCCGAATTTGTAATAGTGATCACCTGTTTGAACGGCACTACACTTCCGGCTCCTTTCAGCTTTGACCATCTCTGTCGATAAGGCAACGAATTGCGAGGTGATCAGGCGATACATCTTGCCGTCCGCTAACGTTTCTTGCGCAAGCTTCAAGCCTTGCTTCAGCTGTTCGACATAGGGGGCAGGAAACGGCTGTTTTACGATTCGTACAAAATCTTGAATCCGATCGTTCGTCGCTTGTGGAGAACGGACAATCTCGCAAAGCTGGCGGATGACAAGTTCGATGGACGTCGATTCGACACCTGCACTGGTTCCAGGAATCGCAACTGTGGACGTTCTCTCTATTTTGCTGGCCTAATCAGCGAGGCAATCGATGGTAGCTAGTCGGGGGAGGTAACCGGCTTGCGGCATCCGATGACTTCTCGAATCGTCATAACCGTAACATTGTGATTCAGAATGTGGGACGGTTAGCCAAGGTGTGGTAAATGCCAACCTTGGAACTGTTCTATGTTTCAACGACTAATGCCGAACGGGCGTTTATGCACGCATGACTATGGTTTCTACCGTAGGTTCTACGTTGTTTGACATCGATTGATGAAGCTGTCTGAAAACATCTCGAGACTTACTTGGCGACTGGCGATCGCTCTCTGGGCTGTCGGTACGCTTGGTGCTTGGGTTTGGGCGACGAACTACGAGTTCACTTCGTATTCCGATAATCAATTCATCGTGTCAGAGAATTGGCCAGACTCGTCCAATATTCGACATGCCGAGGATCGGGCGACGTTGCTTTGTTTCATTCACCCTCGCTGTCCTTGTACCAGGGCATCGGTGCATGAAATAGGACGAGTTCTGACAGGAACCGGTTTAACTGAGGGACAACAACCGAACGTGATCGTGGTTGCCTCGATGCCAGTGGGTGCATCCGACGATTGGAAAGATACGCCTACCGTGCGACAAGCCTCGGAACTGCCTCGTGCCGAGTTGTTTTGGGATGAAAATGGAGTGGAATCAAAACGGTTTGAAATGGTGACAAGCGGAGCAGTTCGATTATACGATCGCGACGGCCAGCTTCTTTTTTCGGGGGGTGTTACTGCCTCGCGAGGGCACCAGGGAGATAACCTTGGATGCGATTTTCTCTATCAGTGCCTGACGGATGCTAATAGACAACCGATGATGTCGACGCCTGTGTTTGGTTGTCGAATCCATGCTGAAACGCAACCCAAGGTTGCTGGAGAGACTCGATGAATTGGTTGCATCAAATAGCCTTCGCTTCCTGTGCGGATCAACCAGTCTCGGTGCAGCGCAAACTCGACGCGCAATATCATGACATCCACGTCCGTACCGACCGCATGTTCGCTGTATTGATGGCACTGCAGTGGGTAAGCGGAATCTTGATGGCTTTGTTTATCTCGCCGCTAACCTGGATCGGTAAGCATAGTGAGCTCCACCCACACGTAATGATGGCCATCATTGGTGGTGGACTGTTAGCCGGTATGCCAATCGCCTTGGTGATTTGTCGCCCCGGCTACCTTTCGACTCGAATGGTGATCGCTTGCAGTCAGGTGTTGTTCTCAACCTTGCTGATTCACCTGAGTGGCGGAAGGATTGAAACCCATTTTCACGTATTTGTCTCGCTTGCGTTTCTGGCTGCCTACCGCGATCCTTGGGTGTTTGCGCCTGCGACGGTGATTGTGGCGGTTGACCATTTGGTTCGAGGAATCTGGTGGCCAACGTCTGTCTTTGGTACAGCGACGGCATCGGAATGGCGATGGCTAGAACACTCGGCATGGGTTGTCTTCGAGGATATCATCTTGCTGCTGATCATCATGCAAAGCCGCATGGAAATGCTGAAGCTGGCCATTCACACCGATCAACTCGAGCGACGCGAAGAAGATCTTAAGCAGGCAATCGACGCGGCCGAACATGCCAACCGTACGAAAAGCAAATTCTTGGCGAACATGAGTCATGAGATTCGCACTCCGCTTAATGGCATCTTGGGTTTCACCGAGGTGTTACGGCGCGATCGAGAGAGGATCTCGGCTGAAGAGATGGAAGAGTATATCGACACGATCCAGCGAAGCGGCAAGCACTTGCTGGCGCTGATCAACGATATCCTCGACATCTCCAAGATCGAAGCGGACCAACTGCAAGTCGAATCGATTTCGTGCTCGCCACACCAAATTATTTCCGACGTGGTGTCGGTCTTGAGAGTTGGTGCCATGGAGAAAGGAATTCGGCTCGATTATCGGTGGGAAAGTCCCGTGCCAGGATCGATTCAAAGCGATCCTTATCGGCTAAAGCAGCTACTGCTGAACTTGGTCGGCAATGCGATCAAATTTACGGACCAAGGAGCGGTCGTCGTTGTTGCTTACATTGAGAACAACGCAAACGAATCTGATTGGGTTATCGAGATTCGAGACATGGGCGTCGGCATTCCTCAAGACAAACTTGATGCCGTGTTTCAGCCGTTCGTTCAAGCCGACGACACCGTTACCAGGAAATATGGTGGCACCGGGCTTGGTCTTGCCATTAGTAAGAAGATCGCCGAAGCACTGGGTGGAAATCTTTCTGCGACGAGTGAGGTTGGCAAGGGAAGCACTTTCATGGTGCGCGTTGCTATCGGCGACGTTACGGAAGTCGAGAACTTCCAGCCGACGCAAATGCCCGGCTCTGACATCCGAGATGGACAGGCCGTTGCATGCGACTTGAGCGCGCTTAGTGTGTTGGTTGTCGATGATGGTGATACAAATCGAAAACTTATCCGACTACTTCTGGAGCGAGGCGGTGCAAAGGTTCGCCTGGCAGAGAACGGACAGGTTGCCGTCGACATGGCGAGTCAGATCGAGTTCGACGTGATCTTGATGGACATGCAGATGCCGGTTCTGGATGGCTATTCCGCAGCGGCGCGACTACGAGAGCGAGGATTCCCTGGCCCGATAATCGCTCTGACGGCACATGCAATGAAGGGAGATCGAGAGAAGTGCGAGTTGGCTGGATGTAGTGGCTATCTCTCGAAACCGATCGACGCTGACGAACTATACCGTATTCTCGGTCAACTTTCCGCCACATCGAATGTCAACCAATCACCGGCAGAAGAGTCTCAGTTATGTGAATCTCTTTCGCTGCCCACAAATAAGATTTCCTCGCTGCTTCCCACCGATGATCTTGAGATTCGCGAGATTGTCGAAGAGTTTCTAGTACGGTTAGAGTCCAAGATCGCTGATCTGGAGCAAGCCGTTAACGATGAGGATTGTGAAGCGGTCGAAGCACTAGCCCACTGGCTTAAGGGCGCGGCGGGTAGTGTGGGGTATGGATGCTTTACGGAGCCAGCGGCGGAGCTGGAAGAAGTGGCCCGCGGAAAGAGAATCGCGGAAGCGAACAGGCCTCTCAAGACAATTTGTGAACTTCAACGAAGGCTCGTGCTCTGACCAAACGGCACACCGCCTCAGATCTGAAAGAATCATGACGATCTCTCCCATCGCAGACGAGATGCAGGCAACCAAAGATTTCGCGTGCAACCAATCCTCTGAAACAACGGAAGCAACGTGCGCCGTTCCCGACGCGAAGATTGTCGTAGTCGATGACGAGCCCGTGAACATCAAAGTGGTGTCTCGGCTACTACGTATCGAAGGTTACACGCAATTCGTGTCGACGTCCGATTCCCGCGACGCCATCCAGTTATTGCGTCAGGAACAGCCAGACTTGGTGCTATTGGACCTGATGATGCCCCATGTCAGTGGAATCGACATTCTTCGTCAAATGCGAGAAGACAAGACGCTGGCCCACACACCCACGATCATTCTGACCGCGACAACCGATCGCGACACGCGAGTTGAGGCTCTCCGAACGGGGGCTAATGACTTCCTCAACAAGCCGATCGACCCGAGCGAACTCGTGCCACGCGTTGGGAACTTGCTCGTGCTGAAACGTCATCAAGACCGACTTGAGAATTACTCGAGAGAATTGGAATCAGCTGTTCGTGAGCGGACCGCACAGCTTGAAGCCTCACGCCGAGACATCTTGCACTGCTTGGCCCGTGCCGCGGAGTTTCGGGACGATGATACTGGGTATCACGTGCTGCGAGTGGGGCGATACGCCCGAATCATTGCTCAGGGAATGGGGATGGACACAGCGGAGATCGATGAGATCGAACAAGCCGCACAGCTTCATGATGTTGGTAAGATTGGTATTGCTGACGATGTGCTAAAGAAGCCGGGCAGGTTGACCGACGACGAATTCCAACTGATGCAAAAGCACGCAAATCTTGGCAAACGGGTTCTACAGCGGATGTCACCGCAATTGGAATTGGCTCTGCGGAACCACGCTAAGATCGGTTCCGACGTTTTAGGAGCAGCTAAGTCGCCTGTCTTGGAAATGGCTGCCAGGATCGCTCTGACGCATCACGAATGGTGGGATGGAAGTGGGTATCCTTTAGGACTCAAGGGAGAGGACATTCCGCTGGAGGGTCGTATTACGGCGATCGCGGATGTGTTCGATGCGCTAAGCACCAAACGCTGCTACAAGAATGCATTTCCAATCGACAAGTGCTTTACGATCATGGCAGAAGAGAGGGGAACGCATTTCGATCCCGACATCTTGGATGTCTTCTTTGCAAAACGGAAGGAAATCGTCGATGTGCAAATGCAGTACGCCGACGACGAATAGACGTTTGATGTAACGTTAGTTCGTTTCGATCCGATAGAGAGCCTTCTCTGTGCGGAGAAGTATTGCGTTGCCGTCGATACCAAAGCTGGCCAGAGAACGTTCCTCTAGATCGTTCTCGGCGACTTCTTCAAACTGCTCACCTGGTTTGAAGACGGTCGTGAGCCCTGCTTCATCCAGTAGGTACACCAATCCGTTGGCATAGATGGGCGATGCAGAAAAGTTTCCTCCGATTCGTTCTTTCCAGCGTAGGTCTCCTGTTTCACCGTCCAGGCAAGATAGTACGCCGTTGTCAGAGACCATATAAACCGCATCATCTACGGCGACCAACGATGGATTGTAGGGTACGCCTTTTTCTACCGTGAACTCGACGTTGGATTCGGTGAGATCTCCAGTGCCTTCAGGACGAATCGCGATCATCGTTGAACGATCGTAACCTGTGCAAATGTAGAGCAGCCCGTTGGCGTAGACTGGCCTTGGTACTACCGAGTAACCTTTCCCGTAGTCGACTCGCCAGATCTCATCCCCGGTAGTTGGGTCGAGAGCCATGACGACACCGCTGCCAGGTGAAATAAGTTGCCGCTGGCCATCGACTTCAATCACTAGGGACGTACAGAATGAGAATGGTTTGACGCCCTCTTTCGTGCCTCGTTCCGTCTCCCAGGCAATCTTACCCGTCGACTTGTCGAGCGCGACGACTTCTTGCCGATCGACCCCGTCAATACTGAAGATTAGCTTATCGTCGACAATAACAGGCGAACCGCCGTTGCCGTGCGTTGGTTTGTATGCCAACTCTTGCACGGCCCACACGATCGATCCGTCCTTTGTGTTTAGGCAAGCGGTACCGAGGTGACCAAAGTGAACATAGACTTTGCCTGCCTCGACAATCGGTGTGGGGCTGGCGTGACTATTTTTCGGATGAATGCGAGGCGCCTTATCTCCGTCTTCGTGAAATACCTCCACGTTCCAGATGATTTCGCCTGAGTGGGCGTCGACGCACAGAGCTCGAAGAGATTGATCTGGTTTTTCATCCTCACTGGTAGGGACGGCCGTCGTTAAGTAAACGCGGTCCGCCACAATCACCGGCGAAGACCAGCCAGTGCCAGGAATTTCGGTTCGCCACGTGATATTCTTCTCCGGGGCCCATTCGGTAGGCAATTTTCCGGCCGCATGCCCTTGGCCGGTCGGTCCACGAAACTCAGACCATTCCCCGGAAACGTTCAAAATTGACTGCCCAGCCGAAGGACTCACGCAGAAAGCAAAGGAAATCAAACTAAGGAGAATGACTCGATTCATATTTGGCTAGGTCCTGGCAGGGGAGGAGAAAGGTAGGAGGTTTGCTGAAAAAGATTCAAATCAATGATCCTATCTTGCCAAGCGAGAATCAATAACCGATTACCGGGACGATAAAATTTGGCTGATAGAATCTCGACTGGCATACTGAAGCGATCTTTAGATTGGCAGCATGAAAGGAATAATCGAATGGACGAACGTCTGACACGACTCCAGGGTCTACTCGATAACGCAGTTTGTTCCGCTCCTGAAAAGATAGCGCTCAGAATTGGTAGTTCCTGCACCAACTACCAACAACTCGATCAAATGATTGGCCAAGTTGCCGCGGGGTTCTTAGACGAAAATATTAATCGAGGGGATCGAATTGCATGGCTGTTGCCGAACTGTTTAGAGGCGGTGTTAGTAACGCTCGCATGCTATCGAATCGGAGCGATCGCTGTTCCCCTAAATTACCGCTACGTGTCGCAAGAGATCCAAGACGTCCTCATGCGGGTTGGGGCCAGTCTGATAGTTTACGATGCGGCGAGATCAGCTGACGTTCAGCATTTGCTTAATGCGTTACCCATGGTTTTGGCTGTCGAGGTTCGAGGAGATAACGGCACACGGTTTAATCAATGGCTTGAAGGGGAAGCTCAAGCTGAAAAAGTACCGGTAAAAGAAAACGAACCCGCTCTCATTCTTTTTACGTCGGGAAGCACCGGACATCCTAAAGGCGTCGTGCACTCGCAAGAGGGCGTCTATGAAGCGATCGACCAATCACGATCTCTGTTTGACTTTAATTCAGAAGATATCGTTCTCGTCGGTAAACCCATTAGTCACGCTGGTGGCTTACAAACGCAGATGTTGCCTGCACTGCTGGCTGGCGGCGAAGTAATTCTGGAGATGAAGCCCACGCCTGCGGAAGCAGTACAACTGATCAACGCTCATCAGGTCACCGAGTACGGACTACTTGCGAGCGACTTGCTAGACTTCGTCGAGTACCTTGAATCCACTTCATCGGAATTGCCTTCACTGATTAACGCAATCGGATCAGGCGATGCCGTCCCAACGGATCTTCATCGCCGTTTTCGCGATTGCCTGGGTTGGGAAGTGATGGAAGGGGCAGGCATGACGGAGGTTGGCTGTTATTACGCGGCCAATCCACGAAATGGAACACGCAAATGGGGATCGCTCGGCATTGCCGCGCCCGGAATGCGGTTAGATATCGTACGGTCAGACGGTTCACCGTGCGATTCTGGGGAGCATGGTGAAATTGTTCTTCAGGCAGAGTCGGCCACGATTGGTTATTGGAACGATTCCGTGGCCACCCAGGAGTTGTTTCGAAATGAATGGTTGCACACCGGCGACCTGGCTTATCGTGATGACGACGGCTACATTTGGTTTGTCGGTAGAAAGAAGCTGATGATCATTCGGCGTGGATCGAATATCGCTCCGGCTGAAGTCGAGGCGATCATCGACGAACATCCATTGGTCCACGCATCGGTGGTCGTTGCGGTCTCAAATCCGTGTGATGGACAAATCCCTGTGGCTTGCGTCGCTTTGCTTAGTCATCAGGAAGAAGATACTGAGCAAACGTTGCGATTCTATGTCGAACAGCATCTGGCAGGTTACAAAAACCCGGTTCATTATCTGTTTCTGGAAGTGCTACCTCGCACTTCGACCGGCAAGTTCGATCGTCATGCCTTGGCGGAACTTGCCGGAAGTCAATTCGTGTCGACGGAATGAATCGTTGCGCAGCGGAGCACGTCCAGAACGATATCGGGATCGCATCCATAAATTCCCGATCCCCAGGCCGCATTGGCTTCGACTACCGCCCAACCTCTCTGGCGGATGCGCCCCACATCGATAACGACCGCGCGAGGCGTGAACGCACTACTTTCATTCAGCACTGTTTCAGTGAATGTGATGACCGCGCTGTGTTCTTCCTCTGTACAGAAGTAATCGCTCTCATTGGCCAACGCGCCATTACGCAGATAAGGTGAAAGCGTCATCACTTTGCCATCGAGACAGAAGCAGCGAAATTCGACTTCCCAGTCTACAGGTTCAGATAACAGAACCAGCATGTCGTCAGGGAATTCTAAGGGAAGTGTCTGTCCCGAAGCATAAACCTGGGCGGCGAATGACTTCTCGTTGGGCAGTTTCACGAAAGTTGGCTGAACAAGGCCTCGTGCGGCTCCAAGTGTGGACAATTGGATCTCGCGATGCGTCATCTCCCTGGGGAACCGAACTAACCAATCTTCAGGTAGTTCTGAGAGCACACGCTGTATCGACTTGGCAATGCTTGGAGCAAATGGCGACTCGATGTAGATCACGACTTCCGAATCATTGATCTCTGGAGCCCGCAGCCCGTGGGCACGCACCACATCCCAATCACGCGCTGTGGCGGCTCGCCATAGCACTTGGTTGTCTACTGTGTGTCGCGACGAAATGAGCAGCGTTGTCATATCATGTTGTCTAGTTTGCGTCGCCAACCACGTTTCTCGATTCCGCGATAGCTCTCGTTTCCCAGAAGTGATGACAAGTAACGAGTCAAGTGGATCAACTCGTCATCGTTGGGTTCACCGAAGAATGGCTTCACATAAACGGCATTGCCGTAGTTTCTTTCAAGCTTTTGGGGCGTATCATCGGCGATTAGCACTCGTTCTAGGTCATAGCCAAGACGTTTGACTTTCTTCAGGTCTTTCACGAAGTAAAATTGCTGCTTTTCTGGATCGTATCGACGAACGCAGCGTTCTCGACTCCAGACGAATTTCAACGAAAGCTCCGCCGGTATCGCGTGCTTAAGGACGCCATTTAAGTAGTCTTCGCCAGATGACGACCAGACGGCTAAGTCGAACAGCTCTGCGGAACGTTGCAATAATTCGTCGAGAAACGGCCTAACGTAAACGTGGTAAGGCCCTACCTGAAAGTCTGAAGTATGCTCCAGCGGTATCTTCGTCGCAAAGAGCAACGTCTCATCGACGTCGAGAATCAACAGTGGTTTCGTCAAATTGACCATTCTTGCTCAAGGCCATCTCTCAGGATTGCTGTTTAGGTTTTGTACCTGAAAGTAGACGTCACGGTTTGCACCGTCAAAACCCCCATTCTTCAGGCAGCGATTCTTGAGGCGCTAGGCAGAACCACATTGACAGAGATCGTTACGCCCCAGCTTTTCTTCCAGTAGTTTGTTGCTGGAGACGACCTGAACGCGGCGTTTGACGTTCCTTTCCGACTGAAAGTCACGGCAATGCTGGATTCATCGACTCAAAATGAGGGCGTTTGGTCGAACTTGGGTTTGCCTAGCGTCTATCTCCTTGAATAGGAGTCCAAGGATCGCGTAGCGATAGACAAACGCGACGCCGGAAGGTTCAGAAGGATGGCAACATTTAGGTTGTCAGACGGCTATGCTAGATCCTTCAGTGGACCGGTACTGTCACCAAATGCTTCGACTGCCACTCCCATACGATCGAGCATCGCAAGGTACAAGTTACACAGTGGGACTTGCCCATCTGCTGCCAAGTGGCGGCCACTGTTCAACGTGCGGCCACCGCGTCCACCAAGAAGGATTGGCAGATTGTCGGGGTCATGTCGATTTCCATCGGACATGCTGGAACCAAACAGAATCATGCAGTTGTCCAGCAGCGTTCCGTCCCCTTCTTGGATAGCCTGTAATTTGCCGAGCATCGTTGCGAACTGTTCGACATGCCAACGATTGATCCTTTGATACTGCTCGATCTTTTCCTTCTTATTCTCATGGTGTGACATCTCATGATGACCACCCTTGACCCCATCCAAGAACGAGAAGTTACGCCCAGAAACATCGTTGGCAAACATCAGCGAGGCCACGCGCGTTGAATCAGTTTGGAAACCTAAGACGATGAGATCGAGCATGATTCCAATGTGGTCGCGAAACTCAGCTGGAACGCCTGGCTTGGCCATCGCCAGGGCGTGTTCGTCAATTTCTGGCTGCCAGTCGCGATCTCCCTTCGTTGCGAACTCGATCCGTTTCTCAACGGCCCGGACCGAATCAAGGTATTCGTCCATCTTGAACTGATCATCTCGGCCCAAGCGAGGACGAAGACGACGCGCATCCTCCAAAACGAAATCAAGCAGGTTTTGATACGACTCAGCTTTCTCGGAGGCGGAAGATAATGCCTTGCCGAATAACCGTTCGTAAACCAGTCGCGGGTTAATCTCTTTCGCGACCGGACGCGTAGGTGACTGCCACGAAATGTGCGAGCCATACAAACGAGTGTAACCAACATTGCTGTCGATACCGCTGATTACTGGCTCGGTTCCTAGTTCCAACGAAGGAAGTGGTGTGTTTCCACCGACATGTTGGGCCATTAACTGGTCGACCGAGATACCACCACTACTGATATCCTTACCAGTCGTTTTCGTGACTGGCATCCCCGTTAGGAAGTTGGCTGTTTTAGCGTAATGACCGTCGCCGCCGTGGCTGTTCTTTTTGTCGAGTCCCGTGAGAACGAGCACTTCACTCTTCAAATCGCCTAGTGGTTCCAGCGATGGCGTGAGCTTGTAATCGCTACCGGTGGTTTCCGGAATCCAGTCCTTCTCCCAGACGCCGTTGGGAAAGTAGATGAAAGCAGATCGAACCGGCGGCTTTCCTGTTTCTCCCGCTCGGGCTACCTTCGGGGCTAACGAAGCCATCCACGGCAGACTGAGCGTGACGCCGCACCCCTGTAAGAAACGGCGACGCGACACGACAGATGAAATGGACTTGTGATTTGCCATAAGACAATTACCTTCGAGCGTAGACGCTCCGTTTATTTGTCTGCTTTGAAGTAGCGGTGCTGAAACGGGTAGGAGAGGGCGATCTCTTCAATGAGGATGCCTGCCTTGAGATCGTTTTCTTTCAAGCATTTCAGGCAACGATCAACGACACAATTGTCGAATTTGTTCAGATCGCGTCCTAAACCAAAGCCAAGTAACTTGCGGACAAAATGCTTCTGGAATTCACCACTCCGCTTCAGAAGAATGACTTTCAGTTCTTCCGGTCCGCTAAACGTATCACCGGAAGGAAGCTTGCCTGCCGAATCAATCGGCTGCCCATTGTCACTTTCCCGCCATCGGCCAATGCCATCGAAGTTTTCCAGGCCGAAGCCGAGAGGATCCATGCGATTGTGGCAGCTGGCACACTCAGCCTTTTGCCGATGAAGTTCGAGACGCTCGCGCAATGTCGTGGGCTTCGCTTCTCCATGTTCATCTTCCAATGCTGGGACGTTGGGCGGCGGAGGCGGGACACGCGCGCCGAGAACTTCTTCCAGAATCCATCTCCCACGAAGTACGGGGCTCGTACGACGCGGGTAGGAAGCGGATGTTAGCACACTGGCCATGGTCAAGACGCCGCCGCGCTGGCGACTATCGAGTTTGACCTGTTGCCAAGATGAATCTGGCGGTAAATCGATTCCATAGTGCTTTGCCAGGCTGGCGTTGGCATAGATGTAATCCGCATCGATCAAATCGGTTAGCGGAGCATTTGCACGAAACACGCTGGCGACAGTCCGAACTGCCTCTTCACGCATCGCCGCGGCTAGTTTGTCGTCGTATTCCGGAAAGACTTCCGCGTCGGGTTTCGGGCCGTTCCCAAATTCTTTTAGGCCAAGCCACTGCAAACCGAAATTCTCTCCTAGGGAATCGGCCTTTGAATCAGCCAGCATTCGACGAACTTCACCCCGAAGCACTTCTTCATCATACAACGCGCCACTGTCGGCAAGTTGGAGTAGGCGATCATCGGGAATGGATGACCAGATCAAAAGTGCCAGACGCGTAGCCAATTGATGTGGAGAGATTCTTTGAACGCCACCCGCCTCCGGTTCCGATTCAACGACAAACAGGAAATGAGGTGAGACCAGGATAGCCTTCAACGGTTGTCGCTGGGCGGCTATAAACGAACCAGTTCTCGATAAAGCAGCGTCGAAGATCGTTAGCAACCGTTCAACTTCTTCCGGCGTAGGTGGTCGACGCCAGGCTCGTTCCGCGAATGCTTCGATGTTGGCCTTGGCAGCATCGCGATCGTCAAGGTCCGATGCTGAGTCGATCGACTTGGGAAGCGAACTAAGAATGCGACGTCTTGCGGCGATGACTTCTTCTGAGGCACCTTGCTCACCCTCTGGCAGCGCCGTTTCGATCAGGCGGTCCGCGGCCATCAGGTAAGCCTCGAGATGAATAGGGGAAGTAAACAAGGCGTCACCGACGGTATCGAATCCTTCGCCACCAGCTCCGTCTGATGGAGGCAGTTCACTCGGCTTCAGTTCGATCCCGACAAGATCGCGCATTGCATTCCGGTATTCGGTGCGGGTTAGACGGCGGCTCATCACATGACCGCGATACCAGCTTTGGGTTTCGTCCGACGCTAGTTGTTTGCAAAGATCTTGCCCAGGCCGAGAGTCGAGCCAGCGATAGAAAGCACTCTTCTGCGGATCACTAAGTCCAGGGCTACCCTCCGGCGGCATCTCGTTTTGTCGGACGCGACGAGCAACGCGTTCCCAGATATCGCCCGCTTCAATTGCCGATTCACCACTACTGAACGTAGCCAAGTCGAACTCTCCATCGGCGTCGTCACCGGTGTGGCATTCAAGGCATTTCGACTTGACGATCGGCAAAACATCTTTGGTGTAATTCTCGCCCCACGTTTTTAGTTCAGGCGAATGATCAGCAGCCACTAGACGAGTATCGGTAGACAAAACCGGGGCGAGAACCGCGATCGCTGCGGAGATCAGAACGGGAATACGCGAATGATTCCGATATGTGCCGAATTGGGAAGGTGCAACTGCGAAGCGCATTGTCGGTTGGCCTGGAGGTAGGTGGGAGGCGGCGGGGCTTTCAATACTACTCGAATACCGAGAGTCGGGCTAGACGAATGACCGTTGCGGTGGGGGGAAGAGTTCGAGCGAAAACTTGGGAAAAGTGATCAAACTTTGGTCATTGGGCGATCCAATGACAGGAGAAATCGAAAACCCACATATCGACGAATCATACCTGTTGAACGCATTCAGATGGTGTTACGTGTCCGCGTAGGTCAGAAAAGCTAGGAATTCCTGCTTGCAATTTTCAGCGTAAACCGGTATCAACGGGTTATGCAGTAGAATTGCATTTCACGTTCGATAAAGCTCGAAGATTGGATACTTCTCGAAAGGACACATTCCATGAGTCGCTGGCTAGTTACGATCGGAAGTTCTGCCGCATTCGCCCTCGGTGGGTGGGTCGTGGGAAACTCGGAAGAAGCTCAAATACCTGGGATCGCCCCGCCGCCCGCCGCGCATGCACCGCAAACAATGGAGACGATAACGGGAAAGGTCACCGAACAAACGAAAGCTCCACGTGGTGGAATCGATGGAGTTAAGTTGGAAGATGGCACTTGGCTGCATTGGCCGCCCCACCTGGAGAAATACCTGGGTAAGTTGTCCGAAGTGGGGCAAGAAGTCTCTGCCGAAGGACGCCGCCAACCAGGCCCGCATGGAGAAATGGTTGTCGAAGTATTCGCGCTAACAAACGTCGAGAGCGAATCGACCTTCCAACGGGAAGAAATGCCGCCTCCACCTCCAGGTGGTCATTGTCCACCGCACGGTCCGCATGCCGGACCTCCTGTCATGAATCAACCTGGCATGCCGCCACATGGTGTGCAGCCACCGCCGCCAGGGCCAGGGCGGCATGGTCCACCTCGGCCGCACCAAAGAGCACAAGAGCCACGCGCGGGACAGCCACCAATGGCAGGCCCTGGCGGAAATCCACCGCCACCCCCGGAAAAAAATCTGCAGCGTATTGAAGACCGTTTGAAACGGATTGAAGAGCAACTGGGAAAGCTAATCGATCGAAATGCCTGAGCGGTCTTCAAAGAGAAAGGCGTGCGAGACAAGTCGTCCCGCACGCCTTCTTCGTTTCTTGATGTGGACTCAGCTACTAATCCCAGTTCGCCTTGGTCAACTCGTCGCCAGGTTCGATTTTGGTCGGATCGATGACGACATGTTTGATCAATTGACGTTTCCACGTGTAGGTCATGTGCACCATGCCGTCATCAGTTTGGATAATTGCCGGGTAGCTGAACTCGGCGCCTTCTTCCTGTTCCAATACAGCAACCTTTCGCCAGTTAATACCGTCGTCAGAGATTGCCAGGTTCAATAGCCCGCGACGTCCCCAGCCTGTCTTGCCACTTCCAAGATGGTTATAGATCATCAGCTGGCGACCATCGGCCAGCGTGACGACTTCGATTCCTGAATTAGGATTCGGCATATCGATTGGCTTGAGTTTCGACCAAGTGTCTCCTTCGTCCTCGGAGAAGCTGCTGACGATCACACTCTCCTTGGTGCGGCAAAGAACCTGCAGACGACCATCCTGATGTTGAAGAATGGTGGGCTGGATCGCGTTAAACTCATCTTTGGTGTTGATGGGACCGATTCGCTGCCAGACACCACTAGGTTGGCCATCGGTTAGAACGGTCTTCTCGAAGTGAATGGTCCAGCCGTCGTACTCGGTCGAAGATCCGCAGAGCAGTGTCTTGCCATCCTTCAGCAGGATCGGTTTGCAGCGAACGGGACCATCAATTCCTTCTGGAAGACGTTTTCGCTCGCGGAAGGTCTTACCGCCGTCATAGCTGACCATCATTTCGCCCCACCACGAATGCGGTTTTGGCCCTACCTTGAAGAACAAGAGCAAAGGGCCATCGCCCGGAGATTGATAGAGCACTGGATTCCAGCAAGGATAGCGAAGTCCGTTATGCTGAACACCGTCGGCGACCTTCATCGGGCCTGACCAGCGGCTTCCGTCGTGGTAGCTTACCCAGATGCAAACGTCGTCGCGTCCTTCTTTCGTCCCGCCAAACCATGATGCGACTAAGCCGCGGTTCGTTTGGCAGATGGTCGAAGCGTGGCACTCGGGAAAACTGGCCTTAGTGTAAATGAATTCTTCACTAACAAATCCAGGGAACTTCGGCTTGCTAGATTCTTGGGGTTTAACCGCAGCGATTTGATCCGCTGCGAATGCCAGGCAGTCGTCATGAGGGGCATAGTAGAGTCGGCCATTCTCGGCACCGACCAGCAGATCTGGTTTTCCGTCCTTATCAAAGTCGCAAGCGGCTGGACTCGAAGTATGCCCAGCGACGTTTCGCTTGGCCAGGTTACCAATCCGTTTCAGCACAACCTTGCCATCGCGATCTTCACAGTTGCGGTACCAAGTTGCGTTCTCGGAATTCACAAGCAGGTCAAGTCGGCCATCGCTGTCCCAGTCAACGACATCCAACTTCACGCGGCCTGAACCGCCACAAGATTTGATGTTCAACTGGAGTGGTTGGTTATTTTCGTCAATAAAGATTCGTTCTGCTGCACCAGCGGAAGGTCGCAAGGTCAGGTATCCTTCTTGATCGAGCATCACCAAATCGAGCTTTCCGTCGCCATTGAAGTCCTTTACAACCGGCGTTGTACGCCACTGCGTAATCGAGGATTCCGATTTGGTTTGCCACCAGTACCACTTTGGTGGAGCTTCGCTCAGACCAGTCGGCAGGGGAACATCGACCAGTTTGCCATCGTCATTTCGCAGAAGTCCAACCTTCGCGAGGATCGAGTTGTAGATGATGTCTGGATCGGCATCTCCATCCCAATCCGCAACGCACAAGGTGGTATAGCCCCACTTCGCTTCAGCCGGACCTTGAATTGACCCGCTAGGACCAGCCAAGATGCGGAACTCCACTTCTGGCGTATGAGCCGTTCCTGGCGATGCCGTTAACAACTTCGGGGCGTTCCATTTCGGCAGGCCATTTTCAGCAGGACCGAGATTCTCGAAGAAGCCAATGTAACCAGCTGTGTTACCACAGAGAATGTCTTCGTCGCCATCTTCATCCCAGTCGTAGGCATAAGGCGTCGCGAGAGCACCAAACTTAAGTGTATCGGCCTCTTGTTGAAAGTACTTTGGGGCGAGGAATACGGGTTGGTCGTCGCGAAGTTCACCGGTGTTTTCTACGAGGGCGACGCGACCATCCTCATCGCCAACGATCAGATCTAAATCACCATCACTGTCCCAATCGAACGCCGTTGGCGTGATCATTTGAAGATCCATTACCAGTGGCTTGCCGTTCGCATTGTTCAGCTTGCGGCCAGCAGCGTACACCGGCTCTTCCCGCGTGCCAATATTTTGGAAATAAGTGAATCCGTCGAGGAATTCGCCGCATAAAAGGTCGAGATCGCCATCGTTGTCGAAATCAGCGAAGTTGGGGGAAGGCCATCCGTAGACGTCGATTTCACCACCAGCCGCTTCGATCTTCTCCGGTGAATCAGAATACTTCGCTTCGCTAGCAGTGCCTTCATTGCGTATAAGATAAACGTAGCCATGAAGCCGTCCATTTTGCCACCGGCCAAAGTTATCGAAGGCAGCATCCCAGGCGTAGTCGGTCCAGTCGCCGACACCGACGACGATATCCTGATCACCGTCACCATCGTAATCGACATAACGCCACATATTCGCGCGAACTCGGTTCTCATGGATATTGTTTTTCGGATAGATCCGTTTGCCATGATCGAAGTCGAACTTGCCACTTTTCGCATCGCGTGGATATTCCCAGCATTCGTGAAGAATACGTGGCTTGCCGTCGACATAGCTAACCTGAACATTGTGCGACGTCTTGCCAAGCTTCACTGCGGGCTTAAATACCGGCATCTTTTGTGAAGGGTCTTGGGATGTATTCTCGAAGTAGAAGACGCCATTGGATGGCTTATCAGGGCAGGAGACCAACAGGTCCATATCGCCGTCCCCGTCATAGTCCATCGGCAACGGCCATGCCCAAAGCCCTACGCCAAGGTCGACTTTGAGGCCTGGATTGTTGTAGGAAAGCTCTTTCAGCTTCCACTCATCTTGAGCGAAAACAGGCGTTGCTAATATCAACAGCAACATCGTGGTGATGGTTCGACTAAAAGACATGAGATTCACTCGGGGGGAAGGAGGAACAGTGGGATCAGTCCGTGGTGTGTGATAATTTGTCCTGAGGAAGGCGAGCATCGACTTCGACAAGATAGTTACGCAGATCAGCAGACAGTTCTGCGGCGAGTTTGGGATGACTATCAATGAGATTAGTTTGTTCAGAAAGGTCTTTCGCTAGGTCATACAACTCGTTGTGATTGTCTTCGTAGAAGTGGATCAACTTGTATTGGCCACGACGAATCGCAGATTGCGGCCGCGTCCGACTGGTAACGAAGTCGTTTACACCGATCCCTTCGGGAGCTTTCGCAAAACCTTTCTCTGGGTGGTAATACGGAAAGTGCCAGTACAAAGAACGTTCGGGCAGTAGCGTCTTTTCGCTCAGGGTAGAAATCAGGCACATTCCGTCGAGTCCTTCGGCGGTGACTCCGGCCAACTTGGCTAGCGATGGATGGAGATCGTATCCAACCCAGGGAAGTTCCGTTGTCGTTCCTTTTGCAATCTGATCTGGCCAACGAACGATCATCGGTACGCGTACGCCACCTTCGTAAAGATTCCACTTCGACCCGCGAAGCGGGCCGTTGGCGGTATACTCTGGATGCCCACCGTTGTCGGACGTAAAAAGGATTAGCGTGTCTTGCGGATCGTCAGATTCGTTGACGGCTGTCACGATCTGGCCAACCAAGTGATCAAGCGTCTCTACGAAAGCGGCGTAACGTAAGCGACGTTCTCTTGCAGGTGAGTCAGGCGGAATCTTGGCGTCGTACTTATCAAGAAGCCAACGATAAGGTGTTCTGACGGGTGTATGAACGTAAAAGTGCGAGGCCATTACGAAGTAAGGACGCGCATGTTTCTGCTTAATGAACTCTGTGACGCGACCTACCATCGTGTCGTCGACGAATTTGCCGGGTTGATCGATTTCTGAGGGGGGCTTCTTGCCCCAGGCGTAAGGATGGCTGCCAAAATCTTCAACCGCGACCTCGAATCCCTGCGCTTTCGGTCCGTGTGTAGGACTCCAACCAAGGTAGCGCTGGTAATGCTGATTCAAATGCCATTTGCCGAAGAACGCCGTCTGGTAGCCTACCTGGCGGAGTCGTTCGGCGATCGTGATCTCTTCTAATGGTAGGTTTAATGTGTATCGAGGCGTTAACAGCGGGACCTCCGCATCCAGCTTCTGATGGATGGCTGAGTCTTTCGTAACGAACTCAAAACCTAAACGGGCCGGCGTCTTACCGGTCAGTAAGCTTGCACGAGAGGCTGAACATATTGGCGCCGATGCGTAGGCGTTGTTGAAGCGGAGTCCTTGTTCACTGAGTTTGTCGAGATTGGGAGTTTCGTGGTACTCGTGACCATAGCAGCCTAGATCGGACCAAGCTAAGTCATCTGCAAGAATGAACACGATGTTCGGCGGTGCAGCGGATACACATTCATTGTCGAGTCCAATGCCGAGTAGCAACATCGTAGTGAGAATGGTGAATAGTCTTGTCATCACTTCTTCTCCTGTGGGAATTGCTGCGCGAGCGTCTTCTTGAGCGTCGCAATCACGTCGGCTCGCTGCGAGTCATCGGCAAGATTGGTCGTTTCGAGCGGATCTTCCTGATGGTCGTAAAGCTCCTCGGCGATGGTGGATCCGGTGGAAATATCGCGCCATTCGGTGAAACGCCACCTTGTTGTTCGAACCGAGTATCCCCAAGCCCTCCAGTTTCGTGCACTGCCATAGAATGGATGTTGATGCTGCGTGAACGCTGCTTCTTTCACGGTGAACGTCGGGTCGTCGAGGATTGGAGAAAGATCGTCTCCCTCAAGATTGTCGGGCAGATCACCTTCAATTCCGGTTAGGTTGGCCAGCGTCGGATAGAGATCGACGAGTTCGGCGAGAGCACTGGTTTGTTGATTCGCAATCGATGGGTGCCGAGGGTCAACAAGGATAAGAGGCACACGAGCATCGAGTTCGAAATTGGTCGTCTTTCCCCACAGCGATTGCTCGCCAATGTGAAATCCATGATCGGACGTAAACACGATAATCGTATTATCAGCCTGACCACTAGCCTCGAGGGCGTCTAGGATTTCTCCGAGTTGGGCATCGAGAAAACTAATTGCTGCGTAATAACCATGACGAAAGTGGCGGACTTCCTCAGAAGTGAACGCTCGATCCTTCGGTGTATTTCCGTAACCCTTAATTTCACGGGAGTCGTGCAGTGCGATCTCGGGAGCGTCTTGGGGAGGGACCGGGTTGGTGGGCAAAGGAATTGCCTGGGGATCGTATAGGTCCCAATACTTCTTGGGAGCGACAAATGGCAAATGAGGTCGCCAAAATCCAACCGCTAAGAAGAATGGCTGGTCGCTTCCCGCATGGTCACGCAACATGGCCGCTGCCAAATTGGCGATTTGGCCATCGCGATAGGCGGTATCAGGGACGTCATGAGCCTCCGCGACAGGGGCTTTGTAAGGTGGTGGTCCTTCCCGATACTGGTTAGCGAATACGGTATCGTCCGCATGTGTTCCAGCAAACAACACTTCGTCAATCGACCAACTATGACGATCTTGGGTATCGCCCATATTGTGGAACATTTTGCCAATGTTCTGGCAAAAGTAACCATGTTTCTTGAAGTGCTGCGGCAAGGTGATCAAGGTCTTACCGTTCGGGGCGGTACCGCGAAATGATTTTCGAAGGTCGTCGACGGCGACCGTGTTAGGACGCAGTCCCGTCAGAAAGGACGAACGTGAGGGATTGCAGACCGCTTGTTGGCAGTAGGCGCGCTGAAAGGTCAGGCCTCGCTCCGCAAGACGCTGGAGATTCGGTGTCTGCGCGATGGGATCATCGTACGGGCTGATCGCACAATTAAGATCGTCTGCCACAATGAAGAGAACATTCGGACGATCGTCGGCTTGGACTAGCGTCGGAGAGCATAACAGCGAGCTGAGCAGTATCGAACTTACAATCAAATTCGACGAGATGAAGCGTGGCATGAGGCGATTCTCCCGTTAGTTGCTGGCAGTCGTTTCCGCTGCGACCGGTTCGTCTTGTTTGATACGATCGCGATCACCCGTGACATACGAAAAAAGGGTCCCCGTCACCACAATGGCAATGGTCCCTAGGACGATGGTCAGCAAGCCATTGAGCGGGTTGCTGAGGGATTCAGGAATAGCGTCCAGATCCGGCGAAAACGTCAGCCATCCAATGATCACGATACCAACGACAACCCCCACAATCGCGGAACGTGTTCCGGCTCGTTTACTAAAAAATCCTAACAGAAATAGTCCCAGCATTCCTCCGCTGATCACGCCGGACATTGACCACCAAGCGTCCATTGCACTCTTCACATCGATCATTGCAATCGCCAATACGGTTCCCGCGGTTCCCCAAATCACGGTGCTGCCGTAAAGGACCATCATCGATTGTGTTTCCGTAGGATTGGGGTGAATCAATCGCTGGAAGATATCGCTCAGCGTCAGGGCGGCCGAGCTGTTCAGACTACTACTGATGGTGCTCATCGCTGCGGCCAAGATTGCGGCGACCATGACACCGCGAACGCCCGTCGGAAGGGTCGACATGATGAAATAGGGGAAGATCTCGTCTCCCTTACCCTCTTGCCACGCGGTATGCAGGTCTTCCGGTAGTAGCCCTGGTTGGGCCGTGTAGTAACAAAATAGCGCCGTACCAATGAAGAAAAAGCCCGCACTTACGGGAACGTATAGCAAGCTACCAAACCAGACCGACTTCTTCGCTTCCGCTTCCGTGGTCGCAGATAGATAACGCTGGGTATAGCTTTGGTTGATGGCGACGTTCTGGAGATTGGTGGCCAAGGCGTACAGCATCACGACCCAGACAGTCGAGTCGGTCCAGTCGAGCGCGTTCCAACTTCCGAGACTGAATTTATTGTTCTCCAGTGCAATCTCCATCATCTGGCCGGGGCCTTCCGGCATAGCGAAGGGTAGCCAAATGACACTCAATAATGCACCAAGAATCAGAACGAGCGACTGTAGTGCATCGGTCAAAACCACCCCCTCAAGTCCTCCGATGCACGTGTAGAGCGTCGTCAGGCCGCCGATAATGACGATGATCGTGATCATGTCCCAAGCGAGCAGTTGGTTCATAACCAGTGCGATCAAATACATGACCGATCCAACTCGGGCGACTTGCAACAGCATGAAGCAGACTGACATATAAATGCGTGCCCAGCTTCCAAAGCGGCTTTCCATGTGTTCGTAAGCGGAAACTTGACCCAGCTTGCGATAGAAGGGAACGAACAAACTAGCCCCGATCCAGGCTGCAAAGGGAAGCGAAAGCGAAAAGACGAAGAAGTTCCAATCGCCAACGACCGCTTTTCCCGGCAGAGCAAGAAAGCTGATGCTGCTGACGTAGGTACCGAAGATCGATAAACCGACGATCCAGCCGCCAATCTTGCCACGCGCGACCATGAAGGAATCCGCGTCGCGGCTATCTTTCATGCACCAGAAACCCAGTCCCAGGGTTCCGGCCATGTAAATAACAATAATGATGTAATCGAGTGTCGACATTAGGCTCCGCCGATCCTAGATGTGTCTATCTCAAACTTGAGGTACTTGGCACGCAAAGTCAGTCTGCGAGGCTGAAAATGTTGTGAGCCACTCAGCCACGCGTGCTCGCTCGGGTGCTTTGAAAACGTCGAACGGGGCCGCCAACAGCCCAGAACAGATCCCGCTCAATTCCATGGCACACTTGAGCCCCTTCAAGTAGGAAGATCCGTACTTGCCAAAACCGTACAACGCTTGCAGCTCAACGACGATTGGCTGGTATCGGTCGATTGCTGCCTGATCGCGTTCACGAGCCGCGGCAAATAGATCCGTGAACAATTCTGGCCATAGATTCGCACCACCGGTAACGCCGCCGACAGCTCCCAATTTCATGGCCTCGACCAGCAACGCCTCAGGCCCCATGAGGACCGGCCAGTCTTCCCGCTGCTTCGCAACTTCAATTGCCTGGGCGAAATAGTCCAGATCGCCAGAGCTGTCTTTCAGCCCGATGATATTTGGATGTTTGATAAGAACGGCGAGCGTTTCCGGTTCGATTGAAATGTTCACACAGCTGGGCATGTTATACAACAGCAGCGGCAACGGAAGGGCTTCCGCGAGTTCCAAGAACCAGTGCTGTAGCTCGGTCTGACCAGCGGGAAAATAAAAAGGCGGAGCGGCGACGACCGCAGCAGCGCCATGTTCCAGTGCAAATTGAGCGAGATGGATCGCATCGACCAGGGATGTATCGGTAATCCCCACGTAGATCGGAACACGTTCATTCACGAGCCGAGACGTTTCGGATATCATCGCACGCCGAAGTTGCTCGCTCAAACTCGGGCCTTCCCCGGTGGTACCAAGGACGAACAGTCCGTCAACGCGGCCTGTTAGTTGCCGCTCGATCAGTTGCGCGAGACCAGTTTCGTCGAGCGAATCGCGTTCAGAGAGCGGGGTGACTAGAGGGGGAATGATGCCTTGAATCTTCATGGATTTGTGTTCGGCGCAAGGGGAACTGAAAGGAGTGAAGGGGAGGCTAATTGGTTAGGGGAAAGATAGGGCTCGACATCTGACTAAGGGTGATCTGACGGCTGTTTCGAATGTGCGTCACCATCGCTTTGCTGGCCGCATCGGCGTCGCGCAATTTCAATCCGTCTAGGATTGCCATGTGATCCTCGATGGTCATCTCAAGAATGTCTGCATCGTAGGTATGGCGAGCGGCCCCGATGATTTCTGTCAGCAGGTGCAAGTCGCCGATTGCCTTGAGCATGCGGCGATTGTCAACCGACTCGAGGATGGTGATATGAAACTTGAGGTCAGCCTGATCGAACGGAGTCGCGTTCTGGGTACCGGTAGTCGAACCCGCCGACACCTCGTTTAGAATTGCTTGCATTGCGTCGATCGTCGTTTGCATGGCCTTTAATTGCCGCACGCCAATCAACTGCGAAGCTTTCGCGACAGCGAACGGCTCGATCGCTTCTCTCAGCTCGAACACCTCCAAGGCGTCCGATCGCGTTGGCTGTTTGACGATTGCCCCGGATTGGGGAACGAGCTCGACAAGACCTTCGCTGGCTAAGCGGCCAATGGCCTCGCGGACCGGCGTGGCACTCATACCGATCTCGGTTCCAAGCGGCCCGTAACGCACCTTCGTACCGGGAAGAAGCTCGCGATTTAGAAGCTTCTGGCGAAGGAATTCGTAGGCAATATCGGATTGATTTTTACTCATGCTATGGAGTTTAGTGAAAATCTATAGACTTTCAACAATCAAAAAAGGAATCCCCAAAGTTTTCTCACCGAGTGGAAGAAAACGATGGGGATCGAAGCTCTGGAATTCTACACCCAGGTCGGTTCCCAACCTTTGACGTAATCTTTCGTCAGCCAAGGCTGTGCCTCCGTGAAGTTCGGGATTTCCATTTTCTTTGAATCCCATTTCAAAGTTTGGCCAGGGAAGCGAATACCGACCGTGCCCAGCAACACGGTTTCGGTCAACGGACCTGCGTAATCGAAATGGGAGGTCGTCTTGTCGACACCGCGACTAGCGTCTGCCCATTGCACGTAATGATCGACGCTAGGGATTGGCTCGACCTTGGTTTCTTCGCTACTACCCTTGAGAAAGAGCTTGGGCATGGCAACGTGAGGAATGATGAGGGTTCCCTTCTCGCCAATCAGAACTGAACCAGCACCCGGCAGATCAACCGATGCAGGAATATCGGTCATGTTTTCGCGCGACGGTCTTACGCCAGCCGCGTCATACCAGGTGACATTGATGGTGTCACCGGCGGTGTACTTGGTCTTGGGGAAGACGTAATGCACGGTTGCCTGGTCGGTCCAGGTTTCAGGCTTGAGAGGTGGAGCATCGGCGACCAATTCAAGTGGCGCGGTCAAAAGTAACGACTTGAATACGGGATCGAGAATATGGCAGCCGAAGTCGCCCAGTTGTCCCGTGCCGTAAGCTTGCCAGCCTCGCCAGCTGAACGGATGGTACATTCCCTTTTTGAACGGACGGCGTGGTGCGACGCCTTGCCACAAATCCCACGCAACGGTATCCGGCACAGGATCAGAGCCCTCTGGCCGTTCGATGTTGCGTGGCCAACCTGGCGTGCCACCTTGCCAGGAGTGAACCTCCTTAACTTTGCCAATCATTCCATCGTGTACGATCTTGACGGCGGTACGATAGGCGGTGTGCGATTGAATTTGATTGCACATCTGGGTGACCACATCGTACTTCTTTGCAGCCAGCTGCATCTGCCGGGCCTCGAATACCGAATGGGTAAGCGGCTTTTGGCAGAAAACATGCTTGCCCAACTGCATCGCAGCGAGGGAGATCGGAGCGTGCATGAAGTCAGGTGTCGAGACAATCACGCCGTCAACGTCTGCCTGATTGTCGAGCAGCTTGCGCCAATCGGCGTAGGTCTTGGCGGAGGAATACTTCGCAGCAGCGCGGCCCAGATGGGCTTCGGAGCTGTCAATATCACACAAAGCCGCGACATCAACTTCCGGACTTGCAGCTACACCATTGAGATCGCTCCACCCCTTACCACCGGTGCCGACGCTTCCGATGCGAAACTTCTCGTTGGCGCCTAACACTCGGGAATACTGGGAAGCGGGCAGCGCCACGGCAGCGGTGGCAAGAGTGAGGCCCTTAATAAACTGACGACGGTTCGGTGTTCGTATCATACGAAGCTCGCTCGAGGTGGGAAATTGAGGAGTGGAAAGGGGGTGGTGACTCCAAGTCTCGCCGATCGATTACATGACGTCAACCATTTTTAATGGATCGTGATATCAAACTTTCACTCGTCGCATCAAAGGTAGCCTCTTATCGGGTGGAAACTATTGCCAATCATTAGGTTGCAGTGATTTAAACTTCCCCTTGCAGCGTTGCGGGTTCGTTTTCATGGAAAGTTATTGAAGAGCTATTGATGAGGGGCGTCGGAGAGGGCGTGAGGGACGAACTAGCCGAACTTAATTCGTATGAGCCCACGCATTACTCCTCTGAGGTCTCTGGGGAACAATGCATTGCTCGCTTGGTGGGGGACGATAGAATTCCCATATCGCCACCCCCCCTTTTCTGAGAAAGATCATGGTCATGTCGATACAATTGCTGATCAATCAACTTTGGGATACTTATCGTCGCATCAACCCTCAAGCGGACCAGATCGTCAAATTGCTAACCGATCGCGGTGAAGGAATTCAGAACGATCACATTGCGTTCCGCACCTTCCAAGATCCACAAATCGGTATCGAACGGTTGGCGAAACCTTTCGTAGAAGGGGGATATGTTGAAGGTGGGGAATACCACTTCGAGGAGAAGAAGTTGTATGCCAAACACTTTCAGCATCGAGATCCGACCCTACCGAAGATATTTATCAGCGAATTGATTTTGGGCGAATTCTCTAGTCCATTCCAGGATGCTATCAATCGATTGCTTGATCAATTGCCCCCCAATGGCGAGTTTCACGGTCCGCTCTGTACCGAGGGGCGAGTATGGGAGACAACCTTTGCTGATTATGAGTTGCTTAAGAAAGATAGCGAGTATGCCTCGTGGATGGCTGCCCATGGTTTCTGCGCGAATCATTTCACGATTTACGTGAATGAACTCTCGACCGTCTCTTCGCTGCAAGAATTGAATGATCTGCTGATTACGAGTGGCTTTGCACTGAATCAGGAAGGGGGCGCGATAAAGGGTTCGCCGGAGGTGTTCCTCGAACAATCATCGACTGTCGCATCGGTGGTTGAGGTACCTTTTTCCGATGGGCCGCACAAAGTTCCTGGCTGTTATTACGAGTTCGCTCGACGTTACCCGCTTCCGAATGGAAAGATGTTTGAGGGGTTCGTCGCCAAGAGCGCCGACAAGATCTTCGAGAGCACGGACGAGAAGCTCCAGCGCTGACTCGTCCGTGCGGTTAGATTTACAAGCCTCTTCCGAGGTTACGGGAACAAGCCTCGTTTTAGTTTAGCTTCGGCGACGCGTTCGATCCCTTCGATCAACGCGGCTGTCCGGAAGTCGAGATTCAAACTATCGGACCGGCCCGCCGTCCGTTGGAAAGCATCAGTCAAGATTTTCTTCAGGCGCGAATTGATCTCGTCCAAAGTCCACATGTAGTTCTGCGTTCCTTGGACCCACTCGAAGTATGAGACCGTCACACCTCCAGCATTACCAAGGACGTCGGGAATCACGAAGATTCCGCGCTCCTTCAGGATCTCGTCCGCTTCCAGACTGGTTGGGCCGTTTGCCCCTTCCGCCACTAACTTGCAGTTGAGTTTCTCGGCATTGCGGTCGGTGATCTGATTCTGTAAGGCACACGGAGCCAAGATATCGCATGGCAGTTCCAGTAGCTCCTGATTGCTCACCTCATCCGCATGAGGATATCCTTTCAGCACTCGATGATCCTGGGCGTACTGAAGTAAATCAGTGACCGACAAACCTTTCGGATTGTACAAACCCGTAGAAACGTCGCTCACACCAACGACCTTCACACCCAACTCTTCGAGTAGGCGTGCCGTGTTGCTACCTACGTTACCGAAACCCTGAACGACTGCGGTGGCACCCTTAATGGGAATTCCCAGCATTTTGGCGGCTTCTTCAATCATGTAGACCAAGCCACGACCTGTCGCCTCACGGCGTCCTAGCGAACCGCCAAGCGAGACTGGTTTTCCCGTGACGATCGTTGGAACCGAGTAACCCATCTGCTGACTATAAGTGTCCATCAGCCAGGCCATGACTCGCTCGTCGGTTCCCATGTCGGGAGCTGGAATATCTTTGTCAGGACCGATCATTTCGATGATTTCCATCGTGTAACGTCGGGTGAGACGCTGAAGTTCGTGACCGGTCAGCTCGGTGGGATCGATTCGCACGCCACCTTTGGCACCACCGAACGGCAAACGCATCAGAGCACATTTCCAGCTCATCCACATCGCCAGCGCGGACACTTCGCCCAGGCCGACATCTTCGTGGTAGCGAATACCTCCCTTGGTCGGGCCCATCGTCAGCAGATGCTGCACGCGATAACCGAACACGGTTTCCACCTGCGTGTAGTTGTCGCGGCGGAAAGGTAACGTGACGACGAGTGTTCGTTGCGGGAACAAAAGACGCTCGCGAAGGTTCTCGTCGAGCCCCATGATCTGGGCGGCTTTCAGGAACTGCTGCTGCGCGAGATGCAGCATCGGCGAGTTCCACTCTTGTTGTTCGGCGTGCGTGCGTTTCACGGCGAGCCGTAAGGCGCGGGCGAGTCGATTTCCGTCGATCTTGCCTTTGATAAGATAGTCCTGGGCCCCGGCCTCAACTGCTTTTGCGGCTAAGGACCAGTCGTCATTGCCCGTTAAGACAACCACTGGCACACCAGCAGCTGCCTCATGCATACGGATGAATGTGGTGAGGCCTTCGCTATCGGGAAGTGTCAAGTCGAGCAGAACCGCATCGAACTTCTTTTTGCTGAGACAATTGAGGGCCGTTTCGAGGTTTTCATAGGTGTCGATCTCGAAGCGGGTATCAATGCTTTGCGCTAACAACTCCTGGATCAGCGCTGCCTGAAGTGGGTTATCTTCGACAACCAGAACACGAATTTCCGACATTGCTCGCTCCTGTCTGCAATGGGAGGGGGGACGTGACAGGGTAAACTCGAAAAACGTCCATTAGTATTGTACGGCATACAATGAACCGGGGCGCTTACAATCTCCTTCAACTCTCTTCGGCAGGTTGGCCATGTCACTGGAATCTGAAGCACAATCAATTCTATTGCGGCTGGCAAATCAGCGTGACGAAATGGTGACTCAATTGGTTGACTGGGCAGCTATCAATACTGGCACGCACAATTTGCCTGGTTTACGTCAGATGGCGGAGTTGGTGCAAGCAGCATTCCAGCCGATCTGTGACCAGCTCGATTATGTTGCGGTTCCGCTGCAAACCCAAGTAACCAGCCAGGGAAATAGGGAAGACTGCCCCTTGGCTGGTGTCCTGGTTGGCCAGCGTCGCCCCGATGCGGCGCGTCAGGCGGTACTCTCGATTCACATGGACACCGTCTATCCCGCCGATTCAACATTCCAAACCTTGAAGCTAGACGGAAACACGCTGCATGGTCCTGGCGTCGCCGATGCGAAGGGGGGCTTGGTGGTGATGTTGTACGCACTAAAAGCCTTCGAGCAGTATGTCGAGGCGACTAGCAACGGGCAGCTAGGTTGGACGGTGATATTAAATAGCGACGAAGAAATTGGCTCTTTGGGATCGCGTAGCCTATTTGCCCAATACGGGGCGGCCGCAGATTTTGGATTGTTGTTCGAACCTTGCCTCCCGACGGGACATCTTATCGGACAACGGAAGGGCTCGGGCAATTTCGAGATAGTAATCCGCGGGCAAGCAGCGCATGCGGGTAGAGAGTTCTACAAAGGTCGCAATGCGGTTGTTGCTGCGGCGAAGGTTGCATCGCGACTGCACGAGTTGAATGATCGCTGGCCCGGTACAACCGTTAACGTCGCCAAAATCGACGGTGGTGGACCCAATAACGTGGTGCCAGATGTGGCGGTGGTTCGCTTTAATATTCGCTACCCCGAAGGCGATCTAGAAGCGGAACTGTCTCGTGACCTGGAGCGAATTGTCGAGGAGGCGGATGATGGCATTACGATGGTGCTACACGGTGGCTTCTTCGCGCCGCCGAAACCGTTGAGTGAGGCCTATCTCGATCTCCTGAATACCGTGCAAGATTGCGGCCGAGAAGTGGGGCTAGAACTGGAATGGGAATCAACCGGTGGGGTGTGCGACGGTAATCGGCTGGCAGCATTGGGAGTCCCCAACGTCGACACAATGGGCGTCCAGGGAGGCAACATTCACTCGCCCCAAGAGTACATGTTGCTCGACAGCCTTGTCCCTCGCGCCCAACTGACATTCCTGACGTTGGTCCGCAAGGCACGAGAAATTCGGGAGGCCGAAATGCGGAAAGAAGCGTAGAATTATTTAACACCCCCTATGCGAAATGGAGACAACTGTGGACGCTCCTAAGTTGATTGCTGAGCAATTACTGGCGGATCCCCGCGTCGCCGAGGCAACCCGACTGCTTACTCAAGCCGTAACGGAATATGCCTCGCAATTAAGTGCCCAAGCGGCCGATCCGCAGCGGACTGAGGAACTCCGTCATTTGCTAAACGAATACGCCAATTTACGTGGCAATTCACTTTTCTTTCCCTACCTCGGAAGCGGTGCTGGAAGAAGTGCTCTCGTTGAACTGCTCGATGGAAGCGTCAAGTATGACATGATTACCGGGATCGGCGTGCATGCCATGGGGCACGCCAATCCAGAGTTGGTCGCTGAGTTAATCCCTGCCGTGCTCGCGGACACGGTGATGCAAGGCAACCTACAGCAGAACGTTGAGTCGCTGAAATTGAGCCGCGAACTGGTAGCACTCGCCAAGCATCATGGAGCGAAGCTAGATCACTGCTTTCTATCTAGCAGTGGTGCGATGGCGAACGAGAACGCCTTGAAGATCTTGTTTCAACATCGCCTAGGTTCGCAGAGGGTTCTCGCTTTCGAAAACGCATTCGCCGGTCGGTCGATGGTCTTAAATCAGGTTACTGATCGACCCAAGAATCGAGTTGGTCAACCACAAACGATGGCCGTCGATTACGTGCCGTTCTATGACGCCCGATCTGACGTCGATAGCTTGCACCATTCTCTTCGCGTGCTTGAACGACATGTGGAGCGATTTCCAGACTCGCACTGCGGCTTTATTATGGAGCTGGTACAAGGGGAAGGAGGCTACTACGGAGCGCCACGCGAGTTCTTTGTCGCCCTTTGTTCACTTCTGCGAAAGCACAACATACCTATTTTCTTCGACGAGATTCAAACGTTTGGACGTACCCTGCAGCCCTTTGCGTTTCAGATGCTTGAGCTCGACGACTATGCCGATGTCGTCACCGTTGGCAAGATGACGCAGGTTTGCGCGACGTTGTTCGGTGAGAAGTTGAATCCCAAGCATGGTTTGTTGAGTCAGACGTTCACATCCTCGACAACCGCAATCGTTGCAGCGCGGTGGATTCTCCGAAAAATGAAAGAGGGTGCGTTTTATGGCGAAGAGGGGCGAATTGCTGCAATTCATGCGCGTTTTGCCACTCGTTTTGAAAAGCTACACCAAAAGGCTCCCGATAAGATATCGGGCCCATGGGGCGTTGGGGGGATGATTGCGTTCACGCCGTTCAATGGATCGGCTGAAGCGGCCAAGAATGTTCTACATCGTCTGTATGATGCCGGCGTCATTGCTTTCGTCGCCGGACAAAATCCGGCACGCGTGCGATTCCTGCCGCCATTTCTTTCGCTTACCGATCAGGAGATCGATGCGGCCTGCGACATCATTGACGACGTGATTCTCTCGCTTGAAATACAGGACTGATCTAGAACCAAAACATGGTGGATGCTTTATGATTATTCGTCCGGTCGAACCGCGTGACCTAGATCAGCTTCATGAGTTGGCACAGTTGACTCAATATGGGCTGACTACGTTACCGAAGGATCGGACAGTCTTCGAGAAACGAGTAAAACAAAGTTTACGTTCGTTTGAGGATCTCAGCGATGCCGATCCGCAGGGACAACTCTATCTATTTGTCATGGAGGATCTACCGACCAAAAAGATTGTGGGGACCTGCGGGATTGTGTCGAAAGTCGGCGGTTTCAAGCCGTTTTACGCTTTCCGAGTTGTGAAGGAAATTCAGAAATCGACGGTCCTGGGAAGCGAGCACGAGCACGAGGTCTTAACGCTGCTCAAGAACCATGATGGCCCGACGGAGATCGGAAGTCTCTTTCTGCATCCCGAATTTCGTGGAGGTGGAAACGGCAGAGTGTTGTCATTGTCGCGTTTCCTGTTCATCGCCCAATGGCCAAAACTGTTCGAGCAGGAAGTTATCGCCGAAATGCGAGGTGTCGTGGACGAGCGTGGCAACAGCCCTTTCTGGGAGGCGTTGGGCGTTCACTTCTTCGGAATCGAGTTTCCTCATGCCGACATGCTGAGTCTGATCAACAAAGATTTCATTGAAGAGCTCATTCCACGCCATCCGGTTTATATCGACTTGTTGCCCGGCGATGCCCAGGCATCCATTGCACAAGTTCACGCGAATACAGTACCTGCTCGGAAACTACTCGAACGACAAGGTTTTCGTTATGAAGGATTGGTCGACATCTTCGAGGCAGGTCCAGTCTTACACTGTGCCCGAGACGAGATCAGGGTCATTCGGAATAGTGGATTCCTTCCTGTTGAGCAGATTGTCGACGAACTTGACGTCGATACTTCTCGACACATCGTAGCCAAGATTGAACCAACGTTTCGTGCCGGTAGTGGCCGATTGGTTGCAAAGGCGAACGGTGTAATTATCGAATCGACACTGGCCAACGAATTGGGGATCGAAGTCGGACAGGAAGTCCGATTTGCTCAGCTTACACCTCCGCAACCATCGTAATCCTTCCAGGAGGTCTTGTATGTTATACATTAGCGGACAATGGCGCGACGCCGCGGGCGAGCCACTGACATCGTTCAATCCAGCAAACGAAGAAGTCGTTTGGCAAGGCAATGCCGCATCCGAACAAGATGTTCAAGCCGCATTCCAATCTGCTACTTGCGCCCAGGAAGCATGGCAAGCTAAATCGGAAGATGATCGAGCTAGTGTTTTAGAACGATTCGCAGAATTGGTGCGCGCTTACAAAGACAATCTAGCGAAGACCATCTCGGATGAGGTTGGCAAGCCTCTGTGGGACGCACAATCGGAAGTTACTGCTACCGCGGCCAAGGCAAGTGTAACGATAGATGCTTACCAACGGCGGCGCGATCGAGAGGTAGTGACTTTGCCCGATCGCACCGGACGGACTGCCTACCGACCGTTGGGTGTTGTCTCGGTATTTGGTCCCTTCAACTTTCCGTCGCACATCGCGAACGGTCAAATCATGCCTGCCTTATTGGCTGGGAATGCCGTCGTCTTCAAACCAAGCGAGTTGACGCCTCTGGTTGCTGAAACAATGGTACGATTGTGGGAAGAATCAGGACTTCCGCCGGGCGTGTTGAATCTGATTCAAGGTGGCGTTTCGACGGGGCAAGCAATTCTGAGACAACCAGGACTGCGAGGATTGTTCTTTACCGGTAGCCGTGCCACGGGCGTTAAGCTTCGGCACGCTTTGGCCGATCGCCTAGAAGTGTTGCTAGCCCTGGAACTGGGTGGGAACAACCCGTTAGTCGTTCATCAACCTAGCGACATGGATGCGGCCGTTGAAAAAATAGTCCAATCGGCCTATCTCAGCTCAGGTCAACGTTGTACCTGTGTACGGCGTTTGATCGTCACCGGAGAATCGAAAGATCTCATCAAGATGCTTGTCGATAGGACAAGTCAACTTTGCGTAGGATTACCGAGCGATCGCCCGGAGCCGTTCGTCGGACCGCTTGTTCACGCGGCTGCCGTGGATCGAGTTCGCGACGAGCAGCGTCGGCTCAAGTCGTCGGGGGCAAGCATACTGCTTGAAGCGAAACGCCAATCCTCCTGTCGAGCCCTTATTAGTCCCGGCATCGCGGATGTCACGAATTGTTCTGAGCGAACTGATGACGAAATCTTTGGCCCGCTACTACAAGTCATTCGCGTTTCTGATTTGGAAGCCGCAATCCGAGAAGCCAACGACACGCAGTTCGGACTAGCTGCGGGTATTCTATGTGATCGAAGGGAAGACTTTGCTCAATTTCGAGATCAAGTTCATGCTGGTCTAATCAACTGGAACTTGCCGACAACCGGTGCCAGCGGAAGATTGCCGTTCGGTGGAATCGGACAAAGTGGCAATTATCGCCCGGCTGGTTATCACGCAATTGATTTTTGCCAAGCAGCAGTTGCAGAATTGGAGTCGGCGCCAGATCAGGAGAACTCCTAGTGTCGGCCACTGAAGTTAATTTCGATGGATTGATCGGGCCGACGCATCATTACGGCGGATTGTCTCCTGGCAACCTCGCATCGCAGCAACATCGCCACCAAATATCCTCCCCTCGCAAAGCGGCGTTGCAAGGTTTGGCGAAGATGAAACGTGTGGCCGATTTAGGCTTGGTCCAAGGTTTCTTCCCGCCGCAGCGTCGCCCCGATTTTCATTATCTTCATAGCCAAGGATTTTCAGGCGACCCAGAGGAGATACTTTCGAAGGCATATCAGCAGCGCCCCGATCTGTTGAGTCATGCGTATAGCGCGTCTGCGATGTGGACGGCGAACGCGGCAACCGTTTCGCCAAGTGCTGATTGTCAGGATGGCAAAGTTCACGTAACCCCAGCGAACTTGCAAGCGATGCAACATCGCAGGCTGGAAGTGGAACAAACAACGACTTTATTAAGTCAGATCTTTCACGATCCGAAGCATTTCGTAGTTCACGATCCGTTGCCGGCGGCGATGACCACCAGCGATGAAGGTGCCGCAAATCATACTCGATTGTGTGAAGCGTACGGCGAATCCGGGATCGAGCTTTTTGTTTACGGGCGCGATGCGGATTCGGGAAACTTCGATTCCAAAGTTATTGCCCGTCAAGCGATGCAGGCCAGTTACCAAGTGGCTGAACAGCATCGTTTAGACTTGTCACACTGCATCTTTGCGCAGCAAAACCCCATCGCTATCAATGCGGGCGTATTTCATAACGATGTCATCGCTGTTGGCAATCAAGATCTGCATTTGCTGCATGAGTCGGCATATCTTGAGCAAGACAGAATCCTGCACGAACTCGAGATGGCAGTGGGCCCGCACCTGAAGACGATCGTCGTACAAGAACAGGAACTGTCGTTGGAAGAGGCGGTGAAAACCTATTTCTTCAATAGTCAGCTAATAACCGTAAATGCGGGAAGCATGTTGTTATTGTGTCCTATCGAATGTGAAGAATCGGATCGAGCAAAGCGTCTTATCGATTCGATTCTTACCGGAGACAACCCGATTGATCGGTGCGAATTCGTCGATCTGCGAGAGAGCATGCAAAATGGAGGTGGCCCAGCCTGCTTGCGGCTGCGAGTCGTGTTGACGGAGGAAGAACTTGCTTCGATTCCTAATAACTACCTACTCACAAATCAGAGATACGAGGATTTGTACGATTGGGTAAGCCGACATTACCGCGAACAGCTTGCCATCGAGGACCTCGCCGATCCAGCGCTGGTGTATGAGGTGGATGCGGCATTGGATGAACTTGAAGCGATGCTTAATCTGTAAGCATCTTCGGTCGAATCGAAGTAAGGGGCCGCACCTGCTGGTAATAGTGAGCCGCTTGAAGGACCGAAACGTCTGCATGTCGCGGACCGATGATCTGTAGCCCGATTGGCAGGCCGCTCTTCGTGAAACCACAAGGGACCGAGACCGCGGGCTGTCCGGTCATATTGAACGGATAGGTGAACGGCGTCCAGGTCGGCCAGCGTTCATGGTGCCAACCTTTGGGAACTTCCAGGCCAGCATCGAACGCGGGAATCGGCAAGGTTGGCGTCAACAGTAGATCCCAAGTCTGGTGGAACAGGCTCATCTTTTCGGTGAGTTCAGCACGAACGTTGGCAGCGCCCATGTAATCGAGCAAGGACCGTTCGCTGCCCCATTGGGCGACCTTGATCAAGTTTGGATCCATTTTCGCGCGATCCTCGGGGCCGATGTCCCGCAAGGCATTGGCTGCTCCACCGTAAAATAGGATGTCGAACGCCTCGAGTGGATCGGAGAAGCCAGGATCGCAGGTTTCGACAATTGCCCCTGCTTCTTCAAAGGCACTCGCCGCAGCGTTGACGGCTGCTTCCACCTCTGGGTCAACGTCAACGTAACCGAGATTTGGGCTATAAGCGATTCGCATTCCCATCACGTTCGCGACATCGAGCGCATCGCGAAACGATACTGTGCAACTGGGCAACGTCATATCGCGTGCGTCGGGTTCAGCCAAAACGTCCATTAGAAGCGCGGCATCGGCCACCGTCCAGGTCATCGGACCGACGTGAGCAAGTGGATAAAACGAACTAGGTGGCCACATCGGACAAACCCCGTGAGTGGGCTTGTGACCGACGACACCGCAGAACCCTGCTGGGATTCGAATGGACCCCCCAGCGTCAGTTCCTAATGCCAGAGGCCCCATGCCCAACGGAACGGCAGCACCACTTCCGCCGCTGGAACCTCCTGATACCTTGGTTGGATCCCACGGATTCGACGTCACGCCGTCCAGGGGATTATCTGTCACACCCTTCCAGCCAAACTCGGGTGTGGTTGTGCGCCCCAGTGGGACGAATCCATTTCGCCGCAACGCGGCAATCGCTGGAGCATCGACCTTCAATGGGTCCGGGGAAGTCAGCGTCGATCCTTTCCGGTTGGGCCATCCTTTGGTGATGAAGATGTCCTTTACGGCAACTGGAACACCGTCAATCGGACCCAGCGGAGTACCGAGCTGCCACCGCTGCTCGGATTGTTTGGCCGCTTCAAGCGTTAACTCCTCGTTCATAATGTTGTAGGCATTAACTTTGGAGTTGTGCTGCTCAATTCGCTGCAAGCAAGCCTTGGTCGCTTCGACCGGAGAGAGCTCTCTGGTCGCGAATAGGGCAGTCATTTCACCGGCCGTCATGTCGGCAACTTCTGGAGTGGGCATGGCTATCGCTCGTCCTTCGATCAACTAGGCTGTGTGAAATTGATGAGACATTCGGCGATCTACCGCGGAATGACTAGGTCACTACCACCAACAGGCGAACATTTCACGGGTGCACCATCTCGCTCGATCAGTTCCATCACAACGGCAGCGTTACGCACGCGTTCTTTAATTTGAGCATCGTGATATTCTGCGGTATTCCAAGGAGCATAAATCGCCTCTTCGGAAGGACCTGGTTCGATTTTGAAATAGCAAGGAGCACAAAGGCGAGCAATTTCCGCCGCCTCATAAAAGCGAACAAAACCACCCATCGCGTTGACTAGGCAAAGATAGATATCCATCGGAATGCTAATGGCATCACGAATCGCAGAAAGCATGGGTAGTGTCAAATCCGCCAACGGGTTGAAACTGTTCGCGCCTAGCGTCTCAGCCAGCTTGGCACCAGCTGGATTCGCGTGACCAGCGAAAACCGATAGCTTGAAGATCGTCTCGGCAGGAATTACTCCTTGATCTCGCAAGTTGCCAACCAAAGATAACAAACCTTCGTCAGGGACAAGAAACCCGCGGAATCCCGCTTCTAGACAGCGGTCGCAATCCTTCAGCCAGTGGCGAATACTATCTACGCCTCGCAATCGCATCCCCGATACAATCCCTTCACCAGTCGTAATCTGGCGACCGGTATCCCATCCACGACGTGGACCTAGCGTCATGATGACTTCGATCTTCTTCTCTCGCGTTATCGCTGCAAATTCGTCGAGTTCCCCCTTGGTCAGAAACGTAGCACCACCAACGGTCGCAATGATGCGATGAACGGGAACGTTCAAACGTTCCGCTTCTTTCAGCATGGTCTCCAGAGCAGAAACACGTTCGACGCCGGCGATTTCGATTCGAAAGTGTCCACCATCCGCGAAAGAACTTTTTGAGGAGGTGAGCGCATAGTCATCGCGAGTGGGTAGTCCGAATTCCTCTAGGGCTTTCTCGAGTTGCGTGTTATCGATTACAGACAATGTGATTGCTCCTGTTGAAACTCGAACGAATTGAACTTCACCATCATACAAAGCGTCGGTGAGTCGTATGCGATCTCGCTACACGATTGTGAATTACGATGAGACAGTTGTTGTTCGCATCCTATCGGTTCTTACAAGAAAGGCCAACCGCGATAAAAAGTTTCTTGTAGAACTTTACGATTGTTCTTGAAACGAAAATACAAAATCGGACAAGATGCAACGTGTCGCGTTGCGAGACACCCCATGAGCAATCATTCGTTTTAACCCACGAAGAAGTTGAGGACATGGTCGAATGCTGGATGATAAGAGTGAGAAACTAAACAAGGGATTGAAGATCCCTTCCGATGACGATGCCTTTGAATGGAGTCCTGCTCTGCGAGCTTTACCGGTGCCTGGCATCCGGCGAATGGTGAATCTTGCGGCGACGATGAAAGATGTTATCCACCTTTCCATCGGCCAGCCCGATTTCAAGTGTCCAGGGCACATCGTCGAAGCACATGTCGAAGCGCTTCGGGCAGGTGAAACTGGTTACACAATGGATGCTGGTCTGCCAGAGCTTCTAACGGAACTGCAAAAATACTACCAAAAGCGGACCGGTCGCGAATTGACTGAGGACAACATCCTGGTGACGACAGGCGCTACCGAGGCGATGTACCTGGCGATCAGCGTGTCCGCAGCACCTGGAAGACAGTTTTTGATTCCCGATCCATGTTTCCCGCTCTATGCACCGTTGGTGCGTATGCATGGGGGAGAGGTAAAACCAATTCCGACGCGCGCCGAGCACGGACATCAACTCGATCCGCAAGAGGTGATTGATGCGATGGGACCACGCACGTTCGCCATTATTCTTAACTCGCCAAGTAATCCGACTGGGACAGTTTATCCGCCAGAGACAATCGAGGCGATCGTTCAAGAGGCAGCGTATCAAGGAATCAAGGTCATCAGTGACGAAGTGTACGATCACCTGATTCTCGACGACTTAGAGTATGCCAGTGTGCTTGGCCATACATCTGATCTGGATCACGTGATGATCGCCAGCAGCTTTTCCAAATCGTACGCGATGCCGGGCTTGCGTGTGGGATGGGTGATCTCGAGTCAGGGGACCATCAAGATGCTCCGTCGGTATCATATGTTTACGACCACCGTCGCCAATACGCCAGCCCAGTGGGCGGGTGTCGCAGCGCTACGCGGCGGCAATCAGTGCATCGAAGAAATGGTGACCGAATATCGGCGACGACGCGACCGCGTCGTGAAGTTGGTAAGCGAGACGCCTTACTTGACCGGGTATTGGCCCCAAGGTGGATTTTTCATCTTCCCTTCGCTTCCAGCGCATACGAACGGAAGTAACTTGGCGCTGCGAATGCTGGAAGAAATTGGTGTGTGTGTGGTACCGGGCGAAGCATTCGGTGAGAGCTGCATCAATTCATTCCGAATCAGCTATTCGACATCGATGGATAAGATCGAACAGGCATTCGAGCGAATGATTCCGTGGATGGCCAAGCAAGAACTCTAAACGGACTGCTTGAGATATTGCGGCGGCACGTGATCGGTTAGCCAAACCGCGTTACCAGTGACAAGAAACTGGTGTCCGTCGATAACCATCTGCTTTGCGTCGATTTCCAAGACGGTGGGCTGACCATGTCGCTTGCCGACTTGGATCATTGTCTCATGATTAATGGATAGATGAACATGGTGCCGGTTTCCTTTGATCAAGCCTTGGGCGAAGATCGATTCGAGAAACCGCGTAGCCGTTCCATGGAACAGCAGATCCGGCGGGATGGCCGCCTCATATTGCAGATCGACTTCCGCGGAATGTCCCTGGCGGGCGCGAATCTGAGACCGATCTGCCGAGAATTCAAATCGTTGTTTGTCGTTGTCGCTAACCACTTCTTCTAGCGTAGCCGGTGTGACGAACGTGCCGTTGTTGGACAACGCGGCGAGAAGAGCCGTTGCGCTTACCCAACCCCCTGGCTCTAGTGTAAGACCAACCGAATCCGGGCGGTGACGCAAAATGAAGCTCAGCCGTTTGCTGATACTTTTTAATTGTTTCGTGTTCATGTTTCTTAGTTTGATTTTTTCTAAAATGTCAGCCACTTTCGGAAGGGGCTGACGATCTGTTCTTGTTCGGTTTTGTCGAGGACCGCGAAGTGCACTTTGGCGAAGCAACCGACGAATCGTCCTGTGCTGGTTAGTGCTTCCGCGAACAAACGAGCGATCATCGCTGGATCGTTAAGGAAAACTCCACAGCCCCACGCACCCAGGATCAAGGTATCGAAGCCAAAATGAGCTGCCATTGAGAGCAACTTATTGATACGGTTTGCCATCGCCGGTTCGATGTCGGACTGGCGAGTGGATTCGTTCTTGATGACGGCACCCGCATTCACTGCCGGCGCGGTCACGAAGTTCATGAGATACGGCTTATCTAACAAAGTGCCATCTTCATCGCGAAACACGGGCACGCTCGGACTCAGGATCATATGATCGGTGTAGAAAGCCGTATGGCAATCACGATTGATCTGGTAATAGTCCCATTGGGATTCGAGCGTGGTTACCAAAGCCGAGCTACGGGCCAAGCTCTCCTCTTGGGCTTGGCTACCGCCCAAGAAGCCCCCGCCGGGATTCTTGGCGGATGCGAAGTTCAAGCAAAGAGTTGCTTCCCCTGGAGATTGATCCGCGAGCGTCCTGGCACTGGCTAACGTGGTTTCGTTCGACACGGAAAACTGGGTATTCTTTGCACCTTCCCAGTTGTGATCCAGCCAAGGTGCGAAGTGGTCCGGTTTGACCAGTTGAGTAGCTCTCAGTGACGCGGCGACTTGATCAGCAATCGTCACACGCCGTCCATTGGCAGACTTGTACCACCCTTGTTCGACAATCTCTACGGTTTGTTGGGCCAGTTCGGCTCGTTTACTTCGACTCATGATCTTTATCTGCTGTTTCTGTTTGTGATTCACGCAGTTCGTCGCGAATCTCCATCAATATCTTGCCAAGCCAATTTTGACCTGACCTGTCCTTGCCGGCGCCCCAAAAGTAATCTCGTCCGGCCGCTTCCACGATTGTTTCTTCACCGGTTGCGAGCAGCAATTCTTGTAGGGAGTCATGCGCATGAAACTTGCTGCGTACCGCTGCGCGCATCACGTCGATCTTCACTTCTTCCCAATCGTCACGAATCTTGACCTTTCGGCTACGCCCCAGACGGGCTGCGATCATGGGGCTTTTCGTCTCACGAATCTTCTTTTGGTATTCGGTATCTTCGAACTTCATTGCCTGAAAGTAGTGCTCGCTAGTCCGATATTCGAGACCGTCGATCGTGAACGCGAACGGAGCGAAGTTTGAGAACTCGCCGTAGGTGTGCTTCGTCGAATAGAATTCGATGGTCATCGTTTTCCTCGCTTATGATTTCAATTCCCGAACGTGTCATCTCGTCGATCGCGGCTTGGCAGTCTCCATCATTCAGCTCAACACCGCGAACCCCTTCCTGAATTACCTTGGTTGTGAAGCCCAGTCCAACCGCGTCCAGTGCGGTGAACTTAACGCAATAGTCCGTTGCCAGACCGACAATGTGGACTTCTTTGACGCCTTCCTTTCGTAAGTAGTCTTGCAATCCCGTGCTCTTTCGTCGTGCGTTGTCGAAAAAACCACTGTAGCTATCGATCGAAGAATCCGTTCCCTTCCGCACGACATGATCGATCCCACCTTGGTTCAGCCCAGGTGCGAATTGGGCACCGTCGGTTCCTTGAATGCAATGATCTGGCCAAAGAACTTGTGTCAGGCCCTCAAGTTCAATGACATCGCCAACTTGCTTTGCTGGATGCTGACTGGCAAACGATCGATGAGCAGCAGGATGCCAATCCTGCGTCGCCACGACCAACGGATAGCCCGGCATTAAGCGGTTGGCGACCGGAATCACTCGGTCTCCCTTGTTCACCGCAAGTGCGCCGCCGGGGAGAAAGTCGTTTTGAATGTCGATTAACAATAGGGCGATCATGATGTCACCTTTAGTAGGGCGGAAGTAGTCTCCGCAAGCCGAGCGATAACACGGCGGTTGTAAATACGATGTTTCTTAGGAATGTTGTTGGCCAGTGCATACCTGGTGGATTGCCGTTACCTGATGCAAGTGAGTCGCTCAGCTGTTCCATCCATGTCATGTTTCGAGGCCATTCGGTCAATTTACTCAGCCATTCCTGCGGTAGAGAAGCGTTGGTTAAGTTGGCTCCACAAATGGCGCCAGCGATGGCCGCAACCGTGTCGGTATCCCCTCCGAGGCGAACCGCGTCTTCGATGCACTCGCGGAAGTTGGTTGGTGAAGACGCCCAGCAATAAATTGCAGCTGGCACAGTTTCATTCACGTAGCCACTTACTCCTTTCGACCATCCCATGACTTGCGAGTATTCCTGTGGCGTTTTGCCTTCTTCAAGCAATGGAATAGCAGCACTTATTCGCGATCTTAATTCTTCCCCTTGAATGACCGGAATGTATTTCTTCAGGAACGTCAAAGGATCCTGTGTTTCACCGCGTGCGGTCAAACCAGCTGCAAACGCGACAATGAGCGATCCTTCGAAGGCGCGTTCATCGGTGTGAGTCATACGCGTTGATCTTCGGACAAATTCCACCATTTCGCTCTCCGATCGGGAGACGATACCGATCATCGCACTTCGCATCGCCGGTCCATTGCCTGCACTCAAGACGCCACTATTACTTGGGCTAAATCCGATTAACAGCTTGATGCAAGCTCGTAGCGTTGCAAAACCTACGCCCGCCGGCACAGCTAGAAGCCAACACCTCAGTTGATGCGCGAATTCCCGCTCGAAGCGATCTGGATCGAGGCCTGAAAGGGCTAGAGCACGGGTAACCAGCTGAGTATGTTCCGTATCATCGCTGACCATGGCCAGGCCGTAACCGAGGCTAGGAGTGAACGGGGGATCGCCGTACATCCGTTGAGCTCGTCTAGCTGGAAGGCCCTCGCGACGAAGACCAACAGCATCGCCTAACGCCGTCCCTAGCAGGCAACCCAAGATGTACGGATACCGATTCATGCTAAATCTCGAAGTGAAACCCTTGTTTGGTGAGCTTGTCGTAATTCTTCTTATCAAAGCGGAACAATCGTGCGGCGCGGTGGGCCACGTCTTTTTCGATTTCGTTGGTTTCTTTGACGATTTCCATGCCGAGGACTTTCTTGCGGAAGTTACGCTTGTCCAGCTCTCGGTCCAGGATCACCTCATATAAATGTTGAAGTTGTCGCAGCGTAAATTTGTCTGGCAAGAGCTCGAAACCGATCGGTTGATAGCGGACCTTGCCTCGTAATCGATCGTGGGCCGTTTTCAAGATCTGGTGGTGATCGAAAGCCAACTCAGGTAATTCGCTCATCGCGAACCAAGCCGCGTTGCGAGCATCGGTACTAGCCTGAACGTTGTGACCTTCCAAATTGACTAACGCATAATAGGCAACCGTCACGACGCGTTCGCGCGGATCTCGCTCCAAATCACCAAAGGTGTAAAGTTGCTCGAGGAAGATATCTTTCAAGCCTGTCTCCTCTTGCAGTTCGCGACGAGCGGCGTCGTCCAGCGTTTCGTTGATATGCACGAAGCCGCCTGGGAGTGCCCATTGTCCTTCGAAAGGAGACAGATCTCGCTGGATTAACATCACCATCAAGTCGTCTTCATCGAGCGCGAACACCACAATGTCAACCGTTAATGCTGGTCGGGCATACTCGTATTGATGCGTTTTCTTCACGATGGGTCTTCCTCTGCTTGCCAACGAGCCTGCCGAGCCTCGTGAATCATGTTGTCTCGTAGTTCATGCAGGCCAATATCAAGGCCAACCGGATACTCGTGAGGATTCATGAATCGACGAATCGTCGGATGCAACGAGGCCAGTTGCCGTTGGGCTCGCTCACGAATGTCCTTTAGTGATTCGGCCATCGCGACTCGCTTACCCCCTTGCATCGCTGGCCGGAGAAGTTCGACCGAGGTCGTCTCTGCTAGCCGTTTGCGTCGCGTGGCATCTTTGCTATCGACAATGACTCTCCGTGGATCAACGCCTACTTGTTCGTCATAAATCATGTCACCGACCATACGGCCGTCTTCCATGTAACGACGTACCTGTAAGGTTCCGGGGATCGATGTCTTAATCGCCTGTTCTGATAGTTTGACCTTCGGTTGCCATGTGCCATCGGCTTGCTGGATAGCGGCCAGCTTATAAACGCCTCCTAAGGCAGGTTGATCGAATGCGGTAGCCAATTTGGTTCCCACTCCCCAGATCGCGATCTGGCTACCTTGCGATTTGAGGTTTTCGATGATGTGTTCGTCCAGGTCATTGGAGGCAACAATCGCGGCTTTGGGAAATCCTGCTTCGTCTAGGATCTTGCGTGCCTCGATGCTGAGATATGCGAGGTCGCCTGAGTCGAGACGAATTCCGACCATCTCGTGTCCTTGTTCGCGTAGCTTTTTGCCAACTTTACAGGCCTGGCGGACTCCATCAAGCGTGTCATACGTATCGACCAGGAAGACGCAATTATTGGGCATTGCTGCGGCGTATTGAGCGAATGCTTCCGCTTCCGTATCGAACGACATAACCCAGCTATGGGCATGGGTTCCTTTCACGGGAATGCCAAACATCTTGCCAGCCAAAACGTTGGATGTGGCAGTGCTTCCACCGATGTAGGCAGCCCTGCTGGCGGAAAGAGCGCCATCAATACCTTGGGCCCGTCGCAGTCCGAATTCCAAAATCGGATCGTCTCCTGCCGCAGTCGCAATACGAGCCGATTTGGTGGCAATCAATGTTTGAAAGTTGATTAGATTTAACAGGGGTGTTTCTAACAATTGACACTGCAGAATCGGGCCGCGAACCCGCAAAAGTGGTTCCTGCCCGAAGGTAACGGTTCCTTCCTGAACCGCATCAACATCGACCGACAGCTTCGTTTGCCCCAGATAATCGAGGAACGCCTGTTCGAATAGAGGAGCACCATCATTTCCGGTTAGGCTGCCCAGGTAATCCAAGTCGGATTGCTCGAAGCGGAATCGCTCCAAGTATTGCAACGCTTGCTCGAGACCAGCGGCAACCGCATATCCACCTCGGAAAGGTGGCTTGCGAAAGAACAAATGGAATACCGCATGCTGATCTGCCCGTCCCAGCTTCCAATAGCCGTAGGCCATCGTCAGCTGGTACAAATCGGTTAGCAGCGCTAACGGAGGTTGATAGAGTTCGTTGAGCATTTCCGTCTCCTTGTTAGTGTAGTATAGACACTAACTGAGATGATGTCAACAGAAAAGCGTATCCGAAGTTTGGTGTTAGCAGGCGTTCGATGTGCCAAAAACCTCGTCTCCACTGGAAGGATTTCTATGAAACGCGCACCAATGCCTATCCCCGATGGGAATTTGTGATTTGGGCCCCTATGATGGAAGAGTAATCGCCCAATGCTCGTCCTTCCTTGTGTCAAAGTCCCCTATGGATACCGCCGCTGCACCCGTCTCTGTTGATCTTAGTGATCAGTTCGCTACTCTTCGCTCGAAATTACAAGGAGAACTGCACACTGGCCAATTGATGCGGACTCTATACTCCACCGATGCCTCGGCCTACCAACAGATGCCGCTGGCGGTGGCCATTCCGAAGACGAGCGATGATATCCGCGAATTGATTCTCTTTGCCGGGAAGCATGGTGTTGGCTTAATCCCGCGAACGGCTGGGACCTCGCTAGCGGGGCAGGTCGTTGGAAGTGGCATCGTCGTTGATGTCTCACGCAACTTTACACGCATCTTAGAGATCGACGCAAAAGAGCGAACAGTCTGTGTCGAGCCCGGCGTCATCCGCAACGAGCTCAACTTGGCGCTTAAGCCGCACGGCATGTTGTTCGGTCCCGAAACCTCAACGCAAAATCGAGCGATGCTTGGCGGGATGGTGGGCAACAATTCGTGCGGATCGAATTCGATCAAGTACGGCAGCACCCGCGATCATCTGCTGGAGATCGAAGGGTTTCTCTCCGATGGATCGTTCGTGACCTTCAAGGCACTTTCGAAAGAAGAGTTTGAAGCTAAGTGCAACGGCCCCGATTGCTTAGAGACGACGCTCTACAAGCAAATCCGAGCGATGCTTAGCGATACCGAGAATCGCACAGAGATTGAACGTGAATTTCCTAAGCCGTCCATCCCGCGTCGTAACACAGGCTACGCAATCGATCTATTGATGGACGCGGATGCGCTGAACGAAGGAAGTGACAAACCGTTCAATTTTTGCAAGCTGATCGCCGGAAGCGAAGGGACATTGTTCTTCGCCACGAAGATCAAACTGAATTGTCTACCACTGCCACCGAAAGTGAACGGATTGATTTGCGGGCACTTCGAGACAGTCGACGAATCATTACGCGCCACGCAAATTGCTGTGAAGCATGACTGCTACGGCTGCGAACTGATCGACAGTTACATCCTGGCTTGTACCGAACGAAGCATCGAACATCGCGCCAATCGATGGTTCGTGCAAGGCAGCCCCGGTGCGATCCTAGTGATCGACATCCGTGGCGATGCGGAGCATGAAGTCCAATCGCGCTGCGATCGGATCATCGCGGAAATTCAAGCCGCCGGATACGGCTATGCATTCCCCGTGCTCTTCGGAGAGGATACCGAGAAGATCTGGGATCTGCGAAAGGCAGGACTCGGATTGCTAGGTAACACGCCGGGTGATGCGAAGCCAGCGCCCGTCATCGAAGATACCTGTGTCGATGTGGATGATCTGCCAGAATACATCGCGGAGTTTAATCGGCGACTACAAGATCGGTTTGGCTTAGAGTGTGTTCACTATGCGCATGCTGGCAGTGGTGAGATTCACCTGCGCCCGGTGATCAATTTGAAGACGCCCGACGGGAATCGTCAATTTCGCGAGGTCGCGGAAACTATCGCGGAACTCGTCAAACAATACCGAGGGTCGCTCAGTGGTGAACATGGCGATGGCCGGCTTCGGGGCGAGTTCCTGGAATACATGATCGGAGCTCGTAACTACCAATTGGTCCGTGAGGTTAAGCGGACCTGGGATCCAGGCGGAGTGTTCAATCCGAATAAGATCGTCGATACGCCGCCGATGAACAGCTCACTCCGTTACACGCCAGGACAGCAGCCACGTCAGCCTGAGACACTGTTCGACTTTTCGTCGAACTTCGGCATTCTCGGCGCGGCTGAAATGTGCAACGGCTCAGGCGATTGTCGCAAGACGCACCTGACTGGCGGTACGATGTGTCCCAGTTACATGGCCACACGAAACGAGATGCACACGACTCGCGCCCGAGCGAACGCGTTACGACATGTGATTACCGATTCGGACGCGACCAATCCTTTCGACAACGAAGAGTTGAAAGAGGTCCTCGATCTCTGTTTGTCATGCAAGGGCTGCAAGAAGGAATGCCCGTCAACGGTCGACATGGCCAAATTGAAGGCCGAATTTCAACAGCATTATTATGATGCCCACGGAGTACCACGCCGCGCGAAATTGATTGCTGATTTCACGAGCAAACAAAACCTGGCCGCCAAGTTCCCATGGCTTTGGAATTTGTTGTTTGGTACCACGTTTATTCGGAAAATCTTGAATCGTTTAACCGGCTTCCATCCGGAACGAACCATCCCGCTTCTTCCCAGGCAAACGCTGGCATCCTGGTTTGCAGAGCACAAGGCGCATGAAAATGCCGGAAAAGTTGGACGGGTACTGCTGTTTAATGACGAGTTTACAAACTTCCATGATCCACATGTTGGGATAGCGGCTGTCGAACTTCTCGAACGGCTCGGCTACTCGGTCAAGATTCCTGATCACGGCGAGAGTGGCCGAACTTGGTTGTCGAAAGGATTACTTCGGGAGGCTAAGAAGCGGATCGATCACAATCTACGTCTGCTTGAGGGACAACTCAGCGATGGAGTCACGATGATTGGTCTAGAGCCGTCAACGATCCTCACCTTTCGCGACGAAACCTTGGAATTGGCAGATCCCGAGTTACGGCCAATCGCTCATAAGATCGCCCCCCAATGCTTGATGTTCGAGGAGTTTGTCCAAAACGAGGTCAGGGCAGGGCGGATCACGCCCGACTCATTCACGGACGAAGCGAAATCGATTTCGTTGCACGGACACTGCTTCCAGAAGGCACTCGTCGGGCAATCAGCCAGCATTGTGGCGTTGGGACTCCCTCGCAACTATACGGTAAAGACTATTCCCAGTGGATGTTGCGGGATGGCTGGATCGTTTGGCTACGAGGCCGAGCATTACCCGATTTCGATGCAGATTGGCGAGTTGGTCCTCTTTCCTCGCGTCCGGGAACTATCGGAAGAGACGCTGATCGCTGCCCCAGGTACCTCGTGCCGACATCAAATCCACGACGGTACATCTCGTAATGCAAAACATCCCGCCCAAATCTTGCGAGATGCCCTCGTCATTTCGTGAGATTGTCCAGCAAAGAACCTCAATCGAAGCGGAACGATACCTATTTTGTAATTCGTTATTTTCTATTTTGTTGCATTTGACGCCCTAGCGGGTGTGATCTCCCGCGATATGGCAGTGGTTTAGGCAATTGTGACATATTGCGCATGGCATTGTGACTATTGCACGGGCGTGCTCTTCGCCTAAGATGTACCTGTTGCTGCAATTTCTCCGGCAGTAACTCCCCCTCATGAGCTCCCCCCTTTCCTATGAGCGTCGTGGAATTCTGCGGCGAAAAGTGTCTCAAGTCACTGATGTCAATCTGTATGAAACTTCGTTGCTTGCTTAGCGTCTCTATTTGTTTTCTCTCTGGATCTCTCAATGCGGCGGAGGTCGATTTCGTAAAAGAAGTCGCGCCGATTCTGGAGTTCAACTGTGTCTCGTGCCATTCAGGGGATGAACCAGATGGTGACTTCATCCTGACGTCGAAGGAAATGGCATTCGATTCAGGTAGTGGCGGGGCGATTGATCCCGGCAATCCTGATGACAGTATGCTGTACACGATGACCATCGTCGAACGCACTGATGATGAACTGATGCCCCCTCTGCGATCTGGTGGTCCACTTAGGAAAGAAGAGACCGAATTGCTGAAGAAGTGGATCGAAGAAGGAGCAAATTGGCCGGAAGACGTTGAATTGAAAGCGAAGGCGAAGAAGTCAACGCACGTCTCGCCTGACGACTTCGAATTGGTTAAGAAAATCCATGCGAAGATTGTCGCCCAAGCCGAGAAGGAAAAAGGAGAAGCGGCTGACTATAAGAACACGATCCCAGTCACCGAGGTCGACTACCAAATGATCGCGGTCCCAGGTGGCGAGTTTCTGATGGGAAGCCCGGAGACGGAAGAATTCCGCAAGCCGGAAGAAGGGCCGCAAACCAAAGTGACCGTCGATCCATTCTGGATTGGCAAGTATGAAGTCACCTGGGATGAGTACGAACCGTTCATGATCACCCAGGTCGATCGCTACAAAGATGGTTCCCGCAAGGACTTCAAGTCGGATGAGCATACCATTGTCGACGCGGTTAGCCAACCAACGCCACCCTACACCGAAATGAGTTTCGGCATGGGGCAGCATGGCTATCCCGCGATCAGCATGACTCAGCACGCCGCCAACAAGTACTGCCAATGGCTTAGCGCTCAAACCGGGCACTTCTATCGCTTGCCTACCGAAGCGGAATGGGAATATGCTTGCCGCGCCGGCACGACATCCGCCTATTCTTTCGGTGACGACCCAGATCAGCTGACCCAGTATGGCTGGTTCTACGACAACGCGAACGAAAAGTACCAGAAGGTCGGTTTAAAGAAACCCAATCCATGGGGCATCTACGACATGCACGGCAACGTCATGGAGTGGACTGCCGATCAATACGTGCCTGACTACTTCAAGCAAATTCAAGAAGATCCCAACAATCCCTACATTAAGCCAGTCACGCTGTATCCACGTAGTGCGCGTGGCGGTGGTTGGGATGACGATCCAGATCGCTTACGAAGTGCGGCCCGTCGTGGTAGCGACGCACTTTGGAAGCAGCAAGACCCTCAGCTTCCCAAGAGCGTGTGGTATCACACCAACGCTCAGCAACTTGGCTTCCGCATTATTCGCCCTAAAAAGATACCCTCGCCAGAGGAAATGTACTTCTACTGGAATAGTGCGAAAGACGTTTTCTAGCCCCACTTTCATTCCTCCTTTTTCTTTTCCTAATTAACAGGATCGATTATGAGCGAACGACTTGCCCCTAAGAATACTCGCCGCGACTTCATGAAAGTTGCTGGCGCCGCTTCTGCACTGTCCGCCTTTGCGGTGCCCCACGTGCACGCGGAAGAGAAAGAGATCGGCACGATCCAAGTCGCCCTGGTTGGGTGCGGTGGTCGTGGTTCCGGTGCCGCTGCTGACGCTCTAAATGTGCCGGGCGCACGCACCAAGCTGGTCGCCATGGCCGACGTGTTCGAACACCGTCTGACGGGCAGTCATCAATCGCTCGATCGCAATTTCCAAGGCAACAAGGAAAAGGTCGATGTGCCGAAAGATCGCCAGTATGTTGGTTTTGAAGCCTACAAGCAGGCCATGGACGCTCTGAACCCTGGCGACGTCGTGATTCTGGCCACCCCGCTCGCATTCCGCTGGGTCCATTACACTTATGCGATCGATCGCGGTTTGAATGTGTTCATGGAGAAGCCCGTCATCGCCGATGGCCCAAGCGCCAAGAGGATGATTGCCTTGGCCGAGCTGGCTGACCAGAAGAACATCAAATCGGCTGTTGGTCTAATGGTTCGCCACTGCCGCGGTCGCCAGGAACTCCACGAGCGAATTCAGAATGGTGAAATCGGCGATATCGTCTGCATGCGTGCCTATCGTATGCACGGTCCAGTCGCCTCGGCCTTCTCGACCCGCAAGCCAGACGACAAGACCGAAGTCATGTACCAAATCGAACGTTTTCACAGCTTCCTGTGGGCGAGCGGCGGTTGCTTCAGCGACTTCTACATCCACCAGATTGATGAAACTTCGTGGATGAAGAACTCGTGGCCGGTTAAGGCACAAGCTTTAGGTGGTCGTCACTACCGTGGTGATTTCATCGATCAGAACTTCGACACCTACGCCGTGGAATACACCTACGACGACGGCTCGAAGCTGTTCTTCGATGGTCGCACGATGCTCGGTTGCCGCAACGATATGTCCAGTGTCGTTCACGGTAGTAAAGGATCGGCGATCGTCAGCACCTCAGGCCACACGCCTGGTAAGGTTCGTACGTTCAGCGGCCAAAAGCAAAGCCGCCGCGAAGTGACGTGGGCCTTCCCGCAGCCAGAAGAAAACCCATACCAATTGGAATGGAACGACTTCATCGACGCGATCGTCAACGATCAGCCGTACAACGAAGTCCACCGCGGCGTTCAAGCCAGCCTGGTGACGAGCATGGGCCGCATGGCTGCCCACACCGGTCAGGAGATCACCTACGAACAAATGCTCAACTGCGAGCAAGAGTTCGCTCCGAACGTCGACAAGATGACCGAAGATGGCCCAGCCCCGGTCACGTCCGACGAAAACGGCCGCTATCCAGTGCCGGAACCAGGCAAGAACCGCGACGTCGAATACGCCGTCTAAGCGTTCTTTGCCGAGTCGTTCACAACGAAAAGCCTTCCGGTCTTCATGATCGGAAGGCTTTTTTCGTGACAAAAGAACGTGGAATGTGCGTCCGCGAGCAATATAATGCGGTTTGGCCTCCCTCCCAGAGAGTGGCACTCTGTGAGAAGATACCCAACCAGGAGTTTCCAGCTATGAGAATCGTTTGCGCCTCTCTTTTCATGTGGATTGCCATTGCTGTTTGCCTTGTTGCGGAAGAGCCTACCAAGGGGAAAGAGAAGTCACCGAAGGAAATCGTGGAAGCTGGTGTCCTGCAGTTCTACCAGCGTATGGCCTCCGACGATGCTCAGGTTCGCGAAAAAGAGCTCGATACGGTGATACCTGATCAAAAGACGTTAGCAGCCTTGCTGGGGGATGATGCGCCGTTGATCTGGTCTCGCTTCGCCGATCTTAGGAAACAGATCATCGCCCAAAGCGACCGGGCGAAGCAGGAAGCCGACCACATGGGAAAGATTGTCTCGGTCGAAGCGGTCGATATCCGCCATGAGGAAGGCTTCGGCAAGTATGACCGCATGCTGGAAGTGATTCCCCAAGACATTCCCGTCTACCGCGCCAAGATACAGTTCGCTAAGAGTACCGGCGGCGCCAGCTTCTACGTGGTCATTGACGGGCACATGAAGTTCGTGCGTGGTTTGGATGGCATGGTCAAATACATCGACGAGCAAAAGAAGAGTAAGCCGTAGTCTGCGTGTTAGAGTTTTCATCGATAGCTGGCATGGCGATAGGAGACTTTTCATGGAACCATTCGCACAAGATCTAAATGAACCGGCGGATGATGGGGGCTCGAATCTGCTGCATCCGGCGTTGACGGAAGATCGCTCCCGCGGATACCGCACGGCAATCATTACGATTATTGCCTGTTGGGTCCTGGCCGCTCTCGGTCCGTTAAGTTTAATCTTTCCGCTGGTTGCCGTGGCTGTTTTGCTGCAGCTCATAAGTCAACGCAAGTTATGGGCCGCCTTTCTCCTGACGATTGCTACTCCCTTGTTCGTATCTGCCGTTTGGGCCGTTCCGGACTACGCTCGCGGCACTGCCAAGATGCGCACAATGGGGCCCATTTCCTTGAATTATTACAATCCCCATCCCCAAGTACGTTGTGGTTATCTATCCGGCGGTTGTTTTTCCACGGGGAACGAGTGGCTGACTATTGTGCCCTACAATTTTATGCTCACCGGAATTGCAACCATGTTTGGCCCGATGCCAGGCACCTATGCGGGGGCCTACCCTGACGAAAATCAGGCAAAGTCCGCTCTACAACACGCTATCTCGCTATCTTCTAAGGAACTCGCGGAAGACGTATTGAAGGTCGGCGACGCAACGGTCCAATTGGATCAAGGGGTGGGATCGCAGCTTCTCAAAGAAATGTTCTACGACCATGACAGGTTTTACGGTTGGCATCCAAAAGCGAAAAATGGTGCCGTCCTTTACAAGGAAGATTGCGTAATTCTGCGTATACCGCAACCCTATTCGGATACGTCGGAAACGTCTGCGTTGATTGTCCTTGTCGATCGAGAAAAGGGTCGACCGTTCGCCTACTATGCCGAGGGGAGATGCTACTTCTCGCATCACCCCGTACCGTACCAACGACAAGCTCTGTAGGTCAGACAGAACGATCAATTCGCCCACCAGCAGAATAGCACACGCTCGCCTCCGCTACCAATAAGCTTGGGCACTTACTCTGCCGCTGGTTTGCTTTGCTGCGATTTCAAATACCGAATCAGACCCACAAACTCTTCCTGTGGAATCTGTTCGACGAAGTTTGATGGCATTAGTGACAGGGGCGAACTCTTTTGTAGATCAATGTCCTCCTTCGCAATGCGGATTTCTTTTCCTTCCGAGTTTGCCAAGACCAGGATCTCGCCTTCCTCGCGTCGGGGGAGCCCCGAGATAATCTGACCGTCGAATGTTTGAATTAACACCGTACGGAAAGCAGCATCGACATTTCGACTGGGATCGACGACATCCTCCACGATCCGCGCGACAGGTCGAATCCCGACACCATCGAGCTGAGGGCCAATCAATTGCCCTTGGTTGCCCAACTTGTGGCACGTGGCACAACGTTTCTCAAACGATTTAGCACCGACTTCTGCAGGCACATCACTCGCGGTAACCGCAGCGATCAGACGATCGATCTGGTCTTGTACCTGTTGTTCTCGGGCAGGTAAATCCTTTTTCAGCTGGCCGATTTTGGCGGTCAGATCGTCGGTCAGCTTCAGTTGATCGATCTGCTGCTGGACGCGCGGATCTTGTAATACGTATGCCGATGCCTTGCCGGCTTCAATTCCATCGATCAAAGCCGAAACTCCCTCAGGTCGCTGAGTCAGTGCCAACGCTAACTCGGCCTGGCGGATTGCGGCGGCCGACTGCATTGCCGCGACTAATTCGGATTGAGCGTTATTGTCTGACAAGCTCCCTAATAGCTTCGCGATATCGCTCCGCACCGATTCCAAAGTGTTCGCGTCTTGTAGCCATATCGTAAGTTTCGGAAGAACGACATCGCCATGATCGAATCCGAGAAGCAAGCGCGCAGCCCCTAATCGCTGATCGATCGGAAGCTCGTCACTTTCGATTGCCCTTTCGAGATCTGCGGTAGCTCCTTGAACGCTATAGACAGCAATCGTGCTCCAAAGGTCATCCTTCTTTCCTCGTTGATCGTTAACCGGAAACGCGGGAACTTCAGGCGAAAACCCTTGGACCGCAATCCACGCCCACGAATCGCTCGAGTTGCCGTCGACAATCTCAATGTAACCGCGTTTGCCAGCGTGTTCGTCGGTTTTAAAGGTAAACTGATGGGCCGTGTCATTACGTGGACCGAAGTGCTTGCTGATGACCGTTCCGTTGTCGACTAGCTTCAGTTGAACATAGTTCTGCTTCGCGTCCGGCTGATTGGGATACCCATCTTGGCCGCACATCCAAAAGCTGACTTCCGCCGGCAACACGAATGGGCGGCTCCTCAAAATGCCAGTATTCTTTTCGCCATTGACGATGCTATCGAGGAATTCGGCCGATTCACCGGTGCTCTTCTTTCGCGATCGTGGCGCCCAAGGATTTTGCTTGTTGACTGAAGCATCCGAGAAGCGAGCAAACGTCCACGCATCTGGTTGGCTGAGTTCGCCAGATAGCGCGCCAACCAACTGATCGGCCCATTGCTTGGCGATTGCATTTTCGCTTGGTCTTCGACCCGCCTCTTGCTCGGCCTTGGTGAACTCGCGGAGCACGGCCAGTTGCTGCCAAGGTTCTTTTCCGCTGACTAATTCGACGACACGCTCGAGCATGGCCGGTTTCGATTGTTGTGAAGCTTGTCGCGCGACTCGACGAAGGACCTCCCAGTCAAGAGTTTCCGGCGTAGTGTTCACGATCAACCACTCGGCAGCTTCCCCCGTTTCGGATACTTTCGCCATTTCTATCAAGCGCGTCAGTTGCGCTTTCGACCATTGAGATTGTTGAATCGCTTGGGCAAAGCCAGGCGAACGAAAGTGCTCACGAAGCGCGAGGCGAATCGTGTAGACCAAATGCGTATCTTCTGGCAGTGCCTTGTTCCAAGCGGCAATCAGTGGCGAGACGTTTCTAACATCGGGGTGCCTCCCCAACGCGTCAGCGGCGGTCCGAACGACAAACGCATCTTCGTCAGAAAGGGCCTCTCGAACGATGCGGAACTCCAGTTCGTTCCATTCGGGACGTTCGGCTAAAGCTCGCATCGTATGAACGCGGACGATTGCCTCTTCATGAATCGACAAATGTTCCAGTTCAACCGGCTCAATCCCGTCTAAGCGTTCAACGACCCACAATCCATGCGCGACTTGCCATGGTGTGAGGTCTGTCACTCGAGCTCGCAATGCATCAGATGCCGTTCCGGCGAAGTTATCGACCAAAAGATTCGTCGCCAGCGTTCTCACTAATAGATTGGGATCGTCTAGCTTGTCGATTAGGCCATCGACGTTTAACTTCGTGATATCGGTAGAATCAGGCAGTGGCGCGGCTCCTTCGCCCGTGTATACCACTCGCCAAACACGTCCATGAGTTCGGTCGCGATCAGGATGTTCAAGAGGAGATTCGTAGTGACCAATAATCGGATTGTAAAAGTCGGCGATGTAGAGGGCTCCGTTTGGGCCCACCATCACGTCGACTGGGCGAAACCAGGTATCGTCGCACGTCACCATGTCAGGCTGCGAATCGACCAGGTAAGTTGAGCCAAATCGTTTGAGCTTATCGCGATGAACGACCTGCGAAACAGGATTGCAAATGAAGATATTGTCGTGGAAATCGGCAGGAAACTGATTTGCCGCATAGTAAGCTGGTCCACAGATACCGGTCGATCCATGATTGTGGTCAATCATCGTCGGGCCAAATCCAAGGGCATCTGGTTGGTTGCCGAAGTGAGGATAAAGTGCGCCTCTTAACAGAAGATAAACAGGCATCGAGTGGCAATCAGCATCATACAGATTGCCGAGTGGATCGAACGTCATTCCAAATGGATTCACTTGTCCGTAGGTGAACTGCTCGAAGCGGCTGCCGTCTTTCCGGAAACGGTAGGTGTTGCCCGACTGCATCTTGGTGACATGGCCAGCTTCATCGGTGATCTCCGACGTGTTCGAGAAACCATGGCAGCCGTAAATCCAACCATCGATCCAAGGCGTGTATCCATTGGACATCCCATGCGTATCAACGTTGCCAATACTCCCGTAAAGTTTAGTACGCTCGTCGGCAACGCCATCTCCGTCGGTGTCGACGATCTTATCGATATTGGGAATGCTGTAGACAATCGCTTCATCACCAGCGCCGATTGGAGTTTCACCGATCGGAATATTTAGTCCGCTCACAAATCGGGTGACCTTTTTGGCGTTGCCGTTCTCTTCAAAGCCATCGACGACCACAACCCAATCGCGCGGCGCTTTGTTATCGCCCCCCTGGAAACGTTCTGGTCGAGGCTGGACGCCTGGTCCGTTCGCTGGATACGGGTACTCGACGCTGCTGGTCACCCATAATCGACCACGAGCATCGAAGTTCAGGTTCATCGGTTGTCCAATATCTGGATCGCTGAGGACCAACTGGATCTCGAAGCCGGGCGGCAGATGGAACAGCTTCTGTTGCTCTTCAGGGGACTTGGCTGGCTCGGCAGCTAAGGTAGCGCCAACGGAACTGAAAACTAGCAACGCGCACGATAGTGCGGCTGATACGAAGCGAAGGCAATTCATAACAACTTAGGTGGGAAGTGGGATGAGGGGATAAACGGGGTGTTGAGTCTGAGTATATCCCACCCGATACGCAAATACCATCAACCTGGGTGGGGTTTAGAAATGAGCGACTTTGTCGTCTCGGCAAGGCAGGGTGGTCGCTCGGGTTTTGCAGCAGACGTACGATCGTAACGTCGATGGAAGCTATACGGCGCGGACTTTTGGCGGGTGCTAGCCCCTCAATGAAGCCTGCGGCCCTGTTGTGTCTGCCGGAACGAGGAAGTGGAGTGCAATTCTCCCACCGCCCCGCGACTGTAACGAGGACGAGTGTCACAAACCACTGGAATCACGATGTGTTTCTGGGAAGGGTGACGCAAGGATGATTCGGAGTCAGGATATTCGCCCGGAAAGACAGTTCGAAATCGCATGCGTTTCCACGAGGGATGGAAAGGTAAACGGGTGAAAAGCTTGTTTGGATCGAGTCCGCTTTGGTGGGGCTCGCTTTGTCTTTTGGGCCTGGCATGGTTTGCTGCGCCCCTCTTTGCTCAAGATGACCTTATAGCCGTACAGCCAGTCGTCTTGCCGGAAGAGGCGACGCAGCCAAACGGTGAACCGGCTGCCGAGGTGCCAGATATTCCCTCTCTAGATGTCGGACGGCTGCCACCAGTGGTAGTTGAGGGAAACACGAGTCGTGGCGACTCGCAGCGAGACTACGATGCGACGTTCTCGAATGCCGAGGTGATGACGCCGAACTACATGCCAACCGAAGAACGGAAATTTGGTGGCACGGTTCAGGTGATTTCACGCGAGCAGATCGAAAAGTCCGATTCATTTACTGTCGGTCAGCTCTTGGCGCGACAGCCAGGGGTCGACGTGGTGAACTCGGGTGGACCAGGAGGTGCGAGTTCCATCTTTTTGCGAGGGGCAAATTCACAACATACGAAAGTCTTAATTGACGGATCCCCGGTCAATGATCCTAGCAGCCCCAGTCGCGGATTCGATGCGGCAAACTTGACGCTAGATAACGTCGAACGAATTGAAATCTTACAAGGTCCGCAAAGCCTGCTTTATGGATCAGAAGCGATTGGCGGTGTGGTAAATATCCTGACGAAAAGAGGCCAGGGCCCGATGTCGGGTTCTCTCTCTGCTCAAGGGGGTGTATTTGGTACGCATCGCGAAGGAGGCTACATCCAGGGACAAAGCGGGGCGTTTGATTATTCCTTTTCAGGGTCATGGCTCGATACGCAGTCTTATTCTGCCGCTTTGACTGGTACCGAACGCGATCCGTTCTCGGTCGGGGCACTCGCAGGTGCCTTTGGTGTTCAGCTGACCGAGAACACCGAATTTGTTTATCGTCTGCGATATACGGATGCTCGCGCTCATATTGACGACGCTTCATTTTCGATCGGACAGCCACCGACCGATGATCCGACACGATTGAATTTGACCAACAATCTGGTTCAGCGATTTGAGATCAACAATACGATGCTCGATGGCAACATCATCAACATGTTTGCCTATGACGACATCGACTACAACCGATCGGATCGTGACGATGTCTTTCCGAGTGAATTCACGGGGAAGACCCGGCAGTTCACTTACCTTGGCACGGCGATCTTGTGGCCCGATCATGATTTTTCCGTCGGTGTACAGCACTGGGACGAATCGGCAACAACCGAGTACCCACCGTCCCCATCGAGCCAAGCTAGTCAGTACCAGACGGGCATCTTTTTTCAAGATCAACTTTCACTTGGGGATCGACTCCATTTGACCGGTGGCGTCCGGTGGGACGATCACAGCGTAACCGGCGGACATAGCACCTACCGCACGACGGCTGCTTACGAATTACGAGAGACGAACACGCGACTTCGGGGTAGCCTTGGCACCGGGTATCGGGCTCCGTCTCTCTCGGAGAATATCTTGCCGTTTGGTAATCCGAATCTTCGGCCTGAGCGAAGTACGGGTTGGGAGTATGGTTTTGATCAGTCGTTGTTCCATGATCGCGTTGTCCTGGGGGCGACTTACTTCCGTAACGACTACATCGACTTGATCCTGTTCGATAGCAACACTTACACATTGTTGAACATTGGTCAGGCACGCTCGCACGGTGTCGAACTGACCGCAGATTGGTATGCGAGCGAACGTTGGACCGTGTGGGGATCTTTCACCCATACCGATACTTTCGATAACGAGACAGGTCTACAACTCGTGCGACGACCGCGAGACAAAGGAACCTTTAGTATCACACGGAAGTTTGGGGCTTGTGGCTCGATTACATTCGCGGCACGGATGATTGGCCGACGAATCGATGCCCGCGATGGCTCCGTGCTACTGGCCCAATACAACGTTCTCGATGTCTATGGCGATCACTGGATTCGACCGAACATGCGATGGTTCTACCGCATCGATAATCTGTTCAATGCGCAATACCAGGAAGTCACCGGCTACGCTACTTCCGACGCCGCGATCTACAGCGGTCTCGAGTGGCGTTTCTAAGAACGCCATGCTAGACGACGATCCGACAGCCGATCATGTTTTGCCGAAGTCGCTTAAGGCCTTCTGTGGTGATGTTCGTGCCGGTGAGTGTAAGTAATTTAAGGCCTTGATGGGCCAGTAGAGAATCGATGGAAGTATCCGTGATCGGAGCATCTTGGCAATCGAGAACTTCCAGGCTCTGTAGGTCACGCAAAGAGGCTATCTGCGAATCGTCCGGTCGGGGATCACTATGGGAAAAGTCAAGCGTATGAACTTGACCACTTTTGCGGAGGCGAATGTGCGCCCCGCAGCTTTTTAGGTTGTCGATCAACTGGGAAGAGTCGGGCAGTTTCGGCATGGGATGATGAAAATCAATTAGAATCGTTCGACGTTGTGATCAATCGGTTCGATTTTGCCATCGAGTTGTAACGGCAGCATGTTGAATTTCAACCCCGCAATGGTCGCACCTCCATTATGGAAGTTAATCCCACGGTACTCGTAGTCATTCATTGGAACGTGCGTATGGCCAAAATAAACGTTCCGAACGGCGTTATCGAGATCGACTTGCTCGTTCGAGAGGTAATCCCAGATTCGGCCGGCGATCACCTTCCGAGGATTGGCCAGCTTTCCCACAACGGCGTGCAGCTTGGAATGGATTGCCAACTGGTAAATGCCATGGCGATAAGCTGGTTGCTTGCGATGATGCTGTTGGCCACGGGCCATGGCCAGGGCGACGTTGGTGCGGTCTTTCAAGTGCACCGCATCTCCATGCAACATTACAGCCGAGCCTATCCGCAGGAAGTAGGGCTCCCAGTGCAAGTTCTCGTTTGCTTCCGTCAAGTCGCCTAATCGATCAACGAATACCGAATGGCAATCATGGTTGCCAAGAAGGTAGTGAAACTGGCAATTTCGATTCGATGCGACAAGGGTCGCCAGCCAATCGATCGCGGCATCAATCGTTGCTTCCACCGTTGGCAGCGTGGTCCAGGAAAAGTCGACGATATCACCTCCCAAGACGAACACGCGCGCGTCTTGGACTCGAGCTAAGATTTCGTCTTCATGCTCGTGATAAATCGAGCGACGAGAGAACATGTGCAAATCTGAGACGAACCAATCCATTGTGGACCCAATGCCGTACAAACGGAGAATAAATCGACAGAACCGTTTGCGACATTGTACCGCGCCCAGAGCCTAGGTCAGCCTGAGTCGCGGATGATTATCCGTTGACCAATTCCATCTAGGTCGCGTAATCGATACGACGTCATCGAGAATCGAAACGCAATCGCTGGCGTTTGCTTCCCGTCCGAAGGTGCAGAAATTCAGACGGCCGTTGTCGACATTTGTTCCGAAACAAATTCCGATTAGCTGGCACCGGGGTACTTATGTCCCTTGACGCTAATCGATTGGAAGAACTTGTTCACGACGGATGAAGAACGATGTCCGGCCCACAAGAACACGAACATTCGCTGCTGAGTGTACAGCAAAGCGACACGGCTCTTGCCGGTTCTACCACGAAGAATGTCCGCGGAAAGGTGATACTCGATTAACGGATAATCGTCGAGAGTCATCCGATCGGTACTTGTTAGGTAGCCGTTACCACCAAGTAATGCTTGAAGTCCGAAGACTTCCAATTGCTCTTTGCTCGGCATCTGATTTCCCTGGGGCGGATCGCCTGGGATGGACGAGCTATACATCATGAGGAAGGTATCATTCTCCCGTACAATGCGTTCGCCATTGACGGTTGCCTTCAGCCAGGGGCGATCAATTGTCGGAATCTTGTCGAAGTTCGATGGGAATTCGACGGTCACTAACCCAGCAGGACCCCTAGCGATGACCGGAAAATCGGATGTGTTCTTCGTCAGATATCCGTAGGGGTTGCCGCTTGCACCGAGGCCACCACCTAGCATGCTGCTGATGGTGCTGATCGCGAAAATGAAGATGAGCAGTAGTACGACCCCCGAGCCAACACCAACGGCGGTCATCACTGCGGTACTGGGCAGCCCTTTGCCTGAGGAGGAACGCCCAACGCCTTTACCGAAGTCGTCCTCTTCGGCCAGGATTCGTTTGATTTGAGCGATATACTTTGAATTCTCGACCATCTCGAGTTCATCAATCGATGCTCCACGCCCCAAAGATGCCTGTGCGGCGGCGAGTGCTTTTTCGAGGGTCTTTGGGGTGTGGTCATAGATATCTTCGTGCTGCCCAGGCAGGGCAGGGCGGTAGAAGCCACCATCGTTATCGGAAGTGACCTTCTCTTCAGTGAATGTCCCTTGAATTACGGGTTCGCGCTCAGAGCGATGAAAGCCGACGTCCTGTTTCTTCGAAGAAGGCTTCGTCGATTCTTCCATTACGCCTGCGAGCAATGAATCAGGATCATCGTCCTGACTTGACGTCTGTTTATGCTTCGGCACATCAACGGCAACCGACTCGACTAGGGGGGCATCTTCCGCTGGACCTTGCGGCTCGATTCGGATTTCTTTCTCGTCAGGAGATAGAAGCGGCATGTGCCCGGTTGGCGGAGGAGCCGTTGCTTCGGCCCGAGTCATGGTGCCAGCCTGCTCTTTGAGAAAGTCCTTAGGCGGGTTGCATGGGGAGCCCCAGGGGACTTCCATGGCGGGCACGTGTCGATCGCCTGGCAAGATGACCGAAGCCAGCTTTCGCCGACTACGTAAGATAGGACTTTCTTTGCCTGGCGGAATCTTGTGCAGGGCTTCCGTCTTGGAAGAATCGGCCTTGGGAACGGTCGACTCAACTGGCTCACCTGCCCATTTCGGACGTTCGGCGGCTGGAGCTGCTTTTTTGGGAGCTGACTTCTTGGCGGTTGAACCACCCTTAGTAGCCGTTTTCTTACCTGACTTCTCCGATGAGGGGTCAGTAAGAACTTTCGATTTTGAAAGACTTGCCTTCGACAAGCTGGCTCGCGAAGCATCGCCTGGCTTCTTCTTGTCGCCTGGGCCTTCTTTGATCAGCGTGATCTCGAAGACCTTCTTGCATTTAGGACAACGAACAGACTTTCCCTGCAGCTCAGGTTTGGCTTTGAACTTGGTTTGGCAGTGGACACATTGAGCGAATGTCGACATCCTGAGCCTAAATTAGGAGCGATAAACTGGCAGATGGAAAGTCAACCAATATAGTTGGCGATCAATCCATTCTCTCTGGGGGGCTGACAAAATACAACCTCGCTCGATAGCCAGAAAATAGGAAAATCAGCCCTTCTGTGGAATAATAACCCGCATAACAACCTCGCGTTTCGACTTGCCCAGCGAAAACGGCATGCTTTTATAGACTTCCGCGTAAGAACGGCGAAATCTAAGTGTGTAGTCATCGCTAGGCTTTACCTTTACGGGAACGCTAAAGCTGCCATCCTCTCGTGTTAGGTATTCGTTCATAGAGGAGGTGGGACCAATCAAATCGACGGGTAGATAAGCAATAGGGCGGTCGTTTTCATCTACGGCAATCCCTCGAATCACTGAGTAATCCCCCTCTAAACGGTCGGCTTGGGACATTTCGGCGACTAATTTCTTGAGATCGTCCGATTCGTCAGTGCGAATAATGACGCGATCGTTCGCAAAATCGGCCTGCAAACCGCCGGATAGTGGTACGGTGTTTTCGGCCCGAGAAAACAGCCAGCGAACGTCACGATAGTTCGCCGTGAAGCTGGCCGTAGGTAACCCTTCGTCGTCGATGACAACCGGCGTGGCGAGCAGTGCGAGCGATTCCGCCGACTGTGGATCGAGAAATCGCGTCACGAGACGGTCGCGATACTGCCATTTCGTGATCAGCACGATGGCGACCGAAACGACCACGAAAAGGCCCATCAATGTCTTCAAGCTGAAGCGAAAGCCGAACATACACGCGATCTATGCAGGGAATCGGACAGGAGACGCCGAATGCGTCTTCTCCATGATTACCGCTTCCCAGGGGAAGAATCAACTTCTTCCCCTGGCATAAGACGCTACGCGGCGGCCGTCTCAGCGACCGTGGAAGCTGGATCTTCGGCGACTAAACCCAAGCCCATCACTTCGCGAGCGAGATTTGCATAGTCTTCAGCCCCATTCGAGTGGGGGTCGTATTCGAAGATCGATTGACCAAAGCTGGGGGCTTCGGCCAGTCGAATATTTCGGCGAATCCGAGTTTGAAACACTTCCGCTTCCGACCAGGTCTTTCCGGCGGTAGCACCTTGTCCGAAGAACTCGTGAACATCGCCTGCGACTTCACCAGCCAGCCGCGTGCCTGACTCGAAAAGGCAAAGAACTACGCCTGAGAGCCGCAAGGTTGGGTTAATACGTTTCGAGACGATATCGACCGTCCGCAGCAGCTTACTTAGCCCATGTAAGGCCAAGAAGTGTGGCTGCAGCGGCAGGAAAACTTCGCCGACGCAAGCCAACGCGTTCAGCGTTAGCACGCCCAAGCTAGGCGGACAATCAATGATCAAATAGTCGTATTCCTCTTCATGTGCTTCTAAGGCATCGCGCAAGATCATCTCGCGACCGACTTCACCGGCGAGTTCCATTTCGGCTGCGGCCAGATCGAGGTGGGCAGGAATGCACCACAAATTGTCGCCTGCTTTATGGCAAACGTCGGCCAGCGAAGCATCTCCCATCAGCACTTGGTAAATCGACTCCGAACCGGAGGCGACTCCAATCCCAAGGTGAAGCGAGGCGTGGGCTTGTGGATCGAGATCGACCACGCAAACTTTTTGCCCAGTGCGAGCAATCGCGGAGGCCAAGTTGACTGCGGTGGTCGTTTTTCCCACGCCCCCTTTTTGATTCAAAATGGCAATCGACCGCATGACAACCTCCTTGTTGTAAAGCGAAATCCAACGTGGCAATGGCTGCGAGATGCAGTGCCAGCACATGCAGGGCGGATTGTAATCAGGACCGGCAAGTCATTTCCAGACCGTTTTGCACGAATTCCGGTCAGGGATTCGCAATGCGTTGTCTTTTCGCGACCCCGGTGGTGGTCTATCATCGAGAACTTGTTGATGGAAGCCGAATTTGTTCTACGACTTTGAAACGAGGAACGCGAAGTGCGCGTTATTATTGAGCCTACAGCCGAGCAAGGTAGCCAACGAGCCGCGTCGATGGTCGCCCAGTTGATTCGCAAGAAACCCCGTGCAGTTCTGGGGTTAGCGACCGGCGGAACCCCGCTGCGGTTGTACCAAGAGCTCATCCGGATGCACCAGACCGAAGGACTCGATTTCTCGCGAGTCGTTTCCTTTAATTTGGACGAATACGTTGGCCTGCCTCCGACGCATCCTCAAAGCTACCGCCACTTTATGACGGAAAACTTGTTTCGTCACATCAATATCGACATTCGGAATACACACGTTCCTGACGGCCGCGCGCTCGATTATGAGACGTATGGTTCTCAATACGAAGCTTCTATCGCTGAAGCTGGCGGGATCGATATGCAGATTCTGGGGATCGGTCGCGATGGACATATCGCGTTCAATGAACCAGGTTCTTCGCTTGGTAGCCGCACGCGTCTCAAGACGCTCGCTCCCGAGACGATCCGCGACAACGCTCGCTTTTTTGGCGGCGAGGAAGAAGTACCCCGTCTGGCAATCACCATGGGGGTCGGTACCATCCTGGAGTCCAAAAAGTGCATAATGTTGGCGTTCGGTAAGGAAAAAGCCGAAGCGATTACTGCGATGATCGAAGGACCTGTTACAGCCCAAGTCACCGGTAGTGCGCTTCAGTTCCACCAAGACGTGGTCGTCATCCTCGACGAAGAATCGGCTTCCCAATTGGGGCGCCGCGAGTACTACGATGAGGTCGAAGAAGCCCATCGCCGACTTCAATCGGAAAATACGAACTAAGAAGGTTCCATGCGCCAGATCGGTAAACTCTCTTCAGAACAACACGCGAATCGTTTCAACGATTACCTGCTGACGCTCGGAATTCACTCGAAAGTGGATCGATCGTCTCAAGGTGACTGGATCCTCTGGATTCATGAAGAGAATCACGTCGATCAGGCCCGCAGCGAACTGGAAGCTTTCCGCTCGAACCCAGATGATGCCCGCTACCGCAATGCGGCCGAAGAGGCATCCGGCATTCGCAAGATGGAACAGCTCAAAGAACGCGAGCGCCGAAAAAACATTCATGAGGTCAAACCTCGCGGTGGTGTGCCTGGCGCTGGTCTCGCTGGCTGTCCAGTCACTAAGGGCATCCTGATTATTTGCATCGGGATTGCCTTGCTCGGAATGTTTGCTTCGACAGGAGATCCGCGAGATCCCGGGATTGGGGACGAAGTTTACGCGGCACTTAGCTTTCTTTCCCCTGAAGACTTGCGAGCTTACTTCATTTCCCCCGAACCAGATCCACTGCGTTCGATCAAAAAGGGAGAAGTCTGGCGTCTGATCACACCAGCGTTACTCCACCAACGCTCAGGACGCATGGCACTGCTGCACGTTGGTTTCAACATGTACATGCTGTACATGTTGGGGCCGATTTTGGAACGCCGATTGGGAAGCCTCCAGTTTCTGTTTTTGAACCTGATCTTGGCGCTCGCCTCCAATCTCGCCCAGGGCGTATTGCCTTCGATCCTTGATCAAACTCCGTTAGCACAGTTCAGCAATAATTATGGTAGCGTCGCCTTCCTAGGCTATTCAGGCGTCATTTATGGACTGTTTGGTTTTCTCTGGATGCGATCTAATTTCGATCCAACGTTCGGTGTGATGCTCGTCCAATCTTCCATCGTGATCTTGATGGTTTGGTTCGTGCTCTGTTGGGTTGGCGTGATCGGCAATGTGGCGAACTTGGCACATACGGGGGGCTTGGTCGCTGGAATTGTTCTTGGCTTCGTGTCGGCTGCGATGCGTCGTTAATCCTTAGGGGCGACACCTTGATCGACAAAGAACTTTCGTAGGCCGTCGGCGATCGACGCGGCTGAGAGCGCTTCTTCTCGATCGGGTAATGCGGCCAATCCGTTCTTCAAGTCGAACAACACCGAGGTCGAATTCTGCGTCCCTTCATCAATGAATATCACTTCAACTTGCCATAGCGGCTTGGCCTCGGTCACGGGCACAGTTCCCGCGTAGCTGGTGTCTTCGATCAATGCTTGACGAAAGTGGACAAGTCCCTTCGCCGCGCTGATATCTTTGTTGCTGCTTTCATCTGCTAGATCGATCAGTTGAACCTTTTCCGCAGCCCGGATTCGCGTGGCATTCTCTCCCCCCCAATAACCGACGGCAAAGCGACTTTGCGACCAATGCCAAGTAATGGTAATCGCAGCGGCAATGATCGCGATGACGATCATGCCTCCTACCAACCAAGTGCCCGATGCGTGTCCTGAATGACAGTGGTGCCGTGATGCAAAAGAATTTAGGGGCATGAGCAGTAAACTAGATGGGTCGGGAATGTTCGTCGAAGGGTCCCTCTTTTATACTCGAAAGAGAATACCTTGGAACATCGAACCCTTCAGAGCTGTGCCCGTCTGTAAGGAATAAGCGTGGCTGACAAATTCGATCCCTATCGCGAATCGCTGGTCGTGGAAGAAAAAACCATCTGGTCCGACATCGGAATGGAGCTTAACGACCAGCAGCGAACGAATCTGACGCGGAAGCTACATGCCGATCCGGCTGCGTGTGGCAACCTGGAATATATTCGTGTGCACACCGGCTTCTGCCGCCAAATCACCGTTACCCTAGAAGATTTGGGCCGGCTGAATTCCACAAGCTGATAGGGCGCCGGCCAATCTTCTCCGACTGACAATCGCATACATCCCAACCCCAAAATTCAAGATGCCTGCCGCAAATTCTGGTTCCGCTGCTTCTCAAACGGTTCACGTGCCCTTAGGAGATCGCTCGTACGATATTTCGATCGGTACTGGTAATCTGGTAGACGTTGGCCGTTGGGTTACTTCACTCCGTAGTGTGACCCACGCGGTTGTGATCAGCGATGCCAATGTCGCTAAACATTACCAACAACGGGTTGAAGAGGCGATCGCCGCCGAGGGCGTCCGCGTAACCAGTTTAGTCGTCCCCGCTGGTGAGCCGAGCAAATCGGTTTCTACGGCGCAGTCTCTTTGGGAGGCGGCACTCGCGGATCGCGTCGATCGCAAGTCGGTCGTCGTTGCGCTTGGTGGTGGCGTGGTTGGTGACTTGGCCGGATTTATCGCTGCGACGATGACCCGAGGCCTCGACTTCTTTCAAATTCCTACGTCCCTCTTAGCCCAGGTCGACAGCAGCGTCGGTGGAAAAGTTGGCATCAACTTGCCATCTGCGAAAAACATCGTCGGCGCATTTTGGCAACCTAAGGGAGTTTTAATTGATACGGCGGTTCTCGAAACGTTGCCGCGACGCGAATACCTGTCTGGCTTAGCTGAAGTGGTGAAGTACGGTGTGACTCTCGATGCTGAATTCTTTTCTTACCTGGAAGCAAACGTTCAGCCGATGCTCGATCGCGACCCGGCCGTGTTGCAGAAAATTGTAGCCCGCAGCTGCGAGCTGAAAGCACAAGTTGTCGCCGAGGACGAAACCGAAACGACTGGATTGCGAGCGATTCTAAATTACGGACACACGTACTGTCATGCCTTAGAAACGGTTGCTGGCTATGGCGAATACCTGCACGGCGAGGCGGTTTCCGTTGGCATGCTGTGCGCTTCGCGTTTGGGCGAGAAGCTGGGCGTGTTCGATGCCGAATCCACCCAGCGGCAATTCAAATTGCTATCGGCGCTGGAGTTACCAGTCGCTACTCCCAAGCTAGATGAGCGCGCCATCCTATCTGTGATGCAGCGTGATAAGAAGGTTGAACACGGAAAGCTCCGTTTCATCGTCCCGCATCGTATCGGGAAGGTCGTGTTGACGCCTGACGTCCCTAGCGACCTAGCGATGGATGCTTGGCGGGAAGGCTGCGAAGCTTGAGCCACGAGGCAATTCCCCTATAATCGCGTGTGCCATTCCCCCATTCCAGAGGTGTGTACCGCGATGAGTCTTGCTGAAGAGGAAAGAACGTCTGATCCAGAATTTCTGGCTGCATTTCGATTGGCCTTAACATCTGGCATTGGACCAGCCAAGATTCAAGCCATGCGGACGTACTTTGGCAGCCTGGCTGCGGCGCTGGAAGCTTCAGGAGACCAGCTTCGCAGTGTCCAGGGAATTGGACCAAAGATGGCCCAGACGATTCTGAAATCACGTGAGCTCGACATCGACCGCGAGCTGGAACACTGCCGTGATTTTGGAATCACGATTCTCACGGCGGAGGACGAAGCATTTCCGGAACTGTTAAAGGAAATTGCTGATCCACCGACTCTTTTATTCGTGCGGGGAGAGATCCTTCCGTGCGATGAACTTGCCGTCGCGATCGTGGGGACACGTCATGCTACGTATTACGGTACGAGGCAAGCCGAGCGTTTCGGCTACGAACTGGCCAAAGCGGGTTTCACTGTCATCAGCGGCCTGGCACGTGGCATTGATGCGGCGGCACATCGAGGGGCGCTGAAAGCTAAAGGGCGAACGATTGCGTTCTTAGGTGGCGGTGTTTCCAAGATCTATCCGCCAGAGCATCTTGATCTGGCGTATGAAGTTGCGGCCAGTGGGGCGGTGGTGAGCGAGGCGGCTCCACTCGTTAGTCCTATCGCGGGTGCGTTCCCTCAGCGAAATCGTCTGATTACGGGGATGAGCCTCGGGGTTATCATTATTGAAGCGGCCCAACGAAGTGGTGCGCTTATTTCAGCACGAATGGCCATGGAACAAAACCGCGAGGTTTTTGCGCTGCCTGGCCAGATTGATAATCCGGTCGCCCGCGGAGTGAACGGCTTAATCAAGGATGGTGCCGCACTGGTTCAATCGGTGGACGATGTGATCGAGCAACTTGGACCGCTGCGAAAGCCGCTTGCCATCTCGGACGAACAAACGGTGCTGAAACCGGCCGAATTGAATTTGAACGAGCAAGAGCAGCAGGTCCTTCAACATATCCAGCTTGAACCCACTTCGCTTGACTCACTCGTGGCTAACTCTAAGTTGCCGGTTCATCGGGTATTGGCAACGTTGAGCATCTTGGAAATGAAACATTTGATCCGACGCCCCAGTGGAACGACCGTGCAGCGGATTGCTTGATCAATCGCCAATTGCAATGACACCTCCTAGGCGAGTTGTCCGCCAAGTCGACTTAACCGAATAACGCCTTGATCGGCTGTCCATTGTCGGTAATGGGGACCGGGCGATCGCCATCGTAGAGAGACTTTGCGTAGTTGATTCCCAAAGCGGCATGGATGGTTGCGAAAAAGTCCGGCACTGAAACCGGGTCACGGACAATCTTTTTCGAAAGTTCGTCTGTCTCGCCGTAAGCGCCGTTGTGCTTCAGACCGCCGCCAGCCAACACACAGGTAAACGCCGATCCTTGATGACCCCGACCGCCTCCACTATCAAACTCAGGTGGGCGACCAAATTCTGTGGTAATCACGATCAACGTCTTGTCGAGAATCTTTCTCGCTTCCAGGTCCAAAATAAGGGCCGAAACCGCCGTATCCATTTCCTGGATCAGCTTGTGTTGCTCGAGAATACCACCGTTGTGGACGTCCCAACCGGCACCATTTAGGAAATTCAAGTTATGCGAGACTTCGATGAAGCGCACGCCGCGTTCAACCAATCGCCGTGACAAGAGAAGTCGTTGACCGAACTCGCCGCCGTAGCCTTTGCGCAGGTCAGCGGACTCGGAATCGAGTTCGAAGCTGCTCATGAACTCGCGACCACTTAGCTTCATGCTGAGATCGATTGTTGATTCATAGTCTTTCAGGCGAGCATCACGAGTTTCTGGCTGAAGCTTTCTTAGACGGGTCAGGAACTCTTCGCGGCGACTTTTACGCGTTGCGTCGATACCAACCGGTGGCGAGAGGCCTGCTGGGCCCCGACCTGTTTCAGTTAGGTAGAGATAGCTGTGCTTCGCACCAAGGAAGCCGGGGCCGCGAGTCGCATTGGGATAGCCGATGATCACGTAGGCCGGGACGTCGTTGGAAGCTGCCCCTCGCTCGTGCGCGACGATCGAACCGATCGATGGGTAGACAACGGTGCCGCTTACCGGGCGTCCAACGTGCATCCAGTTAGTGGCCGCGGCATGTTCGTCGATTACGGAGTGATTCACCGTACGCACGGCTGAGACGCGATCCATCAGAGGAGCCATCTTCGAGAGATGTTCACAAACCTCAACCCCTTCGACGCAAGTCGGGATCGACTCGTAGTAAGAGCCTGGCTTCTTGGACTTGGGATCCCCCTTTCGTTTCGGATCAAATGTATCTATCTGTCCCATGCCGCCACCGAGCCAGATCGAAATGACATGCTCGGCCTGACCACGAATCGGCTCTGACTTGGGCGAAGCATTCGCCACCGATGCAGCCATTGCGGATGCTGCGGAAGCAGCCAGGAACTGGCGGCGATTGACCCCGAGATTCGAATTCTGATTGTCCATGATCAACTCTATCGGGCAAAAAGGGATAACACGTTCAGAGTATGTTTACTAACTTGTCGGGCTACGGCATCCAGACGAATTCGCGAAGGTTAACCACACTCCAGACAACGTCTTCGTAAACTTCCCGCCACTGCGTCCTCAGACGCGGATCGGCTGGCGGTCCGGTACGAGCACGCTGGGCATGTTCCAATTGAATAACATTCGCCTCGTTTCGGAGGTGATTCGACCATGTCACCAGTGGTAAACGTTCTGGTGGCGTTGGCAATGTGATTTCCTCCTGGGGGACCAAGCGATCCTTGAAGCCGTGTGACAAAACGTCCGCGAACAATTCGCTTTCTTCGGGGGTTGGCATCCGGCTTAAGAAGCGGAGGAACACCGAGTCTACCAGCGCCTCAGGCGATTTCGCGTTGACCGCCAAATCTGCGAGTGGACTTTCATCAGAAGCCCGGGTTAGCCAGACGGTCAACGTACCGTTGGCAATTACCGCCGGCTGTAGGACATTGGAAGCGGTCTCGCGATCGGTGCGTGGGATTTGACGTTCTGCTGACCAGCCAAATGCCCCCAGTACATCGTCGACGACAGCAGCTCGGGGAAGGGTTAAACTGGGACGATCACGCTCGTTTGAAGTGCTGGCCATCATCCAGGCACGTTCAACACAGCCGAGATTATTACGATTGCTTGCCGGGCGGCGGCCATCGGGATCGAGTGTCATGGCATCGATTTCGATCTCCTTACCAGCCGCTTCGTAGAACGAATCAACTATTTGCTCAGCCGTCATTCGCCGACGTTCAGGTGCATTGAACAGACGCCGCGCAGGTTCGACTGACTTCTGTTTTCCAATTGCTTCACGCTGGTACAAGTCGGAGGTCATGATCAAACGCGCGGTACGTTTCACGTCGTAACCATGAGCCATGAAGTCGTGGGCCAACCACTCGAGAAGTTCTGGATGGCTGGGGTCGCTTCCCTCCCAATCGTGTGGCGGCTCGACGATACCGGCTCCAATCAAACGTCGCCAAATTCTATTGACCGCAATCTTGGCAAATCGGCCGTTTTGAGGAGCAGTGACAAATGTGGCTAGTTTCTCTCGCGTGTCGTTCGCGTTTTCCATGTAAGCCGCAAGGTCCGCATTGCTGCGTAATCCGGTTTCCTCGGCGAAGGGCCACTCGGGTTCGATGCTGACTCCAGGTTTTAGCGTTACTTGAATGAGTGGTTCGCGATCTTGGTTCTCAAAGAAAGCATCTGGTACGGAACTTGTCTTCGGAACGGAAAGTGGCTTTCTCGCAAACATGGCGGCCAGGGAATACAAGTCTTTTTGGGTCGTTTTGTGGTAAGGCGAATCATGGCAGCGAGCACACTGTAGTTCGATACCCAGAAACGCATTGGCGATGATGTTTCCTTTGGCGGCGAAGGGAGAATCGTTCTGAGCAGCCAATGCAAAACCAGCACTTCCTCCTTCATGCTTACCGCCGCGCATCATCATCAGTTCCGTGACCATTCGATCCAGCGGCTTGTCATCCCGAAGGGCGTCGTGCAGAAACCACCGAAACGGTCCACTGGCATTCAGTGTCGCATTGATCAAAGTTGGGTTCTCAGCCAAGACATCTTGCCAGTAGCTGACCCAGTGATCGGCCCAACGCGGGTCTTGCAATAGCTGATCGATTAGCTCAGTCCGCTTGGTAGGAGACGCGTCCTTGAGGAACTTCCGGACTTCCGCCTCGGTCGGCACAACACCTACGGTATCGAGGTAGGCCCGACGTATGAACTTCGAGTCAGAAACCAATGGAGCGAGGTCCGTTTCCTCTGCGGTGAACGGCATGGTGGGCCATTTTGCACCGTCGTTGATCCAGACTTCCAGCGTTTTAATCTGAGCTTTGCTAAGTCGGCTACCCGTAGGAGGCATTCGCAGGTCTTCCTCATCACTACGAATGCGAGCCATCAGCTCACTGGCATCGGCATCGCCTGGTTCGATCGCCGCACCGGAGTATCCCCCCTCGATCGCCAGTTCTCGATCATTCAAGCGAAGTCCGCCAGATTCCTTGTCGCCATGGCAGCGGAAACACTCACTTCGGAGAATGGGAAGGACATCACTGTGAAACTTTTGCGCTTCGGCGAGAGACGTACCTATGGAAGAACTCTTGGCTGCTTCAAGTCGACGTGCCAGGAAGGCGTCAATCGGATTTGTCTCACCACTGCCAGGAAGGGGCGGTGCAGGATTTAGCTTAGTCCAATCGCGCGCTAATTCATGACGCTTTTGCCAGAAGGAATCGCGAGACTCGGCAGCCTCGTGGCGGTTTTGGTCATCTAGTCTTGCGAGTGAAGCTTCAATGCGAGCGAGTGCGCCTTCAAATGCTTCGTCGGTGAGTGGCAGCGGAGCATCAGCACTGCCGGCGGGACCAAGTACATGGTAATGATCACCGGCTTCATTCAGTATGGCAACCGTGAACTCGCCAGGCTCGGGGCGGAACTTCTTCCCGCCGGCCAACGATTCAACCACCACGCGAACCATGCCACTCTTGGGAATATCGATTTCCTCAATTGTTTCGTGAATGCGGTGTTCAGCAATGCGATGACCTGGTAACGGTGGCTCGGCCAGGGGGGTGATCGGTTCTTCGCCACTGGGCGAGCCTTGCAGCGAAGTAGTCTTGGCAACCAGCTTGCCATCGATCCACATTCGACTGAGCCCGCGAGACCTTAACAGGATCTTATGCTTCCCAGCAGTCAACCGTGCGTCAGCCGCCATTCGCACGAGAACCGGAGGCTTCCAGGCATCGCGAATACCCCAGTCGTCGTAGCGAATTGGTAAGCGTGGCGTGAGAAACTCACCGGTTTCCCAACGCATGGTTTCGTCAGGATAGTCTTCATCGAAATCAAGCCAGCGATTGTAGGCAGGCATTCCTTCGTGAAAGGTAACCGTCACGCGATCGGCGGGAAGCTTGCCTAGCGTTGGCATCGACTCTTTCGGAGGCTCTGGCTGCGGGGCCTCGCCGATTCGGCGAAAACGATTCTCAAGCGTCTCGTTATCAAGAACTACGCGATGCAGTGCGATCGCATCTAGATAACCCCGAAATGAGTTGCCAGCATTTCCACCAAGCGCAGAGCCAATCCAAACACTATCATCGTCGACAACCGGTGCTTCCGTAGTCGGGCCTCCCATATCCCAGCTCCCTGGAATGGTCTTACCATCGATCCAGCCACGTACGCTTTCCGGCTTACCGAATTCGTAGGTTACTGCCACATGATGCCAGCCTGTGCGGGGCTGGAATCCGTCGTTCGTCGTCCACCGATGCCAGGGTGAAGGAGTTACACCACGCGGTGTGGCGAAGAGGAAGCTGATGCATGCTTTTCCTTTGGCACCACGGAGCCGAAGTGCCCAGTTTTGATTATCGGGCGCGAAATCGCGATTGCCGGTTCTTCCTTTGCCAATGATGTAAACATTCTCGTCGTTTCGCATGTCGCGCACGTTCACCCAGGCTTCGATCGTGATCGAATCGCCGTTGGTAAAGTCGAACGGACTGCGTGCGCCTGGATCGTCGTAGGAAAAATAGGAACCACGACCGTCAAATTTGGCGGCTGTGTTCGTGGAGTCGAAGTCAGGATAAACCGGAGGCCGTGGACCTGGAACATCACGGTGAACACCTCCGTGCGGTAGAAGTGGCGATTCTTCTTCTGCCCCAAACTCCCACATGACCACTTGCTCCGACGCGTAAACGCTAGTTGACAGCAATACAACGGCAGCGAGGGCAATCCAGACAATGGAAAGTGGACAGCGCATGGGCGTTTCCTATCGAGACCACTCACAACGCGTTAGGTATACCGTCGTGAGGTTGGGATAAGCGGTGATGAAGGTAGGGGGAAATCATTGGCCTAGCGGCAGGGGAAGGAGTCTTAAATATCCATAGATTCTTTGCTTACGTCAAGCTTTCTTCCTAAGCTAGTGATATTGCGCAAAGGACGCCCCTCTATGGGATTGCGTTTGGAAGCACGCCTTGGAGACACATCAATGTTTAAAGCCCCGATCCGAAAATGGTTGTGTTGTTTCGTCCTATTACCCCTGATTAGTGGATTGATAGGAATTGACGAAACGAATGCTGCCCAGCATCCCGATCTGCCAAACGTATTGCTGCTCGTGGCGGATGATTTGGGCTATGCAGAATTAGGTTGTCAAGGGAATGCTGATGTGCAAACGCCACAGATCGATGCGCTTGCGAAGCAGGCGGTGCGTTACACCCAAGGTTATGTGACCGCGCCTAACTGCAGTCCATCGCGAGCCGGATTTCTCTCTGGACGTTTTCCAACTCGGTTTGGTTACGAGTTCAACCCGATTGGGCCACGTAACGAAGATCCTGATACAGGCTTCCCGCGTCAGCAATTTACATTGGCCGAGCTATTACATGATACTGGTTATACGACTGGCCTGGTCGGCAAGTGGCATCTCGGCGGAGCAGCTGACTTTCATCCGCAACGTCACGGGTTTGACGAATTCTTCGGCTTCTTACATGAAGGGCACTACTTCGTTCCCAGCCCGTGGAACAACACGACGACCTGGATACGGCGTAAAGGGCTGCCGCCGGGAAGCGACGGTCGCTACCAAGTAAATGAACATCTTGTTTACTCCTCGCACATGGGGCATGACGAACCTGCCTACGATGCCAATAACCCCGTTCTTCGCGGTGGCCAGCCGGTTATCGAAGAGGCCTACTTTACCGATGCCATAACTCGTGAAGCGACTTCCTTCATCCGCCGTTACCATGACGATCCTTGGTTCCTGTGCGTGGCATACAATGCCGTACACAGCCCGCTGCAAGCCAAGAACGAAACGCTTACCAAGTTCGCGGAGGAAGAGGATATTCAGCGACGCATCTTTCTAGCGATGTTGTATGATCTCGACAAGAGTGTGGGCGAGATTCTCGAAACGCTCAGGGAGGTTAAGCAAGACAAGAACACGCTCGTGATGTTCATCAGTGACAATGGCGGACCAACTAAGGAGACCACAGCCAGCAATTTGCCACTTCGCGACGGCAAGGGCAGCATGTACGAAGGAGGCATTCGCGTTCCCTTCCTCGTGCGCTGGCCAGGCAAACTCAAGGGTGGGACGACGAGCGATGCGGTGGTCAGTTCCGTCGATCTCTATGCAACCCTCACTTCATATTTGGGGCAAACACCGAAGCAATCGCTCGACGGTATCAATCTACTGAAGAACGAACCATCGGCAGATCGCACCTTGTACTGGCGACAAGGTAAACGTGCTGCGCTTCGGCAAGGACGCTGGAAGATTGTCGCTCCAAATGGATACGCTCAGCGAGACGACTGGGAGTTATACGATTTAGCGGAGGATCCAGGCGAATCGAATAATCTGGCCGATCTGCCTAAGTATTCGGAGCGATTCAACGAACTCATTATGAAGTGGCAAGCTACTAACGACGAAATGCGTGAGCCACTGTTCGGAAGGTAGCCTTTCTTCGAATCTGAGTGGTTGCATGAAGTTTTACAGTGTTAAGTATTTGCGAGGCTGGTCAACCGAATCGTTGTGCAAATTTGGGTCGTGTCTATAATACCGCGATGAACTTAGTTGAACTGGCAGAACGAATTCGTGCGCTTCGTATCGATCAGCGTTTGACGTTGGAAGAAGTTGCGTCGCGTACAGGGCTGACGCGTAGCTGGTTATCGAAAGTCGAGAATTTTCGCGTAACTCCGTCGTTGCCCGCCCTGGCCGAGATTGCGCGAGCGTTGGGTGTGACGACATCGAAGCTGGTTGAAGGACTTGATGAGAAGCCAGCATTAACAATTGTGCGAAGCGACGAACGCAAGATTGTCGAACGGGATCAATCCTCAGAAAATACAGCCGTCTACCATTCGTTGGCGTACCGACGAAAGTCGCGATCGATGGATCCCTTCATCATTACGCTTCCGCCCGGCGTGGCTCGAAAGGAAGCGATGGCGCATGTGGGGGAAGAATTCCTGCTCGTGGAGTCGGGAAACGTCGATTTCGAATACGACGGTGAGGTATTTCACCTTGGAACAGGTGACAGTCTTTACTTTGATGCCAGTATTCCGCATCGTTTAATTAATTCCTACGAGGCTGAAGCTTTGGTCTTGTGTGTTTTCCAATCGCCACAAGCATAGTGTTCTAAGTACCGATTGGATCGCGACTGGGATCTACAGGTTATTAGTGACAGGTAGCCACTCGGTCAGGAGATGGCGTCATGGGCGGGCGAATTGCATGGTCCTCCTTAGCTGTTTGGCGCTTTCAATCAATTTTCGCACGGTACTCGCGCGTTCTGAGGGGGAGAAAATGATGGGCTCGGAATGTAGAGCGTATCGATCTTTGCCATTCTCCGGCGCGACGAGAATCATCCAAGGGTAGGAAGTGTCAGACGCATTCGCCCATAGCCGTTCCGCAATCAAGGGAGCCTGGGGCATTCGGCTTTTTAGTGAGCACATCACGCAGAACTGCGATAGGGTGCGGGCACTCGCTTCTAGGTTTATCTCTAAATCGACGAAGTCATGTTGACCGTAGTGACCGTACGTAACCAGGACAAGTTTGTTGTCTAGGCGAGCCTGTTGAATCGCTGCCTCATATATCTCTAACGCATCGAGTGTTTCACTTCCGTGTCGCTTCAAGAAGGATAGTAAGCGATCCCAGTTCCACTGGTTGTCCTCTTGTAATTTGCCAAACGGAATTTCATCTAACGTATTTCCAGCAGCGTCCATCACCAACAACTTCGAGCCGCCGTTGTTTGGGAGAGGGTAACGCTGGAGATCTTCTTCCGAAAGCGTATCCTTATCAATCCATATCAGTTGATATGGTTGAATGGCCTGCTGCAGGTCCGCATGTTCGTGATCGAACTGTCGCGTCTGCATTAGTAACTCTTGCGTGAGTCGATCGTAGAGATCCGCTAAGACCACTAAGAGTTTCTGATCAAGACGGCTAGCGGCATTCGCGGCAATACCAAATCGAGTAACCAAAGGAATCGGTGGATGGAATGCGAGTTGAGTATCTAGCTTAGAGATGTCTTGCCCATGTTGCGGTGTTCCGAAAAGTGGTCCAATATTCAACATGCCCACGTCAGGTGCGGTGAATGCGATTACATCGGGATTCGTTGTTGTGTTGAAGTCGGCGACTGTGAACTGTCTTGGGGATAGCCAATATTGCGCGCCCGGAATTAGGCCGGTGATGTGGAAGTCGGTTCCGCTGGGAAGTACAAGCTCTTCTTTCAACTTCATCCACTTCCCGCGACCAACATCGACCATCAATTGAATGTGAGGTCTCAAGCTAGAATCGGGCCTTAGCGTTTCAGGATCATACATCCTACCTTCGACAAATACCGTTCGCTTTAGGCTAACAACGGCTGTTTGGGAATGGGGCAAAATCGTCGCTGATCCTGCTAAGTCTCCACGCTTGTTCCAAGCCAACACCGTTTGTGCAACCGGTGCGATTGGCAGCGTGAAGGTTCCGTCCTGCGAGAGCTGCGGTGCCGGCAGCTGCCTCATCGTGTTGTGCGGACGACAAAGGATCGTCAGTTCGCCAATATCAGCTCGTACTCCGTCTGCCAACGCGATCTGCCCGGTCACTTGTCCGCACGGAAGCTTTGCTCCCCAGACCGTAAGATCAAGCGGCTTTGCTGAATCAACTTTGATCGTAACGGATTCACCTCGGCTGGCCTCTTGTAGGTGATATTCGCCCGGCGCCAAAGCGAGCTCGAACTTCCCTTCATCGTCGGTCATCGCCTCGACGTCGTCACAGGTAAGTTGCTCGTACTCTGGTGGATCCAAGTTCCAGACCTTGGGCGTTAACCAAGCGTCGTCAATTTGGTCTCTGGGAAGTACATTACCAGTCACGGCGATCCTACGACGAGCGATTGGTTGGCCGTTTGAAACGGCAAGCAATGTTCCACGCACCTTGGTAGGTGATTGAAAGACAAGTTGGATTGCCTGCGGGTTCGAGCCGTGTGGGATCGAAAGCGGAATTGCTTCTGTTCGATAGCTTCCGCTAGTTGCCCAAATGGCGATCCGACTTTCAACCGGTAGGCGAATTGAGCATGAATTCGCATCGTCGAGACGCCGCGATTGTTCAATTTTCGGGAACCAGCGACCGGAGCCACGAACTTCTACTTGGAAGTCCGTAAGTGCGACGCCCGATTCGTTGATGATGGTCGTTTCAATGGTCGTTTGCTCGGGTAGAACCACGCGTTTGGGAATCGGTTGACCAGATGTCTTTGATAAGAAATCGCTAGGTTTGACGCTTGCGGGACGATCGCAAAAACCAATCTTGGCAAACTTGAGATAGCCACGTCCCCCGGACAAGTCAACAGTTGCAAGTCCGTTGGCATCGGTTTCTTCGTAATAGCCATCGATAGTCGATTCATAGAGACCGCTTAACTGCATCCTCTTGACGGCGACCATCGCGTTTGGAACAGGGCGGCCTGAGGAATCGACCACCTCCACCTGGTATGGCTGCACCGGAGTTAGCGTCATCACGACCTTGGGGGGAGTCTCTCCACTGACCGGCGGCTGAACAATTCGCTCGCAGGAAAGTCCCTTTCGTGGTAATCGTGCGACCAGTTTGTCATGGTTGATATGCATCTTAATGTACAAGACTTTCGCAAAACCGTTTACATCGGTTGTCGCTACCGCTTCCGATCCGTAAGCAAGAAGCGAATCGCATGCCACTTCGACGCCTGGACATGCTTGGCCTTGCTGGTCAACGACGTGCACGTGAAAAAACGTTTCGGGCACGAGTTCGATTCGCAGCATGGGAACGAGACCGTCGCGAGCATACTGTCCGCCAGTTCCGATGTTGCCTTGATGGTCGCGGATGACAACGGCGAAAGAAGGAGTTCGTATACCTGGAGGCGGCTTTAGCGAGAACATACCGAACTGATCGGTTCTGGTTTTCGCTAACACGGGCGGAGCGATGTCGCTGGGATATTTCCACAATCCGAAAACCTCGGCATCGGCAACCGGCTTTCCGTCTTGATCGACGACCACGCCGAAGCCGATTTCACCAAGAGGTATTGTTTCCGGGACCACCTGCGCGGATTGGTCGCAGGCCAAGCTCAAAGCGACCAGCATGACAAGTCCTAGAAGTGAGATGAGTCGCATGAGAAGTCCTTTCTTACCGATCACTTCCTCAGACAGGCATCGAACCCCCAAGCTAACACCTTAGAACAGCGTTGAACAACATTTTGTGCGTCTTAGACTTCCGACCATACTCGCGTGTTCATCGATTTGTTACCTAATCTTCATGTTGACGTAATGTCTACAGTGTTGACTCCCAGGAAACATTCGTCGAAAATATTGCGAGTTCAGTCGGGATGGCATGGGTGTTCATTCCGGCGAATCAATCGAACTACCTACCTCCGCTAAGAGGACCCGCCATGTCATCCGATTTGGACCGCCGAGCAATGCTCGCGCTGACGACTGCCTCACTCTTGGCTCATCCAACTTTAGCTGCCGATGACGCTCCCCTAGAAGCCGTTGGGCCGATGGTCGGTCATGTCGGACCGACCAACGCCAACATCTGGTTTCGGGGAAGTGACGAGTCTGAATATTCACTAGTCGTGGGGAGAGGTGGAAAAGATATATGGAAACTAAAAGCTGCTGCAAATGCCGAGAACGATTTGTGCGTTAAGTGGAGAGTGACTGGGCTGCAGCCAGCAACCGAATACTACTATGCGATCGTGGATGTGCGAGGTGTTCGATTGACGGATGAGCAGTGTCACTTCAGAACGGCCCCCGAGCCAACCGCTCTACGCAAAATTTCCCTGGCATTCGGATCGTGTGCCAAGAGCAAGCCGATTAGGCTTTGGTCGCAGATCGACGAACAATCGATTGACGGCTTGGTATTGTTAGGGGACACACCCTACATTGATTCGACGAAGCTGGAAGTTGCCCGGCAAAAACATCGCGAGTTTCTTAGTATTCCGCAATTGGCCAAACTGATCGAACATACGCCAACATGGGGAACGTGGGACGATCATGATTTCGGAAAGAACGATTCTGACGGGCGGTTGTCGGGTAAAGAGAATTCGCGCAAAGCGTTCGTTGAATACCGAGCCAATCACGAATACGGCCAAGGCGAACAAGGCATCTACACGAAGTTCGAGTACGGCCCGGTTGAGGTCTTTCTACTCGACACCCGTTGGTTTGCCCGAACTGAGAAGTCGCCTGTTGATCCCTCGCTGCCCACGCTCTTGGGGGCGGAACAATGGAAATGGCTGAAAGAGTCACTATTGGCATCGAAAGCGAAGTTCAAATTGCTGACATGCGGGATGATCTGGGACGATAAAGAAAATACTGAGTCGGACGACTGGGGATCTTATACCCATGAACGCGATGCCCTCTTCAAGTTCATTGGTGAGAACCAAATCAGCGGTGTCGTGCTGATCGGCGGCGATATTCATTGCTCGCGGCTGCTTAAGTACGACACGGAGAAGTCGGTTGGATATCCGATCCATCAGTTCATTGTTTCGCCCATTCATGACTCGACGATCCCGAAATTGAACGTGCCTCACCCTAATTTGGTTCGCGGCGAAGCGATTCCGCATGTCTGGATGCGTTTGGAAGTCGATTCGACTCAGCAGCCAGCTAAGCTGCATGCGGAATGGATTCAGATGGATGGCATTGAGATGTGGGACATCACGCTTTCCGAAGATGAGCTATCCGCGTCTTAATTCGCTTACTACCTCCAGCAGGGATACTTGGTTGAGTGCACCTTTGAATCAACAAGCCGTGACCATCGCCGAAGGTGCTTTGGCCGAGCTGGGAAAGATTCTTCGCGAAGCAAAGGCGCGAAACATCTTCTTAGTGGTTGACGAGATTGCGTGGGAGCAATCAGGAGCAAGCGAGGTGCTGCGTAGTGAATTGAAGCCGGAGAATATCGCTCGCTTTAGCAACTTTCAGCCCAATCCCAAAATCGAGGATGTCGAGCGAGGGGTTATCGCTTGCCGCGAGGCCAATCCGGACGCCGTCATCGCATTCGGTGGGGGAACGGCGATCGATTTGGCGAAGATGATTGCAGCATTCTCGCAGCACGAAGCAGCGCCGCGGGAAGTCGCACCGCGCGGATTTTCATTTCCAAACGGAAGCTTACCTCTGATCGCAATTCCCACGACCGCTGGGACGGGCAGCGAAGCGACCCATTTTGCCGTGGTGTACGTCGAAGGACAAAAGTACTCGATTGCTTCAAGTTGCCTGTTGCCCGGTTGGGTGATCATCGATCCAAAGTTGACTTATAGTGTTCCGCCAAGAATGACCGCTGCAACGGGACTGGATGCGTTCTGTCAGGCAATTGAGTCGATTTGGTCCGTCGGGGCAACAGAGGAATCTGTGGGCTACGCCGTGGAGGCAGCTCGACTCGCGAAGAACAGTTTAGCGGAAGCCACGCATCGCTCGTCGGCCCCATCGCGCGGGGCAATGTGCCAAGCCGCGCACTTGGCCGGAAAGGCGATCAACATCAGCAAGACAACGCTACCTCATGCGATTTCGTACGCGTTAACCTCCGATTATGGAATTCCGCACGGCGCCGCTGTTGCCGCGACGCTTAGCTGTGTTCTGGCCTTCAACTTTGAGGTTTCTGCTGAAGATTGCTCCGATCCACGCGGCGTCGAGCACGTCCGACGGCGACTGGCTATGATTCTTGAAGTATTGGAAGCGGATGATGCCGAGGAGGCGTGCCAGAACGTCGAACGGCTAATTCAAAACTTGAATTGCTTTCCTTCTTTGGCTGCCGCTGGGGTCGTCAGTGACGAACAGATCCGGGCGATCGCTAGCCGTGTGAATCTAGAACGATTGGCCAATAATCCACGACGAATCGCGCAAGACCAATTAATTGCGTTGTTACGCCACAGTCAGACGAGCCCGCGTTAATTACCTAACGCCGCTTCGGCCAAACTCGCCGCATGATTTCAACACTTAGCTGTTTCACAAATACCCATCAATAATTGAGCGTACCATGTCTTACTCCCCATCATCCGTTCAACTGGTTGTCTTTGATTGGGCTGGCACAACGATCGATTTCGGTTCGCGCGCACCGGCCGCCGCCTTCAAGCAAGTGTTCGCCGGGCAAGGTGTGACGGTCACGGATCAGGAAGCTCGTAAACCGATGGGACTGCATAAACGAGATCACTTGATCACGATGCTACAGATGCCTGGTGTAGCCGAGCGTTGGAAAGATGCCAAAGGATGCCCATGGACTGAACAGGACATCGACACAATGTACCACGAGTTCATGCCATATCAGATGCAAGCCTTGGAACAACATCGCGACTTGATCCCTAACGTTCTGCAGGTAGCCACTGAACTTCGATCGCGAAATATCAAACTAGGCGGCACGACCGGCTACTTTCAAGCGGCACTTGATGTGGTCTACGCAGCCGCCACGAAAGCAGGCTTTTATCTCGATTCGAATGTCGGAGCCGACGATGTTCCCCAAGGTCGTCCAGCCCCTTGGATGATTTACGAGGTGATGCGCCGTGTGGGCATCTATCCACCAGCCGCCGTGGTCAAGATCGGCGACACGGTTGCCGACATTGCCGCCGGAAGGAATGCACCCTGCTGGACGGTCGGTGTCTGTAATAGTAGCAGCATCACCGGCTTATCACTCGAGGAACTCAACGCGTTATCAGATGTTGAGCGCGATAACGTATTGAATGTCACCAAACAAGCATTCGAGGCCGCTGGCAGCCATTACACGATCACGTCGATCGACGAGTTCCCAAGCGTGATCGACCAAATCAATCAACGACTCGTCAATGGCGAAAGCCCGTAGATTGAATTCGTCAGCAAGACTCCAGTAGTACCGCATGAACACTGCTTCATGTTCGTTGAACACTTACGTTGCGCGCATTGTCAAGTTCGGGCACAACGTTAAGTTTCGTCGATACTGTGCATGACTTGCAATGAAACGATAGCCAAGCTGAGGTCACACCGATAAGTTGGATTCGCTCTTTCACACGCTAACGGGAAGCGATGATCCATGACCACGGAAACAACTGCCACGGCACCTGGACGCAAGACTGATCTTGTTTGGTCTTTTTTGGCCGTCTTTGCCGCGTTTGGTACTTACTTCTGCATGTACGGATTTCGGAAACCGTTTACCGTCGCGACCTATGATGGCAGCGAGTTCTTCGGAATCGGTTTCAAGACGCTGATTGTCTCGGTCCAGATCATCGGCTACATGATCTCGAAGTTCATCGGTATCAAGGTCATTTCCGAGATGCCTCCCCATCGCCGTGCGGTTGCCTTACTGGGACTAATTGGTATCGCCGAGATTGGCTTGGCCGTATTCGGACTTCTCCCCCGCCCAGTCAATGTAATCGGCCTCTTCGTGAACGGGCTTGCTCTAGGGATGGTCTTCGGACTCGTGCTCGGCTTCTTAGAAGGTCGACGTCTGACGGAAGCGCTCGTCGCGGGACTTTGTGCCAGTTTCATTTTGGCCGACGGAGTGACGAAGTCGGTCGGTAAGACTGTTCTAGATTGGGGTGTTGCCGAGGATTGGATGCCGTTTGTTACCGGGTTGATCTTCGTATTGCCACTGCTGGCATTCGTGTGGCTGTTGTCGAAGGTACCGCCACCAGACGATGACGACATCGCCGCGCGTTCCGAACGACACGAGATGACCAGTGAGGAACGCTGGTCCTTATTTCAAAAGTATGGCCTCGGCCTGTCGATGGTCGTGGCCATCTTTCTTTTGGTCACGATCATAAGAAGCGTTCGCGCCGACTTCGCGGTGGAACTGTGGAGCGGTCTCGGAACCAAACCAAATGCCAAGATCTTCACGCAATCGGAAATGTTGGTCGCTTTGGGAATCACACTGGTAAACGGTTTGGCGGTACTCATCAGAAACAATCGTCTGGCCTTCTTCATGTCGCTCGGGATTTGCGGACTTGGGTTGCTTGTGATTGCCATGTCGCTATTCGTTCAGCAGCAGGGCGAGATGGATCCTTTCCACTTCATGGTGCTGATTGGATTTGGACTGTATTTGCCATACGTCGCAGTTCATACGACTGTGTTCGAACGTTTGCTCGCGATGACGCGTGAACGAGGTAATTTAGGCTTCTTAATGTACGTGGCAGACGCGATGGGATATTTAGGGTACGTCGGAGTCATGTTCGCCAAGGATATCGTCTCGACATCAGAGGGATTCCTGGGTTTCTTCATGACGTTCTGTTGGTTTACGGTCGGCGTTTCGGTAGTATGCCTGGCAATTGCTTGGCGATATTTCCAACTGCAAGGGGCTCAGGCCCTCGCGCCGGAGGCTGTTGAAGTTGCTGCAGAGACGAGATAAAGCCGACCGGACATGTTGTCGGGACGGCTTTCCGGTGAATCAACTGGACGCATTCTATCGCCACGTCAGAACGCGAAAGAGTCCTTTGCGGTTACGCAATCTCTCGGGCAACGACAATAAGTAATCGCGATAAATGCTTAGCAGCAAGGCGACAACAAAAAAGATCCCACCGCCGATCATCATGTAGACCGCCATGTGTTGAAGTTGGTGCGGCAAGCGGATGAAGACCAAGAGCGTCGCCACATAGGTCAGAGTTGCAATCCCGCCTACGACCGTGGTCGATTTCAATCGGCATAGAATGCCCGAGCCGAGTAAGATCAGGGCTACGGTTAAGGCGCCGATCTCGTGCACGAATCGCCAGTCAGTAGTCTCCGTATAGAAATCAAACCGTTGTGCCAACATGCCAATGACAAATGGTCCAACCGTCAGTAGGCTTCCGATTGCCAGTCCAACCGTGACCCATTCCTGAGGTCGTTCCTGTTCGCGAGCCCAACCTACATGAGCCGCCAAGAGGAAAATTAATCCGGAGGCGGTGGCGAAGATCTCCGTCTTCTGCCATGGCTCGAGATCGAGACCGAATGTCACCAATAGGAACATTGCCGCCGCTTCACCGATCGCCAGCACGTGGTACCAACGTCGTAGATCCGCGTTTGGTTGCATAAGCGACGTTATCAGTGCCGCCCCGATGAAACCGGTTTGTAGCAAAACGGTTTCGCCATGGAAGCCATCAACCCATAGACGATTGAGTGACATCAGGATGCAACCCACGCCAGCGATGCTCAGCATCAAGTGTCCGACGCAATCGATCGCGGTGGCGACGTTTGAACGCTTCACGGCTGCAGTCGTGAACACATGATGGATGAAGAGAAGCACCAAGCCCAATCCACCGTAGCACAAGAGGTAGGCATTCGGCGTGTACTCATGGAAGTACATGACTTGCCAAAGAGCAGCCGAAGCGGCTAACGCGGACATGTAAATCGTAACATCCGACTTGGTGCGAATGGTCAATAAGACAAAAAAGATTGCAGTTTCGAGCAAGATGGCCGCGAACATTAAAGGACTGCTCACTCCGGTCGCGGGGGCCACGCGTAATCCTACGCCATGAATGCTTGCGTAAGCCGCCAGAGGAACGAGTAAGGCGACGATAACCTGAGCTGTTGTGGCTAATGCTACAGTGAAAGTCGGTCTCCAGGCAGTGAGAATCGCTGCTATGGCGAGTGGCAGAAGCAGCATAACTGGGATAGTAATGTCCCAAGAATCCAGCCCGTTATAAGAGAGTACGCCGAAGGATAACAACACAGCGGCTAGTCCCGACATGGTCCAATTGGCTGTACTGCCCATTCCTGGTTCGTGCCGTCGCGTATGGGCTCCCAGGTAACCGGCAACTGCGGTCAACGCCATCGCGAGCATATAGAATTCGCCGAGTTCTTGAACGGTGAACGCATCGAACATAGCTCGAACGTACCCTGTGATTCCGACACACAGCGGTACTGCCACCAGAAGCGTTGCCAACCCGCCGGTTAGGCTGATCAGCAAGGATGTGTCTTGAGCAACGGCACCACCTTCATCTTCATCGGCACCGCGGTTTGGCCGTTCCGAGATTCCCCAGCGAAGTGTATTCATGACAATGGCCGTCGCGGCGAACATGGTTATCACAAGGTTTGCCGTGATAGGCAGTGGCAAGAGATCAACGAAGATCAGCTCACTCCACAGGAAGGTCAAAGTCACCGCTGCGACCCAAACCAACTGACGCCGCACCACGATGTACGAATAGCCATACAAGTAAGTCGCCGTCAACGTAAGGCCCAGTGCCAAAAGCTTCATCGAATGACTCGTTGCAAGCGCAGGTTCCGTGAAGGGAATAGGCGTGTGCGTGAAGTCCAGCCATAGGTCGGACAAGCCATAACCGTATGTCCACGCGCAAACCGTCCAGTTCAACATCACCACCAAACCAGCGGCTAGAACGCAGTGACCAGCGCGATAGAATGCGAGACCGAATTCCTTTCGTGAGAAGGGACCATCTCCCGGAGAAAATGCACGCTCGGCGTGAATCGAAGCTGCGGCGATGCCGATTAGCAGTGTCGTGGCCGCGGCGCCTTCCCAAAAGCGGGCAATCGTTTGGTCGCCTAAGATCATCAGTCCGGTAAGAGTCACTCCACCTACGACCGCGTACACAAACATTGTGTCTCGAATCAGTAGCGCACAAGCTGTGTAGAGCAGGGCGATCACCAGGGCAGGTATCCAGAGATGCCCCCCGTCGTCCAAGACGATCAGCCCCTGAGAGTCGTAAAACCATAGATGGAAGGGCATCAACATGCACGCCAATAATGCCAGTCCACGACCGGCCAATTGAAACCGAGTTCGGGTCAGCATGAATGCTCCGGCGCCCAGTACGGCGAGATTGCCTACGGCCAGCAGCGTAGCTACGACGACCGGGTTATCAAAGAAGCCTTGCGTTGCGAGCCAGATGACCAATCCCAATACCAAGAGCCCACCTCCGAGCATCATCAAGTATTGCAAACTTCGTGGGTCGAGTATTGCCTCAAGCAAAAAGCTTACCGACGTGGTACTAGATGGCGTAGAAGTCTCGCCGTTCGGGGAAGAAGTTTCGTCGGACTCATCGGCAATCTCTGCGTGCGGGACCGTCATATGAATGAGAGGTCGTAGCTTACGCCCTCGCAGCCGATTTTCTTCGAGCAGATGGGCACAAAGTTCCTTGGAAAGTCGCCCCTCGGAAATATGCTTTTCGAGTTCGTGATCGAGAAACGACCGGTAACGCCATTCTTGTGCGGGGCCGCGCGGCTCTTCATCTGGCTCCGGTGGTTTGAGGTGATCACACGCTTCGTCCGAGTCCTCTAATCGATTCAGCCAAGCTTCGTAATAGGGCTGAACCGTTTCTTCCAACTGCCAATGCCGCAGATTCTTCAGCACAAAATCAATCGCGGCACTTAGATCTTCTCGGCGATCTGTGGGTGACATACGCGAGTCCCTTGAGAGATTGGGGTAGGTAGGCGGGTTTGCCCATCGAGAAGCGTCAGAGGCGATCTATGCCGCTGTGTGATCGATTGGGCCGCTACCTAATTCGCGAAAGCCAGGCCTGCGGTAGTTTGCGGAAAATCAGAAATTGCTGACGTTGCCCCTAATTCGCGGAGTTTACGCGTTTACTCGGTGAGCAGTTTTTTCCGGAAGTTTCGGGGCGTCGTGCCGAACTTCTTGCGGAAAGCGATTCCGAATCGAGTGGCATTGCTAAATCCTGAGGAAAGAGCCACCTCGGTGATCGACATATCGCGGTTTAAGAGCAACTCGCGAGCGCGTTCTAACTGAACACGACGAATCTCCTCGGCAGGCGTGCGGCCGAGGTAAGATTTGAATTGAATCTCCAGGCTGCGGCGCGATAAAGGGACCTCGCGGAGTACATCGTCCACGCCGATTCCATGCTGAGTATGATTTTGAATAAAACGCAGGGCACGAACGATCAGTGGATCGTCAATTGCCAAGAAATCGGTCGACTGACGGCTAACGACGCCATGCGGAGCAATCAGAACTGGTTCACGCGGTGCCTGCTTTCCTTCAATCATTTGATGGAGCATCGCGGCTGCTTCATAGCCAATCCGTTCGCAAGCTAGTGATACGGCAGACAACGGAGGCGTGGAAACTTCGCAAAGCAGTTCGTCTGAGTCCCCTGCCAAAATCGCGAACTCATCTGGCACTCGGATCGACGAGAAATGGCAAACCTCGGCTAACTGTCGCGCATGATGCGCGTCGACGGCCAAAATTGCGATAGGCCGTGGGAGAGACATCAACCAACGATTAACGCGCCGCTGCTGTTCTGCCCACGACATCTTTCGGCCAGCTCGATAGCCAGGACGATAAGTATGGCAAGTATAGCCTCGTTGGGTGACTGCTTGCTGGAAGGCTTCGCCACGATGCGAGGAATAGCGATGACTGGGGGGCGCGAAGTACGCAAACTGCGAGAAACCACGTGCCAATAAGTGCTCGACTGCCAATTCCGCCCGGGCTGATTCGTCGGTAATCACACGACCGACGCCAGGCAGCGGGTCGCAGACATCGTCCACGTCGACGGCGGGAACCTTCTTCTGCAGTATCTGTTCGATTTGCAGCCGAGAAGAAAATCGAGCGATTACTCCGTGCCCTCGCCAACCATCGGGCAAGGCCGAACGTTGGTCGTGATCACGGGGATCAATCAGCAGATGCCAGGAGGCATGCTTTTCCGCATAATGGGCAATACCTCGGATGACGCGTCGCCCCCAGCTGGTCTCGGTTTCGACCAGAACGGCAACCACCTGGACCTGCCGTCGTTCATCAAGGTGGGATGGTTCTAGAGCCATCGTGTCGTTAGCAATCTCTCGGGGAATAGATGGTAGTGACTGCCTATATTCTAACTTGTTGCGGCCAGTTGGTTGCGCAGAAACGAGATTTTGTGGTCAATTTCCAAGCGAGGTGGGGGTGGTGGGCTGTCAAGTTAAATCTGGTGGGTTAAGCTTGGACGACAAGCGGAATAATCGTCGATAACGAACTTCGGCGAGGGTCAATTCATAACGGGCCAGCGAGCACGAGGGAAGCAAGAACGTGAATAAGCCAGAGTGTCATACGGTGATCGGTCTAATGAGTGGGACCTCGGCCGATGGCGTTGACGCAGCTTTGATTACAACCGACGGACAAGACTTCGTCGAATTTCACGGTGGATTAACCTTGCCCTATTCGGAAGAGGTCCGCTCGCGCGTCCTAGAAGCATCGCAGCATAACGTTCGACTTGACGAATTGTTGCGTTTGGAACGCGACCTGACCCTGCATCACGCCCAAGCAATCTTCGCCTTGGAAGAGCAACTCGGCGAATTAGCGAAGTCGGCCAAACTGGTTGGTTTTCACGGACACACGGTGCGACATATCCCTGGCGAAGGGGTCACGATGCAGCTGGGCAATCCTTGGCTGCTCGCCGAGAAGACCGGCAAACAGGTGGTTTCCGATTTTCGTCGCCGTGACATGGCGCGTGGTGGCCAAGGCGCCCCTTTGGCGACCTTCTTCCATCAAGCGATTTTCCATGACGAAACCCAGGCAATCGCCGTTTTGAATTTAGGTGGAGTGGCCAACCTGACTTGGCTTGGCGCGGACGGGTCGATCGTCGCAGGCGATACGGGACCTGGCTGTGGTTTGCTGGACGAATGGGCGCAAGAGATGGCCGGTCTCAGTCACGACATTGATGGACAACTCGCACTGCGTGGTACGGTGCATCAGCAGCTTGTAAAAGACGCCCTTTCGGCCGACTATTTTCAGCGACCTTTACCGAAGTCGGCAGATCGCTTTGAGTTCGATCACATTGATGTGTCTGGACTCAGCGTCGAGGATGGGGCTGCTACCCTTTGCGCGGTTACCGTCGGGGCAATTGCCATGTCGGCTCAGACGATGGCCGAGCCTCCAGCAATCCTCTGGGCAACTGGCGGGGGCGTGCACCATCCTGTAATCATGTCGATGTTGGCCGAGCACTTCCAAACCGTGCAAACCATCGATCAGCGCGGCTTAAGTCCTGATACGCTCGAGGCGGAATGCTTCGCCTGGTTGGCCGTCCGCAGTTTGCGAAATCTTCCGCTGACCATTCCCGAAACGACGGGTTGTTCTCAGCCGACGACTGGCGGCTTTGTGACGCCTTAATGGGTGCCTCTTCGAGTGCCTCACAAGCGGATCTCTAATCGCATAGTCCAATTTTGCGCGTTAGCACCTCCGAGGCAGACACGCAAACGCGCCGTGAAAAACACGAATAATGCCGGAATTTTCGTGACCAAGTTTACGTCATATTCACGGAAATATGCTTCGTGTGGCATGAGCCTGTTTTTAGAATGAAGAGCTACTAGCTAACACATGGCTTTTCACTGCGCTCCTTAAAAGCGGACCGAGGGTACCGACGAAATGCGTTTGACTTTGGCCTACTATCGTGCAGTAGTTCTGGTTGTTGTATGGGCCACCTCAGCTCATGCTTCGCTCGGTCAGAATGTCGTACAACCGCCGACCGATGAAGAACTTGTTGAATCTTGGCAAAGACTCGCTCATCGCATTCGTCCTCCAGAAATCAATAAGGCAAACGAGTTCGACTTAAGTGGGCCCCCTGCTTCCCAAACCGTGATTTCAGAGGATGGAACCACACTGCTCGTTCTTGACAAAGAAGGAGCCTTAGTTGTTTGGAATCTGAAGACCGGCGAGCAAACCGCGAGAATCGTTCCTGCACAGGCATCGTCGAAATCGGCGATTGGCATCTCTGCCAACGGAAGGGTGCTCGCTGTTGGATTCCCGTCAGGACTTATTGAAGTCTATGTGCCTACCAAGTCCAAACCCGCAATCCAGTACGATGCATTCAAGTCGCCGATTCAGATGGTTCAAGTATCATCGGATCAAGATCGCATCATTGCGGTTGATGATTTTGGAAAGTCGTTCGAGGTGAATGCCTTGGGCAAATCAAAAGGATTTCATTTTGGCCCAACTAACAACAAAGCCGTAAGAAGTCTCGTAGCGGCAGGTGGCAAGCAAGAAAGCTGGTGGAAGATTCACGTCGATTCTCAAGATAAAGTAACGGACGTCTATTTCGACGGCAAAGACACTACCGAGAATCATCTTGCGATTCGTCCGCCTAGCTTCATGCATTCATCCGATGATCGGTTCGTGACCGGCAGTCCCCACCAACTCGCATGGACGGTTTTGTACTACAAGGGAGACAAGAAATACGAAGCAAAATTCAGCGAGGTTAAAGTCGACGACACACTCTACGACGCAGCCATGGTGAAGCATAGTCCTTGGATGTGGACCCTTACTGATAAGTTCCTAGAGAATCGGATGATCTCATTGGGACGCGTCAACAAAAAGGTGAAACTGCCTGTGGAACTTTCGGCCGCGCATACGCGGATTTTCCCGAACGCGGAAGCTCTCGTCACGATCACACCAGAAGGTCACGTGACGAGATGGAATGCATTCTTGGACGTCACTTCGGGAATTGTGGCCCTATCGACATCCGTATGTAATGAGGCCGCTCGGGGAAGATTCGAGGCTTTAGAGTTGATTGCAGAAAAGTGGAACGACCGAGTTGATCACTTTGAAGATAATGAGCACGAAACTCCATATTCATTTCTCATGAGCTGCGTACAAACAATCGCGCCGAAATTCAAAGGGAGCGAAGAAGAGCCTTACCAGGTGATCCACAAGTGGATTCAAGATAATCCGAACAACTGCCAATTTATGCGGATTGCTTTGTTCCGCTTATATCTTGCCGACGGTTACCGGGCCCGAGGTTCCGGCTATGCTAACTCGGTAGCGGAAGATGCCTGGGAAGTGTTCTACGACAACATGGAGAAGTCGTGGGAGGTTGCTGCTCCGTTGTTTGACCAGAAGAAAGTCCCTGCTGAAGCTTACACCTGTGCGATTATTGCTGGAAAGAATCTGCAATGGGAACGGGAAGAGATTAACAAATATCTTCGTCAAGCGTTTGAAAAGTATCCCAACTACCACCGTACGTTCGCTGAAGAAGCGGTGGCACGCCTGCCTCGCTGGGGTGGTAAACCTGGCGAAACGGAGTATCTCGCCCGCTTCACCGCGGACAAATTGGGAGGCATTGATGGGGATATTATGTACGCCAGAATCGCACAGCATGTGGTCAATTTTGTGGGCTGGAAAGGCATTGACACCGAGACCGATTTCTCGCGTGAGCGAGTATTGAAAGGAATGCTTGCCATCTCACAGACGACACGGGATGAATTCACTATGAACCAGACTCTGTTAGTCGCCGCTATGTGGGATGATCGAGAGACCGCGTACAGGGCGGCTAGACGAATTGTGGAACTCGATCTCAAACCGACGAAATCAATTTGGCCTGAAAAGTACGACTTAATCGATGAAGTCTATGCCGAGGCGAACAAATTCCGTCGGACAGAGTGATCGATGATTAACAGAATCGGTCTGGCTGACCTGGTGGACGATGCTTGCTTCGCAGTACCGCTCCAAATTTAGTCGACCAAGATAACGACGGAATACTTCTCGGAAAGGTCTTCCGCCTCTTGACGATTGATAATCGTTCCCTGAGCATCAACTGTGCGTATGTAGTTGGCGTCGAGTATGGACGTTAGACCGTTCGCGGTGAGCTTAGTGTCACTTACGCAAAGCACTTCTGCGGTGACGCCCACCATGGTTAATGCCAGTTGGTCATCCAGCGTTGAATTGGAAAGGCTTAATTCATGCAGGGAATCGAATTGGTTTAAAGTGGCGATCGAAGTATCGACCTGAGATCGTGTTAAGTCGAGCGACTCGATATGGGAACAATCAAAATCTTCCAGTAGTTGTCGAAGTTGACCAGTGCGTCTTATCGCAAGCCAAGTGATATCCCCGTCTGGGTCGAACATTACGGCAGAAACGTCGTAACGAGAAAGCTGGTAGGCAAGCCACTGCTGCTTGACGGAAGGAATGAACAATGCCAACAGGATGGCAACGACCGCCGTAGCAACGAAGATCGTCTTGAGTGTGAATCTGCGATAACGACTAGCTGCCAAGGAAGGCGTTCCTGCGAAGTGTGGATTGGTAACTGATTGGCTCCTTAGCCTAATGCCAGTCTGCCGATTATGTTGGCGAATGCAAACAAAAAAGCCCACGACTTGCGTGGGCTTTTTGCTATGAACAAGAGCGACGGTCACGTATCGACCATTAAGCCGCCACGATTTATTCGTACAGCAAAAATGGATCGCGGCGTTTGGCGAAGTCAGCCAGATCCTTTTGATAGGTTACTTTGATCTCAGCTGGCGTCTTGCCGTCGTTGATCATATCGAGCACTTGTTGATTCCCCAATAGCGTGGGCAATCGCTTAGTTTCCCAATCGTTTGGGTATAGCTTCTTGAGACTAGCCGCAACGGCCCAGCCCAAGTCAAGCGTCTCGAATTTGCTCCAGTCGGTGATGATGAAGTTCACACCACCACACAATTCCCCTTCATACTTACTCGACTCTGGGGTGAATTCGATACCAATGGCTTTGACGCCGGGGATTTCGTAAGCGTTGATCGCGGCGGCCAACTCTGGACCATCGATCCAAGTAGCTCCGAGGATCTCGAACGGTGTGTCGGTTCCACGGCCAACCGAAACGTTGGTTGTTTCCAGCAGACCTACTCCAGGGTAGATAAGCGCTTGGGCCAGGTTTCGCATGTTCGGCGAAGTGTTACGCCAAGGGAGACCAGTTTCGTAAAGTAGTTCGTCGCGCTGCCAATCTTCCAGTTTGATTACAGTCAGCTTGGTTCCCCAGCCTCGTTCAGCGTTCATCATCTGAGCCAGCTCGCCGATCGTCATACCATGTCGGACCGGTATGTCATGGAAACCGACGAACGAGCGTTTCTCGTCGTCGAGCATCGATCCATCCATCACCTCACCGCCCAGCGGGTTCGGGCGATCGAGAACGATGAACTCGATGTCGAGTTCTGCCGCGGCTTCCATTGCCAAACCCATCGTCGAGATGTAGGTGTAGAAGCGGCAGCCAATGTCTTGAATATCGAATACCAGCGTATCGATCCCGGCAAGCTGTTCTTTAGTTGGCTTGCGGGTCTCGCCATATAAGCTCTTGACGTGGACACCTGTCTTCGGTTCGACTGAATCGCCAATGTGCGATTGATCGAGTAAGCCAGCGAAGCCATGTTCGGGGCTGAAGATCGTGACGAGGTCGACGTCAGGTGCTTCGTGCAGCAAGATGTGCGTACCAGTGCCCTCCTTGTCGCGGCTGGTGTGATTGGCGATCAAACCAACCTTCTTTCCTTTCAGGGCCGCAAATTTGTCGTTGGCGAGAACATCGATTCCGAGCTTGGTCCCCTTATCGTCAGTGTTCTCTTCGGTCGCGAGGCAAGCATCCGCGGCAATAGTACCGATACGACCAGCCAACTGATTGACCGAACCCTTTCCATCTGGATGAACGCGGTTCGATAGGAAAATCACGACGAGATCGAGACCAGGATCGATCCACATCGCCGTGCCGGTAAAGCCTCCGTGTCCGTATGCTTTGTCCGTCATGCTGGCGCCACGATTGCTGGAATAACCACTCTTCTTATCCCAACCGAGCCCGCGCACATTTCCGACGGCATCGTATCCGCTGGTCATCAGCTTCAAGGTTTCGGGGTTCAGGACGTGCCCTTCGCCCGCTTTCTGCGCGGCCAGCATACCTTTACCGTATAGAACCAGATCGTGCGCTGTGCTGAACAGGCCAGCGTGACCAGCGACGCCTTCACACAGGCGAGCACGTGGGTCGTGGACCGTCCCTTTCAACCATACACCATCTTCTTCCTGGGTGGTCACAGCACGCTTCTTCAGAGCTTCTGGCGGGTTGTAGCCGCTTTCGGTCATCCCCAGCGGTTGGAAGACGTGCTCCTTGGCGTATTGATCGAGTGGCTGACCGGAAACACGAGCGACAATTTCGCCCAGCAGCAGAAAGCCGACGTCCGAGTAGCGGAACTTATCGCCAGGCGGGGAGAGCAGCTTGAGGTCGCAAATCTTTTCGTAGGCGGTGTCCCAGCCATCGAGGTAATCATTCACATGATTGTCCGGCGTAAGCCCGCTTACATGGATCATCAATTGCCGAACGGTGATATCTTCTTTACCGTTACCTTGGAACTCAGGAAGGTATTTCGAGACTGGCTGATCGAGATCTACTTTGCCTTGCTCGACCAACTGCATCACACTCGTAGCAGTCGAAATTGGCTTCGTCAGCGAGGCCATATCGAATACCGTGTCGACGGTCATCGGTTCCACGTTGGGCACAATTCGGCGATTACCGTGGGCTTTTTCGTAGACGATCTTTCCGTGTCGGACAACAACGACCACACAACCTGGCATCTTTTTCTCAGCCAAAGCCTTTTCAATCTCTTGGTCGATCGCTGGAGCAATCGGACCTGCCATACCGACTTCTTCTGGCGTTGCCGTCGGAATCTCGGCCAAGGCGAGCGAGGGAATTGAAAGGAATGTTGCAAGCAGCAAAGTACGCAAGATCATGTTTCATCCTCAACGGAGGCAATCGGCGATGGCTCGAAAATAAAATTGGCAATCGACCAGATGGTCGCGGTGATCGTGAAAACGCTGACGCAGCAAACCAGCGAGTTCCAGTAGCCGCTCAGTCCGTAGTATTGCCAAACGCAAACTACGATCACGGCACCTGCTAGTAGTCCAATGTTGGCGTACAGGCTGGGTACTCGGCCAATGACTAGTGCGATAAGAAACAGACCCAACAACAGCCCCGCCGAGAATCCGGCGATAGCCAACGCTTGGTGCACGACGGTGGTGGCGTATCCCTGATAATAGGCGACGATCGCGACCACGGCCTGAAGTACGGTAAAGAGCACCGTAAACACGCGTGCCAAGAGCAGTCGGCGATTATCCGGCAATTTACGAAGCTCTTCTCCACCAAGATCGTCGAGTAGTGAACTCGATGAAGAATTCACCGAGCTGGAGAGAGTCGACATCGCGGCAGCAAACACGGCAGCGAGAATCACGCCGCGGATACCGACGGGTAAATCATTGACGATAAACGAGGCAAACGCTTGATCGCCTGCTAACGATTCTCGAGCTGGATCGAACTGTGCGTAGTAACAAGCAAGTCCAGCACCAATAGCCAGGAACAACGCAAACTGAGCGAACACGATGGGACCGCTCCAGAACAACGCCAACCCAGCGGACCGTTGATCTTTCGCACACAAGTATCGCTGCACGATCAACTGGTCGGCACCATGTGTTGCAAGGCTGAGAACAGCGCCACCGAAGATGCCGGACCATAAGGTCAACTGGCCGTTCTCAGGCAAGAAGTTGACATCAAAAAGCTGTAAGCGACCTGTTTCTGACGCAAAGGCGAAATACTCCTGAGCCCCACCAGGCAGCCGATAAAGGATCACACCGATTGCGATAAATGCCCCTGTCATGTAGACCGCGAACTGCAGGCAATCGTTCCAGACCACCGAGCGTACACCACCAAAAAGTGCATAGATGGACGTGGCAACGGCGATCACAATCACACTAACGTCGAAGTTAATGTGAATGACCTGCTGCAAAGTGAACGCGGTTAGGAACAGCCGCAGACCGTCGCCCAGCGTACGTGCCCCTAGAAAGAAGACAGATGCCAGCTTGCGGGTCGAAGTCCCAAAATTGCGTTGGAACACTTCGTAAGCCGTTGAATTCTGATTCTTAAAGTAGAGCGGCAACAAGAAGGTCAGTACAAAGACACGGCCAATGATGTAGCCAATCGCCAGCTGCAAAAACCCAAAGTTGCCTCCCTGCTTAAATGCGAGGCCAGGCACGCTCAGAAAGGTGACCGTACTGGTTTCGGTGGCAACAATCGATAGTAATAACGCCCAGGAAGGTAAGTTGCCTGACCCTAAGAAGAAGTCACTTGTCGAGTTCTCTCCCTTACCAAGCCAAACTCCCAGCAAGGTGGTACCGAGGATGTACAACGCGATGATCGCGGCATCGACGGGTGGAATGGCCAGGGAATCAAGAAAACTCATGCCGAAATGGTCACCAACAAGGGAAAGGTTGATCGATCGAGATCATGAATGCAATTCTGACAGCATTCAGTCTACCTCTCCCAAAGCTGGTCGCTAGTCGAGCAGGCGCATTATTCTCTCGCTTTTGCGCACAGAATCTAGGCGGAGCCTATCCCTTCGCCTAAACTAACGAGAGAGGAAGCAAGGAAGCATTTGTCGCACGGATGTTGTGACCTAGTCCGAGGTTAGTTGAAATAACTATGCTTGATCATCTAACAACCGAGGCCAGCAATCCTGCCTCGGAACAACTCGACGAGCTTACGACTCTCGAGGTGGTTAAACTCATCAACGATCAGGACGCTGGTGTCGCGGAGGCTGTCGGAAGACAGTCGCAGCAGATCGCCACGGCTATCGACGTCATCTCTGAGCGAATGCACAGTGGAGGTCGGCTGATCTATTTCGGCGCTGGAACCTCGGGTCGGCTGGGCATTCTCGATGCTGCCGAATGTCCACCGACGTTCCGTTCGGATCCCCGTCAGGTCGTCGGTCTCATTGCTGGTGGTCCTTCGGCAATCACCACCGCGGTGGAAGGTGCGGAAGATAATCCTGTCCTCGGCATGCAAGACCTCGAGAAGATCCAACTCTCGCCTACCGATGTGGTCGTCGGCATCGCTACTAGCGGTCGCACACCCTACGTAATTGGCGGCCTGGAATACGCACGCGAACTAGGTGCTTACGCCATCGGGTTGACGTGCAACGACAACTCCGAATTGAAGTCATACTGTGACCTCGTGATTGCTCCGGTCGTTGGACCAGAGATCCTCAGCGGTTCTACTCGGATGAAAGCAGGCACCGCAACCAAGATGGTGCTGAACATGCTAAGCACCGGTGCGATGATTCGCCAAGGTAAGACGTTCGGTAATCTGATGGTCGACTTGCGTGCGACAAACTCGAAGCTGAACGCCCGAGCTCGACGGATCGTAAAGGCGGCTACGGAATTAGACGAGGCAGCCGCAGCCGAACTGCTCAGCCAATGTGACGGTGAAGTGAAAACGGCGATTGTCATGCATCACACCGAGCAATCGCCAGAAGATGCCCGAACGTTATTGGACCGTGCTCACGGACACTTGCGCCGCGCGATCCACGATGGCACCAACGGCGCCGTCCGCCTCTGATCTTGTTTCGGATATCTCGCGTCATGTCTCCCTCGACTCCTGTTCAACCGGGCCAGATCGTTTTGGCAGTCGATGGAGGGGGGACCAAAACTGCCTGCTGTATCGCACGCATTCTTGACGCGAATCAGTGGGAAGTTCTGGGCAACGGACAAGCTGGACCCAGCAATCCCCGAGCGGTTGGCATGGACATCGCCACCGAAGCGATTCTACTTGCTGTCAAGTCGGCGCGGAAAGGTCTTGAGGCGAAAGATATCGCTTGCGATCATGCCCTGTTTTCGATTGCCGGGACGCTGGATTCGACCGTTCGCTCGGCGCTGACCCAGAAGCTGAGAGTCCGGCGCCTCGCTAAGAATCTCGCCGTCGTTCCAGATCTGTACCCACTTTTGGATTGCACATCTGACCAACCATCGTTCGGCCTAATCGCCGGGACGGGGTCGGTTGGCATTGGCCGAAACGGAAACGGACAACTGGCGATTGCTGGTGGTTGGGGACATATCCTTGGCGACGACGGTAGCGGCTTTGCTATCGGACGCGAAGGCTTGCGGTATACGCTGCAAGCGTTGGAGACCACTGGCGAACCGTTTGGATTGGCGGCAGTCATCTGTGAGCAGTGGGGAGTCAGCACTGCCTACGAAATGAAAACTCACCTGGCAAGCTTCAGCGACCTCAAATCTGAGGTCGCGCAACTTTCCAAGATCGTGGTCGACCAAGCACAGAAATCAGACATGACCGCGGTTGGTATACTCTTGAAAGCGGCTGACGACCTTGCCAATCTTGTGCAGCAACTTCGCGTTCGACTCGATGTGCCTGAGAAACAGATATCTGTGCGAGTGAGTGGCGGCCTTTTCCAACGTGACGGATTCTTTCTCGAGGTGCTGAAGCAAGCGCTCGGTGTCGGCGAACTCAAGCCAACCGTGGAAGTGTTGACCGAGCCGCTAAACTGCGTACTCGAAATGCTGGTCAGTGGCTTTCAGCCAGTACAATATGAACTTCTGCCGTAGCCGAGTTCTTCCTCGTGCCTAGCGATACAGAATCGTATCGCATCTCTGCTTTTTGCCGTGGATGCCTGATGGACCGTATGCAATCGGTACATGGCGATTTCCAAGAATGGCAACCGTCGAACGGAGGGAGGTCTGGCACAGGCAAACTTGCGACTTCACTTCGCTAAGCCGACCAATCATCGGACTAACGATTGAATTAACCTTACAAACAATGCAAGAAACAAAAAAAGGGACGCAGGAAACGTCCCTCTCAGGCATTGATCAACGGCAAGTTCGCCTATTCGATCTCGATAACGAAATCGGTTTTTCCATCCTCGGGAACTTCTACCGTGATGCCCGACTTTTCTGGATCGGAAAATTTCGCGGGGACCTTAAACTTCGGAGGAGGAATCGGGGAAAAATCAGTCACGCCCCAATCTGGCGGCATCGGTGGACCCACATAGTTGATCGCGACGCGATGTTTGCCGGAAGGAGCCCCATCCCCCGTATCGTTTGTGCCCATCGTGAAGTGACCCTCTTCGTCAGTCACCCCAGCAGCAGGACGCCCATCTTCCGGGACAAAACGAATTTGGTAGAACTCCAACGGCTTGCCTTTGTAGGTCGCCGTTCCAGCCGCCGGTGATGTCGGAACGATATCACCGGTCGGTTGACTACCGCAACCTAGCGAAAGGCTAAGTAGCGCCAACGAACCCACCACGAGGGCGAGGTGGGAACGTTGACGACACAAGTGGGACATAATGATTGAGGTAATCATTTCGTTCCTGTTTTCCTGTTGGGAAGTGATTGGAAAGAGTAGAGCTTTTCGCGTTCCTTAGTTACGCGAAACAACTTCACCACCCTGCATGGTGCCGAGCGATCGCCAAGTAACCTGGTCAATCGTGTCTTGCATGAACGAGACCGAACCGTCGCCGAAGCAGGTCATCGCCCCACCTGGGTGATAACTACGTGCGGCAATGTGACCTCGCGAGCCGATCGAACCGTCCAAGCAGTCACGACGTTTCTGATTCGGAGTAAGCGTGTGGGTGTAGAACGTCGTGATAAAGTTACCACGGTAGTACTGCAATCCACGGTAGGTCCAAGCGTAGGTGCTACGTGTTTCACAATCAGATGGTGGTGTCAAAGCGTCATTTCCGAAGAAACCAGCGGACACCGAGGTTGCCACGCGGAAGTCACGTGGATCGCCAGCAGGGATCACCAATCGCGACGAAGATCCACTAGGACCCTTTTTAATTTCGGCAAACATCGCCGTGTTGCTCGTTCCATCGATGAAGTCTGCGAAGCGAGTTGCTGAGTTGCGATAGAAAGGACCGGCCAGTGACGAATCGTATTCGGAAGTCACGAGGGTGCCCTTAGCGCCGATATTCTGCATGTAGCTTGTTCCACCGTAGACGAACGTACCAGTCGAAATCGTGTTACCGGCAGGCTGGATATCCGACGGACATTGGTAGGCTTCCAATTGCTGACGGGTGGCCGCGACGTTCGCCGAACTACCGTTGATCGAATATCGGAAGTCGAACAGGTCATGAACGTTGCCTTGTTCCAGGAACGGAAGAATGAATGCGTGTGTCGACGCATCCGGCGATCCATTTTCCAGGCACTGTCCTGGAGGGAACTTCAGGTGAGTGTTTTCATAGTTGTGCAAAGCCAAACCAATCTGCTTCAGATTGTTGCTGCACTGCATCCGGCGAGCCGCTTCACGAGCTTGTTGCACGGCAGGCAGAAGTAGAGCAATCAAAACGCCGATGATTGCGATAACGACCAACAGTTCCACGAGCGTAAAGCCCGCACGACGAAAATTCCGGTTCATTACGATCCCTCCCAACGATGAAGAGCAAATAAGTCCTGGGGGCTCTGACCGCGCGACAAGCTGGCCAAAGGTGCATGATGAAGAGAGTAAAAACTACATGCACGATTCTAGCATCGAGGTGGGATTCGATTCTCTTCGTTAAATGGCAGAAATTTCTTTGATTTGCGCAGAAGACCGCCCGTCAAGCATTTCTTGGCGAAATTCCTGGCTTAGATTGATTGCGATCCGCTAGCTATGGGGTAATCGCAATCTCCACCATTAGGGGGCAATGATCCGAGGCAAGCGGTTCGGCGAGGACTGTTGTGGAGATAACTCGCATTTCGTTAGCGCCCCGAACGATGACATAGTCTATCTGTCGAGTCGGCTTTACGGCAGGGAAGGTCGGCAGATTCTTTTCCGCTCCTGAGATTGTCCATGCGCCTGCAATGGTTTTCATGGCCTGACTTTCAGGGACCGCATTGAAGTCCCCACAAACGATTGCGGGCTGCTTCATCGGATCAATCTTGGGGAATAATGCATTCAACGCCGCGACTTGGCCCTCTCGAATGTCATTGTCCGCATGATGAAGATGGGTCGTGGCAAACCATAATTGTTTGCCACCAACGGTGAACAGTGCCCGTGCGAGTAAACGCTGTTCTCGCTCAGGCTCGCCCGGCAGCATGAATTGTTGACGTTCGATTAAGTCAGACTTGGTTAGAATCGCCTGGCCATATTCGCCTCCCGCAAAATCGATCTGACGGAAGAAGTAGCCATGCATCCCGGTAAGCTCGGCCAACTGCTTGGTTTGGTCAATCCCACCTGTGCGCTGTGTATTCCGATCGACCTCTTGCAGGGCAACGAAATCAGGGTTCGCACGACGAATTACGTCGGCAATCCGTTGCAAGTCGACGTTTCCGTCGGTTCCTTCCCCATGATGGATGTTGTACGTTAGTACGCGAATGATTGATTGATTAGGCTCATTGGCCTGAGCCGCTCCGCCCACGAGAACAACGAAAACGGCGGCGATCAAAAACTTCACAGAAATCAGTCCTGGTAGGGGGATTGTTCCGTGTAATTGCCAATGTCTCAGCAGTTACGCATATGTGTTGGTGATCTCCACGTTTAAACTAGCGTGACTTGTTTACTCAAGTAGCCTTGAACGAACAGGAAAATATTGACGTATCCGGCCAATCGATCTAAAACGTGTACATATAAAGATTTCAAATCCTGCCAGATCGCTTACCCGCGATCGAAATTGTTCCCACCTTAACTAAGGTTTCTTTCAAACCCACGCGAAGGAAACCTCCTGCCAATCATCCGAAGGGTCACCGCTTCTACAGTGAACGGTGTTTCTCTGATGGATTGTTTGAGGTGGCAGAATTCACCGACCCACCAATTCGCAAGCAGCGAATCCACCACGGGGGTCGGGCATAATGCCCGGCAAAACTGATCATGCGACGCGCTTCATTTGTTGTTGGAGATTCACGATGGATCTCCTCACCCGTTCTCGCCTGGTGTGTGATCTTCACCGGCGTAACGTCTGCGGCAAACGCCCAGGAAGAAACAAGCCCCGTCATTCCTCCGGCTGCGGTGGAAGACGCTACGGAAGAAACTTCCGAAGAAGAATCGACGACTCCAGCTTCGCCAACTGCTCCTTCGAGCGTCACATCAGCGAGCACGGCAACATCCAGCACGGTCAATGATCGACTGCGATTTTCCTTCAGCGGGGCATCGTGGCGTGACGTTTTTGAATGGATTGCTGAGGCTGGTGATTTGTCGCTTTACGTTGATGAAGTCCCTACCGGAAGCTTTAGCTACGCCGATGGCGACTACTTCACTGTTAATGAGGCGATCACACGGTTGAATCTGTTTTTGCTGCCTCGCGGTTTCACGCTCGTTCGACGCGGTCAACTTCTTTCCGTAATCAACCTGGGCGATCCTCGTGGGCTCCAGCAACTCGATGCCATGTCAACGGTTGTTACGCTCGATGAATTGGAAGGCATTGATGATCATGAAGTGGTGAAATGCTTTGTCCCACTAGGCGAGCTGGTGCCAACCGAAGTGATCAACGAGATGCAGCCGCTTAAGCTCATCACGACTCCTGTCGTCCTTCCAAAATCAAATCAGCTGATCATCACCGACAGTGCCAAAAATCTTCGCAGTGCGATGCGTGTGCTCAACGCAATGCAGCAGCCAGAAGAAGATGACGCTGTTGTCAAGCGATTCGATTTGAAGCATGTCGACGCAGAAACGGTACTAATGGTCGCTGGTACCCACCTTGGTATCCCTAACGGCGAAACCAACGGGCTCGATATTACGATCACCACCGACATCTCCGGTAAGCGAATGTTCGCTGTCGGATCCGCAGAGAAGCTCGATCGGCTGGAATCACTTCTGAAAGTGGTCGATGTGCCAGACGAGTCGCAAGCGGCGGAGAAAGCCAAGACGCTGATTGCGCATGACGTTACTGGCGACAATCTGCAAATCGTTTACGAAGTATTGCAAACGGTTTTGGCTGATAAGTCCCTACGTTTGACCATGCAACCAGAAAGCAATTCCATCGTCGCTCTGGCTGACAACGAGGTTCATCAGTTAATCCGCGAAACAATTGAAGAACTGCAGGCACCGTCGGTCGAATTCGCCGTAGTCGAACTCAAGTCGGTCGATCCGTACTTCGCGGTCTCACTAATTGGCGAGATGTTCGAGCTTCCGACTACGGACGACGATGATCGTCGCCGTGGTCGTGATGAAGAGCCACGCGTGAAACCACCTAAAGTCGATGCAGATCCTGGTGAACGCCGCCTATTTGTTCGTGGAACTGGCGAGCAGATTAAGCAAATTGAGGATCTGATCACACGCCTCGACTCGAAAGGCCAAGCTAAGAACAGCAGCGACCTGCGATTCGTCCCCCTGACCGGTCCGCAGCGTTTAGACGTCTTGCAAACGGCTAAGCAGCATTGGCAAGGAGCGAATTGCCTCCAGATTTTGCCACCTGCTGAGGATACACAAGCACCCGTGATCGAACGGACGGTCTTTCCTGAGTTGTCTGATAGCGATCAAGAAGACTCCGATGCAACACAAACCACTTCGCCGCCACAAGAGGCAAAAGAACCTGCCGATCGTCGACCTTCGTTAAGCGATCGCGACGATTTCGTGTCCGTATCGGCCAGCTACGGAGATGCAATCAGTAGCACAATCACGACCGAAAAGGCGATGGCTCCAATCCGTAGTCAGGTCGTGCCTAACGGCATTCTGCTTCAATCGCAGGATCTGGACGCCCTCGATCGGTTTGAAGAACATCTTCGTACGATCACGACCCAAGATAAAAAAACGATCTCTCCAACGGTCGTTTACTATCTGAAGTACGTCACCGCAGAGGAAGCAGTAAAGATGCTGGCCGACCTTCTTGACGGCGGCAATGCCTTGGCCGATCCGGCTTCTGACACCCTAATCAATGGCAGCAGCAATTACTCGAGTTCGAGTGGTTACTTCGGAAGTTTTCTGTTCGAGCGTGACGGTGTGACTACGGTGACGGCAGGGACGGCAACCGTGGTTTCCGACGCTCGACTCAACCGGTTGATCGTGCAGGGCACGAAAGAAGATATTGCGATGATCGAAGGCTACATGAAGATCATCGATAAAGATTCCAGTATCACGGCGATCGAGACCTCGGGGCGTTCGCACATTATTGAACTGAAACATGCCCGGGCGGAAGAAGTGGCGGAAGTCATTCGCGAAGCTTTCCCGACCCGTATCGACACCACCACGCAGCGAGCCGCTCAACAACGTGCCAATAACGATCAACGTGGCGACGACCGTCGTGGTCAGAACGAACAGCGCAGCGTCGACGACAATCCCGTCCGCGGTAGCGAACCTAAAATGGCGGTTGCTGTCCACGAGTCAAGCAACTCACTTGTGATTACAGCGCCTGATTCCTTGTTCGCCGAAGTTGAATCGCTCGTGGAAACGGTCGATCGTCGTAGCGAGCGTTCGGTTCGTGTGATCTCTGCCTCCAGCGGTATTTCCAAAGAAACGATTTCGCAAATCCTGGCTGAACAAACTGGCCAGTCGTCATCCTCGCGAGATCGCCGTGACCCACGTTCCTACCGAGGTCGATAATGCTTCTGGCAACCGCTCCAATGTCATCCGTCCGCTCGGTCGCCATTTTGTTGGCCGTCGTTGGCACGCTGTGGATCATGCCGGGCATGATCTACGCTCAAGGCGAATGGATTCGACGCATTGATGACGATCGCAATGGCTTTATCGAGCCAGACGAGATCTCGGATCGAGGACGCCGTTACCTCGAAGAGTTCGCAGTCCCATACGGGATCAGCCTTTCACGACCAAACTCAGTCGAGAAACTCGAGCAGGCCGCTCGCCTGCATGCTCAGCGACGCAATGGTGGTTCCTCATCCGCTTCGCGCGGGACTAGCTCCAACGAGCCGACCATGAAGGGATTCGGGATCGATCCAGATCAAAAGCTGATTCCTGCCTTCGGAATCGGTGAGGTCAAGTACGACTACATCCAGGCCGATGTTGAAGAAGCCGAACGGACGATGCGGCGATGGGATCGCAATCGCGACGGGAAACTCGACGCGGAAGAGATTGCCGATGCCCATTGGGATGGCCGTGATCCCAGCACGTCCGATTTGAATCGTGATCGCCAATTGACTCTAGCTGAACTCACCCAACGCTATGCCAAACGTCGTACGGCCGAAAAACGTTCGCTGACCAGTTTAGGCTCAATCGGTGACGCCGGTTCACGAGCCAACGACCAACGAAGCGATTGGCGAGCCCTGAGTGGCGCGGGGGCATCGCGAAATGGTGATCGCGGCAGTGATTCGCTGGCGCGAAGCATTTTGGAGCGGTACGACTACAACCGCAATGACCAACTCGAGCCGCAAGAAATGTCTGCGGCAGGGATATCGGTGGCCAAAGTCGATTACAATCGCGACGGTGCGGTCGACGCTGACGAGTTGTCTCAGTATCTCTTTGCGACCATGGAGCGAGCGGCCAATTCGCGTCAAGAAGCCGTCCCGACGTGGTTCTTTGAACGGGATAGTGACGGTGACCAACAAGTCATGATGTCGGAATTCACCGACGAGTGGGACGATGCGGCGCTTAGCCAGTTCGCTTCGTACGATAATAATCAGGACGGCATTATCACGATTGATGAAGTTTTGTCCTTAAACACGGTTTCAGGCGGGGCTTACTCAAACAACGAAGCCGAAGTCCTGTTGCCACGCTCGATCGTTGTTTCCGAGATCGAAGTCGGCGAGGATTACCTTATCGGTGATTTGAACGTTCAGCTTTCGATAACCCATACGTATGTGGAACAGCTTGACGGTTACTTAATTGGTCCAGAAGGACAGCGCGTGGAATTGTTTACCAGCGTCGGTGGCAGTGATGATCATTTCGACAAAACGACGTTCGATGACGACGCTCGAGATCGAATTACTCGTTCGCGACCACCGTTTTCAGGGTCATTTCAACCCGAGGCACTTGAAAAACGCCAGCCAGGTTTGAATCAGTTTCGTGGGAAGAACTTGAAGGGTACCTGGCAGTTGATGATCCGGGCTAGCCGTAGCGAACGTTCCGGCGTTCTTCATGGATGGTCTTTAATCGTCAAGCCTAGCCAAGAGGCGATCGACGATCCAGAAGCGGCTCAGGCCAAACTGAAAGAGGCCGAGGAAGCCGCCGCTGCCAAGGCGGAGGAACCTTCCTCCACCGAGCCAAGTCGGGAGGAACCTTCACGCGGCGATTATCGTCGTCGATTTGGCCCACGCTAGAACCAGCTAAGTTACCACGCGAGTACTTCCAATCGATGAAAGTGTTCGCATCGCGCGCTTGGGATTGGTATCTTTGAGCTTTCGATTATTCGCCCCCTCGCACAAGGGCCTTCATCGTGAGCTCGACTGATCTTCTCCCCAAGATCCACACTCCGCCTGACTTTGCTAAGGCGTCTGCATCATACCGCCGCCGAGTTTGGCTTGCCGTACTGGGATTATTCGCATTCCTCGTTCTCTACGTGGGACTCGCTAGCTGGTTTACTTATACCACCTACCGGATGATTCTCGGGGTGATCGCTGGCGGACAAGGTTCGGTGGCGGCGTTCTTCACGGCAGTTCCGTTCGCCTTCTTGTCGATCTTCCTGTGGAAAGCCCTGCTGTTTGTTCGACAAGGTTCTGATGATCCGGGACGCGAAATCACCACGGCCGACCAACCTGAGCTATTTGAGTTTCTTTATCAGCTCGCCGATCGCGTGGGCGCGCCACGTCCTCATCGCGTGTTCCTCTGCCCTGGCGTGAATGCGAGCGTTTTTTATGACCTGTCGATCCTGAACTTTATTATCCCTTCTAAAAAGAATCTGACGATTGGGCTGGGGTTGGTAAATGCTCTGAATCGGACCGAGCTTACGGCTGTGCTTGCTCACGAATTTGGTCACTTTGCGCAACGCTCGATGGCCGTGGGCAGTTGGGTTTATGTGGGCGAGCAGATTGCCGCTGCGATCATTGCCAAACGGGATTTTCTCGATCATACACTCGACTTCATTTCCCGAATTGATCTTCGCGTGGCCTGGATTGGCTGGATCATGCGACTGGTTGTCTGGGCGATTCGCTCCGTTATGGAAAGTGTCTTTCGCTGGGTCGTGCTGGCTCATCGTGCCCTCTCACGAGAGATGGAGTTTCAAGCCGATCTAGTGGCCGTATCGGTCACGGGAAGCGACGCATTAATTCATGGATTGTATCGTTTGCAAGCGGCGGACGAAGCGTATAGCCAGGCATGTGGATTTGCCGACACGCAGTTGGGTAAGGGGCGAGTAGTTGAAGACTTGTTTGCCATTCAGACTCGGGTCGCCCAGCACTTGCAGCGGATCATGGACGACGAAGAACTTGTCCTGTCCGAGTCGACTTTAGGAGCCGAAGTACGCGTATTTAGTGAGAAGCTTGCTCAGCCACCTCAAATGTGGGCAACCCATCCGCCAAATACCGAGCGCGAGGCGAACACCAAACGAACGTATCTTTCGGTTGACATCGAGGAAGAATCAGCTTGGACGTTTTTTGAAGATCCAGAAGAACTACGGAAATCAGTTACCAAGTTTGTCATCGAACGGATTCAGCTGAAGGAGGAGCCAGAACTGTTGCCGACGGAGGAAGCCCTCAAGCTGGTCGATCAGGAATACCAATGTGAGTCGTTCGATCAAGCGTACCGTGGTGCTTATTTGGGGCGATCGGTTACGCTCGCTGTTGCTGAGGCAAATCAACTTTACGGCGATCGACCTTCCGAGGACACCGTGCGATCTGCATTAACGGAACTCTATCCCGAGCATCTGCAAGGAAAGCTGACCGAGCTGCGTGGATTGGAAGAAGAAATCAACTTGTTGGAAGGGGTGAAGGAAGGGCACTATGACGCGACCGGTAACGTAGTTCGCTACCGTGGGAATGTCATCCGACGTCGGAAATTGCCGCAGTTGATTGCTGAGGTCAAGAAGGAACGGGACCTGTGCCTACGCGAAGTCGAGAAACATGATGCCCATTGCCGCTCGGTCCATGAAGCGGCAGCGCATGCAATTGGCAACGGGTGGCCTCAATACGTTCGTAGTCTGACGATGTTGCTACATTATGCCGAGCATAGCTACGCCGACCTCGATGATGCACACGGCTACTTGGCAAATGTCACCGTCATGTCGACCGCGGCCGGACGAGTGAGCTCGAAGAACCTTCGCAAGATCATCGAAGCCGCGAACGTCGTTCGCACGATTGCGGCGCTCCTGGACGTACAAGCCGTAAGCGTCCGCCTTCCGAAGGCTGTGTTGGAAACCTTAGAAATTGAGAACTGGCGGGCCGCTTTCGAGAAGTTTGATCTACCACCAGCCGATCAGCACAATATCGCGCAGTGGATGGATGTCGTGGATAGCTGGATCGTTCCGATGAAGTTTCGATTCTCTGCACTGCGTGACGCGGTTCTCGACGAGCTGCTACACGCCGAGAAGAAGGTCGCCGCAATCTACCTCGGTAAGCAGGAAACCGAAGTAGCTCCGGACTCGGCGACCTCGCCCGAAAAGTACGGCACCTGCGAGCGTGGTTCGGAACGAGAGCGACAAACAAAGCTCGATTGGTGGAGTCAGTTTCTCTTGGCTGACGGAACCGGGCCGAGCGTCCTGCGTTTCACGGTTGCCGCCGCACTTGTTTTCTCGGTGATCGCGGCAGGCCTTTTCGTCGGTACCGCCGAAGTGACGGTTTACAATGGCCTAGAAGCGCCGGTAAGCGTGATGGTTAATGACCAGAAGGTCACGCTCGGACCGCATCAACACAAAGACTTTACGTTCGGAACCTTTCGATCAATCCAGTTCACAACAACAACGATGGATGGCCGCGAGATTGAAACGTTACGTGAGCGTCCTGGTGCCGCGTTTAGTCATTACATTTACAACATCGCCTCGGCCGCGCCACTGATCGAATGGGATAAGGTTTACGGCAATGCGTCGCCAACCCAACCGCGATTTCTAGGCGCACCGCGTTGGATCGAAACGGGGGCTCAATTTGTTTTTGAGAATCCACCCAATTCGGTCGAGACGAAGAGTGACGGGGCATTGCGATCGGTGTTAGATAATCCGGTTGGCTACTCTCCCTACGAAATCTTGCCGGTTATTAGTGAATCGGACGAATACGAACAGCTCGTGCGGGTGCATGCCACTTTCGATACCGCGGACAGTCCCTATATCGTTGATTGGCTCGGCCATGCGGAGTCCCTAAGCGACTACGACGAGATTCTTGCCAAACGGTTGGAAGCGTCTCCCAGCGATATCCTTGCATTACGTGCCCAATACGATCTATCTCCGGCAGATCAGAAGGAACAGATCAAGCAGCAGCAACTCAATCAGGCTGCCAAGCACCCTAACGATCCAAGCTGGCAGTATATCTCGGTTCGTCTGATGCCAAATGAGCCTGAGCAAGACGAAAGGTTCGTTGATCTTGCCAAGAGGTGGCCACAAGATCCTTGGATCAACAACGCGGCCGGTTACGTCTACGCATCTCAGGGCAATTGGCAGGCAGCGCTCGAGAAGTTCGATGTTTGTCTCAAACACCCCTGTGCGGTTCGTAGTAAAGTAGCGGTGATGGTGGCTCGTATTCGGCGTTTGCTGGCGGATAGCGAAGATGTAAATTACACCGACTTAATTCGTCATTCGGTCGAGTTGCAAACGATCCTTGATATGGAAACAGGCAATCGTTTCCAAGGGTCACCGATGGCTATGTTCGCTTTGATGCAGCGAGGCCAGCTTGATCAGGCTTATCAAGTGGGCGGAGGCGAGCAAATGGAAGAGTTTATGCTCGATCTTTTGGCGACCTCAAGTGGTGCATCCGCGGCAATGCAAGAAAGAGCACTTGCGCAGCCGGTAGCGGAACTTAATCAAGCGAAGATGATGCCGTACCTCGCTGCTTTAGCGAGGAATCATGACAGGGACCCCACTCCCTATTTGGATCGGATGGATGCGTTGTCTCCTCCGGATGGGAATGACCAGCTCCGACAAAGAATTCGGCAGGTGTTCCAGGAAGACAAACTTTCCGCCAACCTCCAGCCACTGTTGAAAGGCCTTCAGCCGGTTCAACGCGGTGCACTTTTAACGACGCTGTCCATCCTATATCCAGACCAACTGGATGAAAAATGGAAAAAGCAAGCCCGGGCACTATTGTTCGCGATGGAGCGTCCCTACATCAAGTAATTTTCGTTCGGGGTTACGTCAAGATCGGTCGGATCAACTCGCCATGCACGTCGGTCAGGCGAAAGTCGCGGCCTTGGAATCGGAACGTGAATTTCTCGTGATCGATCCCCAACAAGTGAAAGATGGTTGCTTGCAGGTCATGGACGTGGACTTTATCGACCGCTGCATTGTGACCGAATTCGTCCGATTCGCCGTACGAGATACCGGGCTTGACTCCGCCTCCGGCCATCCACAAGGTAAACGCGTAAGGGTGATGATCGCGACCCCAAGTTTTTGTTTCGCTAATCGCACCCTGTAAGAATGGTGTTCGGCCGAACTCGCCACCCCAGATCACCAGTGTGTCGTCCAGCAGCCCACGTTGCTCCAAGTCTTTCACTAGGGCCGCGCTCGGTGCATCTGTATCGGTGCACTGGATCTTCAGCTGCGTATTCAAATTGCGGTGCTGGTCCCAACCGGCATGCATCACCTGTACAAAACGGACGCCACGTTCGGCCAGACGGCGGGCCATCAAGCAGTTATATGCGTACGACCCCTTTCGTTGTACATCCGGTCCATACATGTCGAGAATGTGCTGCGGCTCTTGGGTAAAGTCGGTCAGTTCGGGAACTGAGGCCTGCATCTTGTACGCCATCTCGTACTGGGCAACCCGGGTACCGATTTCTGGATCGCCCGTCTTTTCCTCCTCCATGGCGTTTAGCCGGGAAAGATCATCAAGCAAGCCGCGCCGCATCTCTCGGCTGATGCCGTCTGGGTTGGAAAGATAAAGTACCGGATCGCCCGAACCCCGGAACTTGACGCCTTGATACTTGCTGGGCAGGAAGCCACTTCCCCAATAGAAGTCGTAAAAGATCTGTCCGCACGAAGCTTCCTTATCGCGACTGGTCATCACGACGTAAGACGGCAGTTCCTCGGTCTCAGCCCCTAAGCCGTACGTTAACCAAGCTCCCATGCTGGGCCGTCCCGCCATCTCAGCCCCGGTTAGAAAAAAGGTGATCGCAGGGGCATGATTCACTTGCGTGGTGTGCATCGACTTAACGAAACAAAGCTTGTCGACAATCCCTGCCGTTTTGGGTAGGAAGTCTTCCGCGATCCAGGCTCCGCACTCGCCACGCTGAGCAAACTTGGTAATCGGGGCCAAGCAAGGCCGCGCGGTTTGACCGCCGGTCATCGTGCTGAAGCGGGCTCCGCCGACAACTTCGTCCGGGATCTGCACACCGTGCATCTCCTTTAGCTTTGGTTTGTAGTCAAACAAATCGGTGTGCGAAGGAGCGCCGTTCTGAAACAAGTAAATCACCCGTTTCGCTTTCGGAGCAAAGTGGGGCAATACTGGCAAGCCGTTCGACGTCGCGGCCCCAGCCTGTTGGTTGCCAACTAAAGAACCTAGGGCCACACTGCCCAACCCGATACCACACCGTCCGAGTAGTTGGCGGCGCGTCATCTGGATTGCATGTTCAACTTGTGGAGAGGATACAGTTGGTCGCGTCATGGTCGACTCAGAGCCTCGTCAAGGTTCATCAAGGTATTGCACAGGGCGGTCATCGTCGCTAACTCGGCAAGGTCGATCGACTGGTCCCGAGGAGCCTCACCGATCGCTAACAGCTTTTGGGCATCTTCTTCGCTTTGGGCGAACACGCTTTGGAGCACCTGGTACCGATCCAAAAGGATGGCAAGTTCCTGCTCGGTCACTTCTCTTGAGGTGAGCGTCAGAAATACATCCCGAATTCGCTGAGATGGCTCGTCCGAGGCGTGAATCACTTTAGTTGCCAGCCCACGAGCGGCCTCGACGTAAGTAATATCATTGAGCGTCGTTAACGCATGTAGTGGCGTGTTGGTAATCGCTGTCTTCACGCTGCAAGTTTGGCGGTTGGCTACATCGAAGAACATTGTTGGTCCCACGATCCGCCGCCAGAACACATACAAGCTACGACGATAAAGAGCCTCGCCGTTATCACGCTGGTACTTTTTCTTTCCGAAGGTTGCCTCTGCCCATATCCCCTCTGGTTGGTACGGCTTAACGGGAGGTCCGCCCATTCGCAAGGAAGCAAGATTGCCAACGAATAACGCTTGGTCTCGCAGCATCCAAGAGGGAAGTCGGTGGCGTGATTGCCGTGCCAGGAAAAAATTTGCTGGGTCAGCTTCTCGCTTCTCGGCGGTAGCTTGTGACGATTGTCGATAGGTCGAACTAGTAACGATCAGACGATGTATCGCTTTAACATCCCAGCCGCTCTCGACGAATTCGACCGCTAACCAATCGAGAAGTTCTGGATGGGTTGGTAACTTGCCCTGCGTACCAAAGTCTTCTGGCGTTCGCACAATCCCTTGACCAAAGAACAACTGCCAGTATCGATTCACGGTTACTCGCGCCGTGAGGGGATGGTCGGGCGAGACGAGCCATTTAGCCAGCGTCAATCGATTGCGAGTTGCCTCTTCGGGTAGTCCTGGCAGCACACCAGGAACATCGGGCGCGACGGCATCGCCAATCGGCTTGTTGTACAAACCTTTCTCAAGGATACGCGTCTCGCGTGGCTTATCTAGCGTATCCATGATCATCACTTTGATTTTCTCCGAAGCGTCTCGGAGTGATTTCGATTGCGACTCGAGCTTTTCGATTCGTTTGGCAATCGCCGCATAGGAATCCTCGCCTGCTCCTTCCTGATGGTAATGCTTCGCGCGAAATTCCTGGCGAAGTGTCTGCTGCTCTTTCGCGGTAAGCTGTTCGGGCGATTTTGCCAAGGCATTTTGAACTTCGGAAGGAAGAACTCCTTCCGTTTCGCCAGAGCCTACCGACAAGCGAACACGTGCTAATGTGTGGGCGATGTGTCGCGACTCGCAGCGAAGGACGAAACGTATCTCGGTGCCTCCTTCAAACCCAAACGGCTGGTCGAGGTAGAAGATAGCTGTATTGCTGTCTTTGCGGTTGAATCCTTCCATCGCCCAGCCACCTCCGCCGCCATTGATACCGTCGAAAGCTTGTTCGACACCAAGGCCAGATTGCGCGTGCTCTGCGGTGCCCTTGACGATTTTCACCGGCCGAAACTTGGCCGTAGGGTCTGTTTCTGGGCGAATGAAAACTTCGAACTCGCTAAGCACTGCGTTGCCGTTGTCGGCTCGGCCAGTGCTTCCAGTCGGAGAGGAAATCTTGTCGGATAGCGCCTCCAAACGGATTGCTTTATTATTCAAGCGGTCTGTGCGCGCCACGATCGTATAAACATCTTGATCGGGCCTGGCCCCTTCAGCACGAAGTGAACCATCATCGAGTGTAGAGAGCTGCGATTGGCCGCCCGTTTGAACTTCGACGATCGCCGGAAATGTCCAGGCGCTTTCGCGGCGGACGCGTTCCTGCCACTTGGCTTGGGCTTCGTCTGCTGCGGGGTCGTCTTTCAGAAGCGTCTTTCGTAGGGCCGCAAGCTGTTGTGCGTAGGTCTCCAGCTTTTGTTGGTTTTCCGGAGAAACGTACGGCACGAACGGGGGTACGGCACCACCGCGAATGCCTCCTCCCTCGGACGTCTGATTGAAGAAGTCGTAGAAGGCGTAATACTCGGTGTGCGAGATTGGATCGAACTTATGGGTGTGACAGCGGCAGCACGTGTATGTCAGCCCCAACCAAACGGTTGCGGTGGTCTCGGTACGGTCAAAAACGTTCTCGACACGTGTTTCTTCCGCGATGCGTCCCCCTTCGCCGTTATGCATATGATTGCGATTGAAGCCTGAGGCGATGACCTGGGCGTGCGTGGCCTCAGGAATCTGATCACCAGCGAGCTGTTCAATCGTAAATTGATCGAACGGCATGTTGTTGTTTAACGCATCGACTACCCAATCACGCCAGGGCCACATGGTTCGTTCTGGGTCGCCTTGATAACCGTTTGTGTCGGCGTAACGAGCTGCATCAAGCCAAGGCCAAGCCATCCGTTCGCCGTAACGTGGAGAGGCCAACAACCGATCGACGAGCCGCTCGTAAGCTTTCGGCGATTCGTCAGCTAGGAACTGCTCGACCTCTGCTGGCGTCGGTGGAAGTCCGGTGAGATCGAGCGTCACTCGGCGAATCAAAGTCCGCTTGTCGGCCTCAGGTGACGGTGCAAGTCTTTGCTCTTCGATTCGGGCGAGGACGAAGCGATCGATCGGGTTACGAACCCACTCTGCCTGCTCGACCTTAGGTAACTGGGGACGGGTTGGTGGGACGAATGACCAATGCCTTTGGAAATCGGCTCCCTGATCGATCCATTTTGTGAGCAGCTCGATCTCGTCGGCGGAGAGCTGTGGCTTGTTCGAATCGGAGGGAGGCATCCGGAGCGAATCGTCGGTCGATGCAACGCGATGGATCAGCTCGCTTTCGGCAGAATTTCCCGGCATGATTGGCAATTCGCCAGAGTCGGCTTCCGTCGTGGCGCTCTGGCGGTCGTCCAGACGGAACCCAGCTTCGCGATGATCATCGTCTGGTCCATGGCAATGAAAGCAGCGATCGGACAAAATCGGACGAATCTGACGATTGAAGTCAATCGGCTCTTCGGCATTACATATCGCGTTCGCACTGATACAAGTGATCCAAGGCAACAGCAATAGCAGAGCAAGGCGCCGCATGGTTTGCTCGGGGAAGGGGAGGGAGGAATTAGGTAGGCAAATGATGAGCAGGTCGGAATCGGTCTCCCTCATTCTAACAGATTAGGGTCGATTCTTCCTAAAAACGTTGCCATTTCAAACTGATTTTGACAGCGAATTCCTACCCGGGAGTAGCTCAGATTACCGTGATGAGACGCCGCTACTATCAGAAAACAAGATACCGACCAAGAATTGGTCGTTTCGGCCAGTTGTGTCCGCTTAACAAGGCACTAATTGGCCTTACAGCTCGCTTAAATCGGCATAATCGCCCGTAAATCGGTTCTGGCACACGTTGTGCATATGGGATTCTCAGACACCGGGAACCCTTTCGCAAAGATGAATTTGCCGGGCTTCCCCACCATTTTGTCAGAGCCCCATTCTGACCATGCACTGAGGAGTTTATCCCATGAAAAAGACACTGATTGCCGCGATGTTGCTGGTTGCTTTAGCTTCGACCGCTTCAATGGCCCAAGCTTCGACGTTCCATTTCGGCCGATTGGCTTTCCTAAACCACACCTCCCCGTCCCACCATCATACGGGTCGGTAATACTGCTTTCCTTGCTTCCCACCTCGCTGGTTCAAGACGCCGGGCTATCCCCTAGCCCGGCTCTTGTGCTTCGGCGGTGTGCTCAAGCGAGATCTTGAGCGTTCGCAGCTTTGTTCTTAGCGTCGTGCGGCTTATTCCCAAACGCCGAGCGGCGGTTGTTAGATTGCATTCAGTTTCTTGAAGCACTTCGATAATCGCTTCCCGCTCCGCTCGATTCACAACTTCTGCCAATATGTTGTAGGAATCGGCTTGGAGTAGTTTGCGAGCCAAGCGAGCATTACCATCGGTCGGCTGCTGAGCTGGTTCCGACTGATCTTCTACGGGGACATCCTCGCCAGACGTCGTCTCGCGAATCGAGGCTGGCAGAAAGGCGGGTACCAAAACGGGACCTGTCGCTTCCAGTAGGGCATGTTGAATCGCACTTTGGAGTTCTCGTACGTTGCCGGGCCAAGGGTACCGCGAAAGTACCTCCATCGTCTCCGGTGCAACCGCCGTCATCGAACGTTCCAATGCCGTCCCATACTTGGTGAGAAAGTGGTCGACCAACAGCGGAATATCCTCCACACGCTCGCGAAGTGGTGGCAAGTGAATCGTGTAGACATTCAGGCGATAGTAAAGATCGCTCCGAAAGCTGCCCTCTCGGATCGCTTCCTGCAAATCTCGATTTGTGGCCGCAATGATTCTGGCGTTGGTGCGAATCGTTTCGTCACCGCCAACACGCTCGAAAGTCTGATCTTGCAGTACACGCAAAATCTTGGTCTGCATCAGCGGTGTCATATCGCCGATTTCGTCCAGAAAAAGCGTGCCGTTACTAGCGAGCTCGAATTTACCAATCTTCCGATGGTCAGCACCGGTGAACGCGCCCTTTTCGTGGCCGAACAGTTCGCTTTCCAGTAACTGCTCAGGAATCGCCGCGCAGTTGATTGCCAGGAACCGTTGCTGCGAACGTTTACTGTAATGGTAAATGGCCCGTGCAACGACTTCCTTGCCTGTACCGCTTTCTCCCAGAATGAGTGCAGTGACATTCTGTCGGGCTACACGACCGATCGACCGATACACTTCCTGCATCGCGTCGCATTGCCCCACCAACAAATCGGTTTCTACCTCGGTCGGTTCGTCACTGGGAAGCCGCGCTGGAGTACGCATCATACGACTCGTCTCAGCAGCTGAATCAATTAGCACCGCAAGTTGATCGACATCAAGAGGCTTCAAGATATAGTCGTAAGCACCTGATCGCATCGCCTCGATTGCTGTGCTTGCCGTTCCGTGCCCCGTCATCAAAATGATGGGCGTGCGACTGTCGAGTTCATTTAGCTTAGCGAAGAGGTCGAGCCCGGACATGTCCGGCAGGCGAACATCGAGCAACACGACATCAGGACGTTCGGTTGGAAACAGCTCTAATGCTTCCCGCGCCGTTTTGGCGACGATAATCTGATAATCGGGCGGTGTGAACCCATACAGAAAGCAGTCGAGGATTAGCTGTTCGTCGTCGACGACCAATAGTTTGATCATGGCGGTCGGTCTCGTTGGCAAAAGTTGTTGGTTGGTCGCTGATATTATGGCCAACTCGTCGTGAAACGTCGATCTACTGTGGCTCATCTATTTTCACGTAAACTATAGATTGGCGATTCAATATTGTACCGATCGATCAAGAGTTGACCGGTGATGTGGGAATTCGGGAGAGATGGGTGGGGCTTAGTGGTGGCGTGATTTCTCGACTTCCCGACGCAGATAATCGCGAAGAGGTGCCCAGATCAGTTCCGCGTGGTACTTCGCTTCGAGTTCACACGCTTCGTTAATCGAAGCCACGGCTCCGCGCAAGTCACCAGCGACAAATTGCCTGGTCGCTCGGTAAGCCGCATCTTCCGCTCGATGGGCGTCTTTTTCGACTTGCTGGAGCCATGACTCCGCGTCCGCCCAGTTCTGCGACTCTTGGCCAGCCGTCGCAGAAACGAGCAAATGCAGTTGGACACTTCTTAGGTTAGCTAGATTTAACCGGGCAGGTCCGAACTCGGTTTTCCAGTCGCAGCCTCGCCATCGGTTTGCGGCTGCCGCATACAGATTGAGCAATTGGAGCGGAATTTCACAAAGGTACGACAAGGTAGTTACTCACCGAATTGGTTCATCCATGGGATCTCTATCATCCAATTCCCGTTAAGCAGTCCGTGTGCCAGTTCGTGCAGTTTTTCCTGAAACCGCTGACAATTCCCCCAAGGAGAACAGAAAGCTACAATTCAGACGAACTATCGATTCGCCGTCTCCACCCCACAGTCGGCAGAACGCAATCTCTTTGATGATGCTGCGAGAAGGCCCGAATGAATGTCTTTAACTCGACAACATGGTTGAATGTCGCCATGTTTGTCGCTTTGGGGGTCGTGCTCTTCATGGGGGCGACCACGTACATCAACACCATCGAAGTAGAACGGGCCGCGGACTTCATCGTCGATGCTTACGCGATTCGCGAAGCAACCCGCGATGTCGTGAAGTCGGCCAACGAGATGGAAACTGGTCAACGCGGATTCTTATTGACCGATGACGAGAGTTTTCTCGACCCTTACCACGCGGCTGGAGATCGCGCGGATACCGAGGTGGAGCACTTAAATCACCTAGTGAAAGACCTGCCAGAACAGGAGGAGCGAGTGAAGAAACTCCATGGACTCCTCGACGACCTGGCCCGCGAATTGAAACATGGAATCGAACTGAGCAGTAACAATCAATCTCTCGAACAATCGCACCAGCACGAAAAAGAGATCATGGATGGCATCCGCGAAGAGGTGCAAGAGATCCTCGAGTTTGAAAAGAAGGCCATCAATCGAAGAGAGGAAGAATCGCGTGTCCGATTGTTGAATTCCCAACGTTTTCTCTTGTTGGGCAATGGAGTGGCAGTCGTGTTGCTGTTGACGAGTATGCTGGTTGCCCGTTCGCATCGGCTCAGTCGTGATCGAGCTGAGTCACAGCTGCGTATCGATCAGGCCGAACTTGCGAGTGTCATCGATTCGGCTCGCGATGGCATTATTGCGATTAACAACGATCTGACGATTCGCCTAATCAACCCCTCAGCGGCAAAGAGCATGGGGACGAGTTCGGAAAAAGCTCAAGGAAGGTCGTTCCTTGACTGGATACCGGCCAATCAAAAGGCGATCGTCGCGACAGGGATGCAGGAGTTTTTGGCCCACAACGAATCGGCCCAAGCCGTTCAGGGTGGAAGCTGTGTTCGCAGCAACGGAACGGAATTCCCCTACCAAGGAACCTTGGCGAAATCATCGGCGGGCGGTGATAACTTCATGACACTTATTTTCCGCGATCTGAGTGAAACGCGCGCTCGTGAGGAGAAGATTCGAGAGCAGCGCGAGATTCTGAACCAAGTACGCGATACGATCATCGTCTGTGACATGCAGGATGTAATCACCTTCTGGAGTGCCGGCGCCGAGGCGTCGTATGGCATTGCCCAGGAAGATGCGATTGGCCGGAAGTTCGCTGAGGTAATGAACATTCGGCATGCCGAAGAGAACGATGTCTGGCGAATCGGACGCAAGGAACTGTTGGAGAAAGGGGTATTCACGGCACAAATCGCAGAGCGTAATCGGCAAGGGAATCACGTTCAGGTTGAGCATCGCCGCTCGTTGATTCGCGATGAAGGAGGCGCACCATTCGCCCAGTTGATTATTCAGTTCGACGTGACAGATCGTGTGGCGGAAGAAGAACGCCTCCGCCGCAGCCAACGTTTGCAAAGTATCGGAACATTGGCGGGAGGGATCGCTCATGATTTGAACAACGTTCTGACCCCGATCATGATGAGTGCCCGTTTGATCAAACGCAGTAAAGACAACGTCAACCGCTTGGCAGAAACGATTGATGCGGCTGCACAGCGTGGCAGCCAGATGATTCAGAAGCTCCTGGCCTTCGCTGGCGGACAACATCCCGAGCGAAAGCAGGTCAGCATACATGACATCATCCAAGAAGCGGCTGGCATCCTGGAACACACGTTGCCAAAATCGATCGAAGTTCAGGTTGCGCTGAAAGAAGATGTCCTACCGGTCAGTGGGGACGCGACAGAGCTTTCTCAGGTTCTGATGAACTTGGCGATCAACTCACGGGACGCCATGCCGAACGGGGGCTGTTTGACTTTGGCTGCTGAGAACGTTTTCGTTCGCCAGGATGGAATGCCAGGAAACGATAGTCTTTCGCCAGGAGATTATGTTCGCGTTACTGTGGCAGACACGGGAAGTGGAATTCCACCCGAGATCCAGGATCGAATCTTTGATCCATTCTTTACCACCAAAGAACAAGGCCGCGGGACTGGACTGGGGTTGGCAACCACCATGGGAATTGTCAGTAGCCACGGGGGCGATATACAGGTATTCAGCCGAGAAGGAGAAGGGACGACGTTTCAGATCTTTCTGCCTGTTGCGGTCTCGCCAGCCATTCCGTCAGAAACGCCCATTGATGTGGAAGTTCCCCTCGGACATGGAGAATCAATCTTAATCGTTGATGACGAATCGCTGATGCTTCAAACGGCGGAAATCATCCTGACCAACTCCAACTACCAAGTAACCACCGCCCAAAGCGGAACCGACGCGATCGAGCTTTGCCGCGATGCCAAGCAACCGTTCGATTTGGTTGTCGTCGATATGATGATGCCTGGCATCAATGGTCAAGAGACGGCGAAGGGAATTCGATCGGTCTTTCCTAAGATCCCAGTAATCGCCAGCAGCGGGTTGTGGCGGCCAGAAAATGTCCCTCGCGAGGAACTGGAAATGGATCAGTTCCTCGCAAAGCCGTATACCGATGAGCAGCTACTACGTATCGTGAGAGAAACGCTCGATCGGAACAAACCGATCTAGCGTGAAAGCTAGTCGCCAAACCAGGGACAAAGGTATCTTCGCAAATAGATTAGCATCTGGTCGATTGCCAATCCGGCAATGCCCAGGATCGCCAGGTAAGTATAAACGACGTTCATGTTCTGAAGACGTGACTGCATTCGCAGCGTGTAACCAATACCCGGTGTAGCTAAGGCCCATTCGGCAGCGATTAAAAACACCATGGCAGGGCCGATCTGTAGGCGTGCACTTTCGATAATGCGCGGCAAGATCTGCCTCAGAACAACTTCCCATACGACCTCGAAGTTCGAGGCCCCCAAAGTGTAAGTTTTGTAAAGCGTGTGATCATCCACGTCCTTTTGAGCCGCCTGAGCGATCGATTGAGCGAGCGTCGGGAAGATTCCGAAACCGATAAGGGCCACAAAGATCTCAATCCCCGTCGCACCAAAAAGGACAAAATAGACGGCCAGCATCGCCGTCGGGGGGACCTTGGCGAAGAACGCAATAGGTGGCAGGAGGATGGCCTCGACAATGGGAAAACATCCCATGGTTAATCCTACGACAAACGCCAAGGCGGCACCGGCCGCAATACCGGCAGCCAATCGTGTGGCCGATGCTTTGATATCGACCCAAAGGTCAATTCCGCCCTCACCCTGTGCAATCCGCGACCAGCCTTCGGTCAGCTGCGAGAAGTTAGGCAACGTCTTGTTGCGAGGATTCTCGACGTGCGCCCGATGGGACATCCAGGCATAACCGATCAACAGAACGACAAAGCTCGCGATGCCTAACAGAATGCGGCTTTGCTGGCTGATGGGCCGACGGATCATACCGGCAATCTTTCCGAGTTGGGCTTAGTGGAATAGGAACGAGCAAGGGCACGAAACGTCGCTTCGTGCCCTTGCTGCAATTACTTCGATTGTGACGTCCTGCAAGACGTTACTTCTTTTCCTGTACCTTCTTCATGTACGAGGCGTCGAAGTTGAGCTGTGCACCAGCGTCGCCGAAACCGACCGTTGGTTTGTCCGTCACGATATCGTGCGTTGCACAGAAGTCAACCACCATCGGCATGGTCTTGTCCTGAAAGTCTTTCTTCTCGAACAAGGCGATCCCTTCTTCGGGAGTCTTATACATCTGCGTTTCCTGGACGATGATCTTCATGTCGTCGAGGCCGAGGTTCGAGAACTTTTCACCCAAAGCTTTAAGGGTCTCAGGACGCGTACTGTCCGATTCGATCATTTTGTTCACTTGATAGAAGGCATCAATTACGCAGCAAGCGAACTCTTCGCCACCTTCTTTGGCCAGGCTGTCTTTACTAACAACCACCATGTCGATGATCTCTTCCGGGATCTTCTTCGAGTCGAACAATCGCTTCGATCCTTCACGATCGCGGAGTGTCTGCAGGACGAACGGATTCCAGACCATGATCGACTTTACGTCGGCGTCACCTGACTGCATGGCCAACGCGGCAGCGCCCGGATCCATCTGTTTGAACTCAAACGCCTTGGGATCTTGTCCTTCGATCTCGAGGCAGCGTTCAAAAGCATACTGCGAAACAGACTTTTCCAGGCCGTAGGTTGGTGTACCCTTCAGGGCATCAATCGAGTCGATACCAACTGTGATGCAGGCATCGGCTCCGATGCTGGTCGAGGTAGGAATAATCGCGACCGAATCGCGTCCGCCAGCCGGAGCAAGGCTGTCCATATTCGTCATGCAGACCGCATCCACGGTCGAGTTACCGTACTGGCTTAAGCATGGATCGTAGTCGGCTTGAACCAGGACGACGTCAACGCCCCATTTCTTTTCCAATTCGCCAAGTTTACCGGCGTCTTTGTCGATCAGACCTTTTTCGTGCGCTACGCCGAAGACCGACCAACTTGGGTATTCGCTCCAAGCCAGGCTGAACTCGGGCAACTTGTCTTCACTACTGCCGCCCCCGGTGTTGCAACCGACAATCGCTGCCAGAACGGCTACGCCTGCCAGTAGATTGGTTATTCGCATCTGTTAATTCCTTGGGTGTGAGGTGTACGTCTTCGTCTGATGGTTGTTCGTTAACTCTCGGGAATTCTTGTCGATTCCGGACCATCCTTTTCGGGTTCGGGCGTTTGATTGGTCAAACCAATCAAGGCATCGAACTCGTCGTTGGCTTGGCTGTTAGTGGCGAATTCCATGAATTCAGCTTCGGCCTGTTTGGTATCGAGTCCTGCCAATTCGCGGCTGACACGGGCATTAGCCGAAGCTTTCTGTCGCAGTTCGCGCAGTTCGCGGAGCTCTTCGCTGGTTTGATCCTGCGACAGGCCGGTCATCATGTCGGCGATTTGTTTCTCTTCGTTTGCGGAGAGAATATCTGCGACGGCATCGTGCTTTTCTTCGCCAAGCTTCTCCAGTTCTCGCATTTGCGTCTGAATCTGTAGCTTGTGGCGATTGATGTTTTCGACCAGGCCTTCAATATCACCTTCCAGCTCCGTAGCACGAGCCTGTTTCTCCGCCAAAGTGCTGCTGAAATCGGTGAAGGCCGTTTGGCACTTTTGATATTCTGGATCGTTACGGGTCGCTTCCGGGTTGCCGCTGTATTTGGCGGCGACTTGGCGTGCTTTCGCCGCGGCGCCTGCTTTTAGTTTTTCCAGCTTCTCGATCTCTTCGGTGATCGCTTTTAGCTTTTGCTTCTTGTTTTCTTCCTGAGCAATCATCGAGGCGATGGCATCTTTGTACTGATTGATGCGGCTTCGTTTCTCTTCGATGATTCGGTCGTAGTTGGCCGAGACCACGCCCGGGTTCATTCGCAGCGACTCGCTGGCTTTGTCAATGCGAAACGTCATCAAGTACCATACGGCACGCATGTATTTGCCGACTGCTTTGAACATAGGAACTCTCGCTTCCTGATTAGGCGGTCAATCTTCAGTTGGTGGTCGGGGAACTATCGCTCGTACTCGGCGTCGTCATATTGTCTGGGCGAGTCGAGGGCGTCGATGACTTCCTCGGTTCGCCGGGCAACTTCAATCGTTCGGTCTAATTCTTCGCGTAACTTGGCCAATTCGTCGTCACTGTCTTTCAGCTGAAAGGCATGATACTGCTCGACGGTGCGCGATAAGTGGTTTACCGTTAGCACCACCTCGTCGACTGCCTTCTTCCGCTCAGTGAGAAGAAGGCGGCTTGTGTTGCCGGGCAATCGACGCGACTTCTCCCAAAGTTCGAGGGAACGTTCCAGCTGACGAACTGCCGCTAGGAACAACTTGTCGACCTTTTCCCGAAACATGGTTGCCGTATGGCCTTGCGGTGGTTCAAGGGCGAGCGAAGCATGCAGCGTCCGTAGACGCTTCAAACATTCTTCGCTCCGCGGATCTTCGTCTTTCTTGAGCCGGACCATCAATTGATCCAACTTCTGCTCTTGTTCCAGCTTTTCTTGTTCGGTGACGTAAGTGTGTGCCTTCTTGGTCAAATCTTCGATCCCGAAGATCAATCGCGAGGCTTGAATTCCCATTCCGGCTAGTACTCCGGCCAAACCAATCATGTTGAGGGTCGTGCTTCCGTCCATACCCCACGACAGCATCCATGCGCTTAGACCACCGACCATGGGCACGATCACCCACGGCGAAACGAACAGATCGAGTAAGACCTTTTTTTTGACGTCGTCCATTGGCCATAGCTTATCAATTCCGCGGCTTCCAGGCCGTGGTTAGTAGGCAACTTCGCCCAATACGAACGACACCGAAGTGCTGCCGCTTGGCTCGACGCCGATGGCTCGCACACGATCTCGATCGACACCCTGGGCGATCAGGTAACGCTCGACCTCTTTGGCCCGTTGTTCTGCGAGAAGCTTGTTGGCCTCTAAGTCGCCTTGCAGCGAGGCATTTCCCCGCACGATCACGTAATAGCGTGTCGATTGCAAGGTGCCCGCCAACTCGTCTAGTAGCGAACGGCTTCTTTCGGTCAACGTCGCTCGACCACGTGCGAAGACCAACGTCGGCGCTCGGGCCTTGCCAACTTGAACCAGCGAGCTCCACTGCTCATCGGTCAGTCTCGGCATGGCCGTTCCACGGATCGTTTCGCTTTCGACGCCTGGTTGAAAGTCGCTTAAATCACGCAGGATTGAATCGTTGTATAAATAATTGGGATTCCCATCTGTGGGGTCTTTATCGATCGAACGAGACTCACGTAGCACGGCAGTGACACCGGCAATCATGTCTTCAATATGCGGGAGCTTGTCACCCGATCGAGCTCCGAAGTGGGCCAGATTCTCTTGCGTGTTCTTCCACCAAACGCCGTCGACCAGGCGTGCGGCTTCTTCTTGGCTCAAGGGCGATCCCCCCGCTTCGGCATCGCTGATCACCAACTGCACCCGGCGAGAATCGTCCCGGTAAGCATAGTTTGCGGCCAGATATGCCTCGATGACTTGGCGGACTACTTCCCGATTTTTAGCGATAAAATCGTCACTAACCACCAAAACGTCAACAATTGCCGACGGAAATCGCGAGCTATCGACCACAACGTGCATTCGCTCGTTCTTGAGCATCTGCGAAACGTATGGCTCCCACAGGACGTAGGCTAATTTGTCAGAGGGTTTCGCCTGCTTATAACGAGCCATCACAGCGGCTGCGTCGCGGACTTCGACAAAAGGATTGGCACCTAACTTGTCGAGCTGAAATCGGGAAATGACCACGCGGGCCAACGTCTCGCTAGGCGAGTCAGGCGTCAGCACAAACTTCGTTTCCGCATCGTTCAGGGCATCAACATTGGGATAGGCCTGCTTGTAAGCGACAATCGCATCTGCTCCTACGGTTTCGTCGATCACAGCGACAATGGTTGCCGGAAGGTCTCCCATTTGAGCGCTCGTCTTCACCAAGGCATCGATCGTGAAGACGGCCATGTCGGTCGTCCCCTTTTTGAGCGATTCGAGGCGTGCCGAATAATCCGCTCCATCGTCGGATAGATTAAGCTTAATCCCTTGCTTACGTAGCCCTTCTTCGAACTCCGGACTGCGAAGCACGGCGTAGCCACTAAAACCATCGATAGCGATATTCACCTGGGAGCGATAATGGCTGTCAGAACCGCCTTTACGCAGCGCCGCTTCGCGTTCTTTACGCTGTCGCTCGGCTTCTTGACGTTCGAGCTCGGCTTGCGATTGCTCAACGACGGGTGCAAAGACAGTCTTCCAAGTGATCACACCCACGGCGAGAATGAGCAGCCACACGATACTGACTGCAAGCAACTTGCCTTTCGACACTCAATCGCTCCTGGCGTGGTTACGGTTGACTAAATACTTAACGAGCCGTGACAAAGCGTTGTTTCAACAACCGCCTATTGTGTCGTGCTCATTTACGCTTGGCAATTCCTACTAAAACACGAATCACGATGAATACGAACGCCAAGAGCAGAATTGGCATCTTCGACCAGCCACCTCCACCACCGTTATCCTGATTGGCTGGGGGCTGATTAGACTGCCTCCCGGAGTGCGATGGATAATTATGAGCGGTGTCCTCGTTAGCTGGCATCGAACCTGTCTCAATCGGCTTATTTGCCGGTGAGGTCAGAGCTGTGAGCGATGCTGCGGCTAGTTCCGCAGGAAACGGCTCAAGCAGTTCGAAGTCGCTCTGGCCGGTATTATCCGAGCTGTCTGTGCTACTTTCACCTAAGACAACGGCCGAAATAGCTTTCTCCAGCGAAGCGGGGTCATCGGCCGTGCGATACGTACTCGTTCGAGTCGCCAGGCTATGTTGCTTGTTCATTGCCACGCCAATCACATCGATCAAAAGACCACGAGCTTGAATCTCAGGGAGGTATTGATCAACCAGGTAGCTATCACCTGCTTCACCGTCAGAAACAATCAGTAACTTGTATGTGCCGTAGCGTTGCCTTTCCCGCAGCTTCAGCAGTTCGTCGGCTGCCTTTTTCATGGTGGCTCCGAGAGGCGTGCCTCCGTTTGCGGAGAGCGAGTTCACTGCCGGACCTACCGAATCTCGATCGATGGGCCCTAGCGGAATCAACCAGGGACCTTTGGGGCCATCGTTTAACAGGAGAACACCAACTTCCGAACCAGCGGGCACTTGATCGAGTACCGTAAGCAACGCCTGCTTGGCAGCGACTATTTTTGTCTGCCCGCCGGGCATGTACTCGTTCATCGAGCCGGAGTTGTCCAAGATCACCACAATCTTGAGATCGTCTGCCGCATTTGCCGATGAATAGTGCGACAAGACAAGGAACGTCAGGCATGTCAGGATGCCGAATCGATTCATGGTCGCTTTCCCCCTTTAATGTACGTCTCACCAATGGTGAGACGCTTTCCCGTTCCAGAACCGAACTAGAAGTTGAAGTCAGAATCGGAGAGTTCTTCAGGATTCACCTTCACGATTCGGAATTCCACTCGCATGTTCTGCTTTGCTTCCGCCATGTTGGTCGGCTTCGAAATCACCGGATCGGAGATCCCAGCGCCTAACGGTTGTAGTTGCGACAGATTCACATTTACGCCTTTCTGTTCGGCGTACTTGATAATCGCATCTTTAACCTGCTCGGCCCGAGCCTGTGAAAGGTTTAGAGCGGCCTGCATCGTTTGCAAAGGGCTATCCGCTTTTCCCTCGAAGGCGCCGGACTGGATTAGCTGGACCATATCTTTGGTCTGGCTGAGATCCATTTCCTTGGTTCCCCCTTGGGTGTTGATGAAGTAGCGATAATTGCCTTGCTGTCCGGTGCGCCGAATGATTCCTTTTTCTAGCCCCGCTTTGATCAGTTGAACCAACGTTTTGGTTGGATCAGAGTGGCCACGAATCACGACCGCAGCACCACCAAAAGTACTGGCCGATTGCAAAGCTCGATCAAACTCGGCGCCGTATCGATCGACCGAAAAATCGGTTTGATTGGGCTCAAAAGAAATCGTGAAGCTGACGATCGTGTCGGAATCAAGGTCGTCACCTGGGAACTGTGTGATCCCTTCGCCTTTGACGATCTTCTGTGGTTCAACATATTCCAACTCAGAAAGTTTGGCGATGTCACGATAACTGAAGTTTGGCGGATCAAATCCCTTGCGAGTCTTGGCGTAACCCCAGTTAGTTGCCAGATCAAGCGCCGCGGTCAGCTTTGCATCGAAACCGCTCAAATTACCTGATTGTTGGAAGAACGCGATTTGGCCTGGCAAGTTGACGAACCCACAGTCCAGCAGCAATCCGTGTGCGTCAACTTCCAAGGTCGGAATAACTTCCTCACCAAAGATCTGCTGGCACATCGTCAGTAGTTGCTTGTACTGGGGCGACATTCGCTGTGTCTTCTCGAAGTCGTCACGCATCTTGCGAACTTCCGCGCTGGCCTTGAGATAACCGGCAACGAACTTCTCGACTTCTTCCTTATGAGCGTCATACCAGTCTTTTCGAACCGCGTAGACGTCAGCGATCGAGCGTGACATGTTCTGCGTCGAAACAAGCACATGGGCGCCCTTAACGGTTCCTTCGGCGCCCGTTCCTTCCGTGTCGATTCCACCGGTCAGACCGATCATGTCTGGCGTGATGACGCAGCACGCATCGATCGACTCGTCGGTTCGGAACTTTTCCGCCGCACCATTAGGACCCGTGAGGTCATCCACGAATACCACTTCGACATCTTTGTTGGTCAACTGGGCGGCAGCCAGGGCGTCAAACAATAAGCCCACGTGCGGACCACCTTGCTGACAAGCGATCTTGATCTTCTTGTCCTTACCCTTCAGGTCGTTCAGGGTCTTGAAACCAGGACGGGCCACGATGTGGTCACCAGCACTCCAGGACAGTTGCAGAACAACAACCGGTTTGGTGCGAGGGTCGGTTCCAATGACTTCGCTGGCTTGACCTAACATGCGGAAGGTACCGCGCAGATACGGCGACTTGCCGTTCATGTAGTCCTTCACCTGTTGGACGAAGTCGTCTCCAGGAGTCAGCTTGAACTTGAGGCCCATCTTGCCATAGATCGAATCTGGCTTGGTATCGAGTCCACCGTTGGCGTAGAAGGTAGCTGCGTCGCCACCCCACGTAATAAACGGTACCTGAACGGTATTACTTTTCTGAACCGGTTGAACCTGGAGCGGTCCGGTGATTCCGGAGAAAAGTTGCTGTGCCGACGCCTGCGAGGCCATGAACAAGCCAGCCATGGCAACGACGAGTAAGGTTAAACGTTTCATCAAAGCCTCCCTTAATTGATTTGAAAGGGTATTCGCGGTTTCTCGAGGATTCTTGCCCAGAATCCTCTTGGAACTCACTGTGTGGGCTGATTCTCCCCCGTAAGGTGGACAGCAGGTTAGCGAATGCCCTCTAGTTCTAATTCTCGAATTCGTCGTTCCCAGCCGAGTCGGTCTTCATCGGTGACTTCCGGATCGGGTAGCAACGAGCGGCGCGTGCAATTGATTAATGCTTGCAGCATTTGATATTCTCGCGTCGCCCCGATCGCAGGCGGAATCTGATCGTGAATAGCTGCCCTGACATCTTCCCATGTTTTTGGCTCGATCGCCAACAACAACGAGCGAAGCGAAGCAAACGCGGCGGCCGAGTACTCTGGCGGTAGAATTAATTCGTCGAGGTCCTTAACGTGCGACTTCTTTTCCTCGTCGCTTTCTTCAAGCTTCGTCGCGCTAAGCACCCACTCAATGAACGCCAAGCGGTCTTCATCAGTCGGGTCGAGCACTGGGATGATCAAGTCACCCACTCGGCCAGGGCGCCGAATGTCTGGCGATAATAAATGAATTCGGGCGGTCATCAATAACCACAAAACGCGACCACGCAGGAGCGGATCACTCATCATCGCTTGAATCTTGCCAGTCAAACGGCGCTCGGTCTCGTGCGCGTTACCATCAACACGGCCGAACTGCGTGTCGGCTTCATCAACGAAGATCACTACTTTATCAAGCGCATCGAGTACGCGTTTGAGCCGTTCGAAGATGACATCAGTCTGGCCAAACCATTGGCTGCGGATGTTTTTCAACACCAAGACGGGTAAATCTAATTCGGCCGCAACCGCTTCGAAAATAAATGTCTTGCCGCTACCAATCGCTCCAGCCACAGCGGCACCGGGCAAGGCTTTCTTTCCTTTCGCTTTGAAGCGCGGCATCAATTCGCGACGGAGAAATTCCTTCAGCGAAGTAAACCCAACTACATCGTCCAGCGTGTGGCCAGGCTTCTTGAAGTCGACGACATCGTCGCCGAGCTGGGTGCGAATGAATTCTTCGACCTTCTCAAAGACACTATCGGCGGTTAGCTGGTCGCCGGTGTATGCTGCGCCCGCTAAGAGTTGCCGCAGGGCTTGAATTGAGAGGCCAGCTGTGCATTCAGCGAGCACCTCTGGCGTTGCCCAAAGCTTTGGCTGAGGAGTCTTCTTTTCGATGTAATGGCTGATGTAAGCCGCGCGGTGTTCCAGGGAAGGGGCGGGCACGTCAACGCTGAGTACCTGCGGCATGCGAGCCACTCGGCTGTGAATCAAGGAACGCGATTCACCGAGTAGGATCACCGAATCGGATCCTTCGGTGAACTCAGGGTCACTGAACCAATCGTGGATGATGCTGATGCGGTGCAGCTGACGATCGTTCAAGGAAGCCAAGCTGCCTGCTTCCGGAAGAAGCATATCAGCCGCTTCGACGATGATCAGCAGGTCTTCCCTAAGCGCGGCACGCGAGCAGATTGTCAGTTGACGCAGCAATTCCAAGGCCAAGGTTGGGTTACCCGTCGCATCGCGGAGGTGACGATCGAATTCGTCTTGGTAAAACTCAAGCTTCGATCCTTTTTGGTTGAGTTCACGAAGAGCAAGCGTATTGGCATCAACTCCAGTCTTCCATTCAACCCAGGCCCCTCGCAGCTTTCCAATCGCGGCATCGTCTATGCGGATTGGCCCGTTCAGTTCGTACACCAGTTGAATCAGTCCACCGGTACGTGTCTTCTCTAAAAGGAAGGAATTCAAGGGGACGTAGCTGGCACCATCCCACAGTAAGTCGTAGATGTTGCCGCACAAAATCACGCTACGAGCCTGGCCTGAGTTCAACAGGCGAGCCAATTGCGTGAAAAATGAATAGTTGCCGCTCATGAGGTTAAGTCTTCCTTGATCTCGTCCCACAGCATCGAATGAAACGCATGGACTGAACGTTCCAATTTCGACGAATAACGCCCCCGCTGAAACGACATCGATTGGAGTCCCAACTGGGTTGATTCGCAGATTTCAACGTCTTCCTGTTGGATGAGGTGACTTTGTTGAATCGAATTGCGGATCGTCTTCTTGGCATTCCACTCTTCGACATCTTCGTAATCGACGTAGAAATCGAAGATAACTTCGCATGTATCAACTGTCCTGGGAAGCACCAAGTTGGTATCCATCATCTTGCCGTAGCGATTGATGAAGAAGTTGGGATAGAGCCAGGCATACATCACCTTTTCGCCTAGTCGGTTGTCCTTTCCGCTCGAATCGCAGATCTGGATCGAGCTACGATCGAATATCTGCGTCTCGTAACCTCCGAACTCTAATCCTTCCGCCAGTTTTTCATGGGCGTACGCGACGTGGTAGCCCCCATCCAGCGAATTGTCGACGAAAACCTTCCAGTTGCAATGAATGGTGTAACTCCGACGCTCGATCCATTTCATGTTGTCGAGCCCCAGCTGACGAAGCGGGCCGACCAGCGAGGAGACATCGGCAGCAAGGTCGCGCGGATTGTTCTCGCCCCCCAGCGGGCCATCGAGATCGATCAAAACGAACGGTCCCCACTGATCGACGCTGATTGGCGGCAGCGAGAACTATTGAACGTTGAAATCAGACATTTTGCCCATACGTGGTGCCCGCTTGAGGCGACCATTGAGATGGTAGGTCCATCCGTGGTAAGGACAGACCAGCTCGCATGCCCGGCCTGATTCCTGCGCGACGACGGCCGCATGATGACGACAAACATTGTGCATTGCCCTCAGATCGCCCGCTTCATCACGAAGAACGAGATAAGGATTGCCGACAAGATTGCCCGTGAAGTAACTTCCTGGTGTACTCAGCTGATCACTCCGACCAACAGCGATCCAGGCTTTTTCGAAGACTTGCCGTTTCTCGGCCGCGAATACGCCTGGATCGGTATACCACGAAGAAGGTGGTGTTGGGGCCGATTCGATCGGGATGGTAGGATCAAAGGTATAGTCCATGTCGATTGCCAATCTTCCGCCTACTAGTTCCTGCCGTTGAGGCCAGCGATAATAGGTGCCCGGCCTCTCGTTCAAGGATGCGCTGAGTAGTTACGCGCCGTTTGTTTGTTAATGTGCTAAAGGTTGTTCGTTCGCTCTATGTCAAACTTGGAAATCGTCGACGTTTCGCACGCGTATGGACCGAAAAAAGTCTTAAATCACGTCAATCTGCGTGTGGGTGCTGGGCAAGTCGTCGCTTTGGTTGGGCCCAGCGGCTGTGGAAAATCAACTCTATTACGAGCCATCCTAGGGACACATCCGTCGACCGAGGGTACCGTGATGGTCGGCGGCCAGGAAGTCATTCGGCCAAATCGCGATGTCGGCATCGTCTACCAACACTACAGCTTGTATGAGTTTCTCACCGCGCGCGAAAACGTAGCATTTGGGCTAATGCTGGATCAAACCAGTACCCCGTATCGTTGGTTCATGTATTTTGGGTGGCGCAAGCTTCGCAAGCAACACCTGGAACAGGCGGACGAATTCCTAAAGAAGGTCGGCTTGTATGCGGCCCGCGATCAGTACCCCAGCCAGATGTCAGGCGGGATGCGACAGCGTGTCGCGATCGCTCAGGCGTTGATCATGGAGCCCAAGATCTTACTGCTCGACGAGCCGTTTGGCGCCTTGGACGAGGCAACGCGAGAAGAACTGCAGTTAATGTTGTTACGTTTATATGAAGAAAACGTCCGGGCTCGGTCCGAGAATCGGACGCCGCCCTATACCGTCATTATCGTGACACACGAACTGAACGAAGCCCTTTTCGTGAGTGACCGCGTAGTAGGCTTATCGCAATATCATAACGATGGTGAAAACGGCGCTACAATCGTCTACGACCGCCCGGCTCCCGTATTCAAGCCGGACGAGCCGAAGGATTTGAGCCGTTTCGTCGAACAAAAAGAGGAATTGATCCGAGCGGTGTTCAGTCCAACGTTCCAGAAGGATCATCGGCAATTCGTCACATTCTGGCAAGAAAACAAGAAACAACCGGTCGAGGAGACGTCTGAAGTTAATTGAGGCCTCATATTCTCCGAAAATGGTCTTGGTAATCGAGGAAATACCAATCTACCATTGAAATAGTCAAATCACCTTTTGGTGAAATTCGATCTCATTCGCCCAATTATGTCGCTGTTCAGGCTCCTTAAATGTTCCGTTCAATTCTGATCCTTGGCTTCCTCTTTGTGGCGTCGTCCGCGAATGCTGCCGAATTGAAGTCGCTCGAAAAGTTTGCAGAAGAACACCAGGAGTTTGCCTGGTCGATCAAGATTGAAGAGAACAATCAAGCCAAGGACTTATACGGCGAGCCGGGTCAAGATCACTTCAAACGCTTCTATCAAGCGGATTCGGCAAATCAAAAGAAACAAACCTGGACGCAGTATGAGGGTTGGATCAAGACATTCTATTCCGGCAATCTCTTGGTGGCTGGGTGGAAATCGGCCGCGGAGAAATTTTGCCAAAACGTGAAAGATCACGAGGAGCGAAAAGAAGTTGTCTATTATCTGAATGTGTTGGGCCGAGTCATTGCCGCCGAATGGGCGAAGGATGCCAACCACAGTCGAATAACGAGCACGGACGTGCAGGCCTGGGCCGCGGAATTGACCTCGCTTAAAAACAAAGAAGCCGATCGAGTCGCCGCGCTGCGGAAACTGGCGATGAACGTATCGTCGGCTTTGCGAGTCGAGAAAGAGGTTTCTCGAAACTAGGCAAGACGAATTCGCTTAAACTCAAGAAGCTGATTAATGCCTATTGCTTCCGTTGATCTCGTGCGAATTAGAGAGCGCTATCAAACGTGGCTCGCCGTAAACAAACCTAAATTTAAGTTTCGCCCCCAACATGAGGCGATTGTCAACTCACTGGCCGGGGCCGGCCCAGAATCGATCATTGACTTTGATCGCACCCAAGCGAATTTGCATGAGTCAAGAATACCCCGACCATTCATCTATCGCTTGCTGGGCGAGCTTTCACAGGCAGGCATCCTGGTCAAATACCCGCCTGACAGCAACTATGTTTTCCGCATCGATCGTTCGTTTTTCACCGAACTTGGCGAAACCTAGTCCCAGGCAGCGTGCCATTCTGCTAATTTGGTCGCAAACATCGTCCGTTTCATAAACCCCCAAAGCGGTGCGACCAACGATGCTGCGAAAGGCTCCAGAGAGCGACTCCCTAGATGCTGCGCTGAATCAACCGAAGATTCCGGAGGCAGTTATACGTATTACGCGTGGCGTCAAGATTGTAGAGCGAGACGCAAACCCGCATCGCCGGCACGGGATCACGTTTGAACATTTGGGCAAGTTGAATCCAATCTCCTCGCGACATCTTGAAGATCTGATCGCTTGCTTCGCGGAACTCTTGCCAACGCCGAGCAGCGCTCGGCGAATCACCGTGCTGGGACTTGCCGAGTCGGGAATTGTCCCGGCATTCGCGATGCATGAAGCGGCAAACTCACACGGATTTGACGCGAATTGGTGTTTCTCTAGCCGTACCGATCAGAGAGGTCCTAGCTTCGTAGAAGCCCATTCGCACGCTCCGGAACACTTCTTGCCTCCTGAGATTCTCGTTGATTTCGGCGAGGAGCTATGGATTGTCGAGGACGAGGTGACCACGGGTCAGACTCTTCTGAACTTACTCGAAGTTGTTCGCCGTACAACAGAGTACGAACGCGTCCGCTGTTTTTCCGTTTTGGATGCTCGCTCGCCGGATCACTCTGAGAACAACCAAGTTCCCCACCAGCTCGAAGTGCGGAGCATTCTTCAAGGAGATCTTTCTGACTGGCTCCAACAAATGAATCCCTCCTCATTACAGTCTCGCTTCGATGGGGTACCCCATCTTTCGGTTGGAGAATTGATCGCCTCTGATTTGCCTGCGTTGTTAACAGGCGAGCTACCTCAACTACAACACGTCACTCTCAGTCCATGGACAATCGACCAAAAGGCAATTCTCTCGCGGCTTGAATACATGCCAGGTTACTATCTCTACAACACGAAGGCCGATTAACGTGGCATCTTGGTTTGAAGCCCCCTTATGGAAGATGCGGATCTACGCGAGCCTTAGAGAAGAGGTGGATCCAAGCACGGATCGACACTACTTTCGCCAGCGGTCGGTGGGTTACACGGGCGATCTCAGCTTTTGGAAAACACCATCACCCGAGCCAGAACTTGCGCCGCTCTTAATCGAACGACTGTCGATGCCGCTCGCTCCCGACGATTCGATATGTTTGGCCGCTTCCACGCTCGCTGCAAGAATTAAGTCATACTTCGATCCTCAACAGACACTTTTTGTGGCGATCCTTCGCGCTGGCGTGCCGCTCGCGGCTTGGCTACGGAAGATGCTGCCCGGGGCTGAGGCTGTCGCGACTTCACTGTTTGTTGGCTTAGGAATCGATCAGACTGCATTAGCAGCGATTCGGGCAGACTATCCCGATCGCAAGATCGTTTTCGTCGATGGCTGGACAGGCAAGGGGGGTGTCGCCAACGAGCTGCGTCGTCTCGAAGCGGGGCCACTCGCCGTGTTAAGTGATCCTTGGGGACAAGCAGAGTTTCGTGGAACGCGGGACGACATCTTCTCGCCGTCGGCTTGCTTCACAGGACCAACCACCCTCGGCTTCTCACGCACGTTTCATAGTGACGATAACAAACCATTTGCCGCCTATCGCTTTCCAGATGAATTGCTCCAAGCCAGTTTCGTTGAATCATGGCTCGCTTCCTGTCCGGAAACTCGGGAAGACACCCTGCAAGATAAATCGGAGTTCCGGATAAAACATGAAAGTCCACTTCGTCTGCACAGTAACGAAGTCTGCCGAGCATTGATCAATTCGAACCCGGAGACGCTGTTGTTTGCGGAGAGCGATTCGATCGTCCGTGCGAAGTATGAATTCTTGCTCGCTTTGGCCGAAGCTCAGAAGGTGCCGCAGCGGTTCAACGTTTCGGAACTTGACGAACTGAATGCACAAGTCGCCTGCACGCTGAGGTTGTCATGTTAACGATTGTGCTCGATCTTGACGGGACAATCGTCTTTCCCGATGAAGCGGAGATCGCCATCCCTGGACGCAGCCGCCCAACTTTTATCTCCGCGGAAACAGGCGACCGACTGAAACGTATCGGGCATAGGGCGAATTTGATCATTGCCACCGCGCGCAACGGAGCAAGTGTTTCAGGCCTGTGCCGCGCTTTGCCGGAAGTCGCTTTCGGCGGTTTCGTGTTGGAATGTGGGCTCGTATGGCGACGTCGTCTGGCAGACCCGTTCATCCAGCATCATGACCGCGAGCAGCTTGCAATACGCTTACGAAAACATCTCATCGATTGGGAGCATGTCCCTAACTACGAACGGATGATCTGTTCCCTGGCACCATCCCACATCGAGGATCCGCAAACGCACATGCAAGTTTTGTTACGTGAGTGGAAGCTAGAGGACCGGTGGCAAGTCCACCAAGAGCGACATAAGACGTTTCTTTACCCGCAAACGCTGTGCAAACATGGCGGCCTTTCGCGGCTTGGGGTTGATACCATCGATATCGCAGCGGGCGATGACATTGTCTACGATCGCTCGTTTCTAGAAGCCGCACGATATCCCATGTGCCCCCAATCGTCTTCGGAATTCTTACAAACGTTGGTCCGGGGCCGCGACGGCTTTATCGGTAACCGGGAGGGTCACGCCGCAGCGCACGAGCTTCTGTCCCGGATCGAAGAAGTGATCGACAGCGACTTTTCCTAAAAAAATCTCGGTTTGGCACTTACGGTTAGCTTTGGCTAGAATAGGAGCGACACCTTCCCCTCAAGGAACCAACCATGCAACGACTTGCTTGCCTCCTCCTCTTTGTCGGTTTAACTGCTCCTCAAATCGCCCAAGCCGCCGACAAGCCAAACATTGTTTTCATTCTCGCCGATGACATGGGTTATTCTGACCTGGGTTGTTATGGTGGTGATATCGCGACACCCAATCTCGATCAGTTGGCTGCGAATGGACTGAAGTTCACGCAGTTCTACAATACGGCCCGTTGCTGGCCGACCCGCGCCGCATTGATGACGGGTTACTATGCCCAACAAGTCCATCGTGATGCCCTGCCGAATTTAGGTGGCGGGGGTCGCGGTAAGCGGCAAGAGTGGGCACGCTTGCTGCCTGACTTCCTGGCACCGCACGGCTACCGTAATTATCACAGTGGCAAGTGGCACATCGACGGTAAAGTCTTGCCGGCCGGTTTCGATCGCTCACTTGATATGCGGAACCAAGGCAACTTCTTTTCGGCCAAAGGAAACGCAGAGGACGACGAACCGGTTCAACCAGCCGAAGACGAGTCGGACTATTACGCTACAACCGCAGTCGTCGATCACGCAATTGACTGCCTGAAAGAACATGACGAGAAGTATTCAGACCAACCGTTCTTTCATTACGTCGCGTTTATTTGTCCTCATTTTCCGCTCCATGCTAAGCCAGAAGATATCGCCAAGTATCATGACAAGTACGTCGACGGTTGGGATAAGATGCGAGAAACACGATTTGCTCGCCAACAGGAACTTGGCCTGTTGGAAACGGAGCTATCGGCGCTCGAACCAGAGGTCGGACCTCCTTACCATTTCCCGGAAGCACTGAAGAAGCTGGGATCTGGTGAGGTTAATCGCCCGATTCCTTGGTCGGACCTTACCGCCGAGCAACAACGCTTCCAGGCGACCAAGATGGCCATTCATGCGGCCATGGTCGACCGGATGGATCAAGAGATTGGTCGTCTGCTCGATCAACTAAAAGCGATGGACGAACTCGACAACACGATTATCTTCTTCGCCTCCGATAACGGAGCAAGTGCCGAGATCATGGTTCGTCACGGTGGACACGATCCAAGTGCCGAGCCAGGCAGTGCAGCGACTTATCTTTGTTTAGGCCCTGGTTTCTCGAGTGCCTGTAACACGCCGTTTCGTCGCCACAAAACGTGGGTGCACGAAGGCGGCATCAGCACGCCGCTGATCGTCCACTGGCCTGCAGGGATTCAAGCAAAAGGCGAGATGCGCCATACTCCCTCTCACATGATCGACATTGTGCCAACCATCATGGATGTGCTCGATATCGAGAAGCCTACCGTGTGGAACGGGCAACCCATTCCGCCAGCTCCAGGAAAAAGCCTTCTACCTGCGTTCGCGGAAGATAAAACGATTGATCGCGAGATGCTGTGGTGGCTGCACGAAGGCAATCAAGCGGTGCGGATCGGAGACTGGAAGCTGGTCAAAGCCAAGGGGGATCAATGGGCACTCTACGATCTTTCGACCGACCGCGCGGAAGCGCATGATCTGGCCAAGGTGAATCCTGAGAAGTTAATCGAAATGAAGCTGACGTGGGGCCGCCAGATGAAGCAAATCATGGATTTGGCAGAACAAACCGCAGAGAAAAAACCTGCGAACAAGGCCGCTGCGAAAGAATAGCGAAGCTGGGTGACTCGGTCAGAAGTCGGTTTTCAGGATTTTTTCTCTAACCAGATTATACGACTTGGACCAAGTTGTCCGATAAAGCTAGTGTCAGCTGAAAGTAGTTGCTATCACAGGGGATATGCAAATTCTAGACGTGAACTAAGCGTTTAGTGGGTAAGACTGGCGTTGACTATTTTGCCTAAATTCGCGTATCACGGCGACCACTTTAGCTTGTATCTTGAAAATGAGTGTCCGGTTTTCCTTCTGGCTCTCGCTGGGAATAATAACCGGACACTATTTCGTTAAGCGAGGATCTTCAACGTGACTTCCGCCACAACCATTCTGACCATGCTCGCGATGCTCTGGCACGCCATGGCCGGTTGTTGCGCTCACCACGTGCATGAAGAAACACCTCATCAACACGAAAACGTTGCAGCTTGCCAGCATGATCACGGTCATCCCGTCGCGAAGCATTCTGAGCAAGACCACTGCCAGCACGAAGACACATCACACGATCAGCACGACCATCATGGCGCCTGCAATACGACCGATTGTGTTTTCTCGCTTCCAGACATTGGTGGCGAATTATTGGGCCTGACTAAAGCAATTGGCTGCGAGCCATATTTCGATACGGCTTGCCTGATTTCGCACAATGTCGCTCCTGAATGGCTCGCCTACACCGATCCTCTCTACCCCGATCGCTTACTGCTTGGCAGTATGCGCCTTCACCTGCAAATTCAGGTTCTTTTGATTTAAGCGTCGGTTTCTCACGATTGGTCATTCTGACCATTTTCAACGAGTGATTTCCTGTAGGGAGCATTTCTCCATGGATCGGAAATCGCCGTTAATTCAATCCAATTACGCTTAAAGTTTGCCCCTTTCATCGCAAAAGGAGGCCGAGAATATCATGAACACGCAGAACATACCATCATGGGCTTGGAGCGTTGCGACGGTTGTTGCACTCAGCGTTGTCGCGCTCGTGACTTCGTCATTGTGGCTCCCAACCGTTCGTCAATTAGTCGCCGAATCCGTATCCGAACACGAAGAAGGAGCGGCAGAAGATCCGCACGCCGGGCATGATCATGCCGGACATTCCGAAACAGCTTCGGTCGAACTAAGTGCGAATGGGTTAAAAAACATCGACTACCAGCCGCTCACCATCGAACTCAGCGAGTACACGCGGCAGATTACCGTGCCCGCCATGGTAGTCGAACGTCCTGGGCGAACGCAGATGAACATCTCGGCGCCACTTACCGGTGTGATTACGAAGATTTATCCGGTTGAAGGCGCCTCGGTCGAATCGGGTAGTCCGATGTTCGAGATTCGCCTTACGCACGAAGAATTAGTCACGGCTCAAAGTGATTTGATCCGTACAGCTGAGAACCTGGACGTGATCAACCGCGAACTCGCTCGTTTGACCGGACTGCCCGAAGGCGTTGTGGCAGGTAATCGAATCCTGGAGCAGCAGTACGAAAAGCAGCGTCTCGATGCATCGCTACGAGCCGAACGGCAATCACTACTGCTGCATGGTTTGAATGAGCAGCAAGTCTCTCAAATTCTTGAAAACAAACAGTTGCTCGACACGCTTACCGTACGTGCCCCCGACCATCTTCAAGACAGCGAAACTTGCTCGGAAGCTCACAGCTTTCATGTACAGAAGATGGCGGCTCGGGTTGGCCAGCAAGTCCAAGCAGGCGAACTGTTGGGCGTGATTGCGGATCATTGTGAGCTGTACATCGAAGGCCGCGCTTTCGAAGACGATGCGGCTCGATTACGTAAAGCAGCCGAAAATCAGTGGCCAATTTCTGCGTCGCTATTGACCAGTGGAAAGTTGACCGACGAGATTACCGGGCTTCATTTGCTCTATTTGGCCGATCACGTTGATCCTCAGACACGGGCGTTCCGCTTCTTTGTCGCCTTGCCAAATGACGTCGCCGCCCAGCGTACCACACGTGACGGACAACGATTCGTGGAGTGGAAGTACAAGCCAGGCCAACGAATGGAATTGCACGTCCCCGTCGAGAAATGGGAGAACGAAATCGTCCTGCCGGTCGAGGCGGTGGTCGATGAAGGGGCCGAAAAGTACGTCTATCAACAGAATGGTGATCACTTTGACCAGGTACCTGTCCATGTGAAGTTTCGCGATCAATCGAATGTCGTCATCGCCAATAACGGAACACTGTTTCCGGGAGATGTCGTGGCAGCACGTGGAGCTTACGAGATGCATTTGACTTTGAAGAACAAATCGGGAGGCGGAGTTGACCCGCACGCGGGACATAACCACTAGGTTCTCGTTCCCCGGTCCGAGTGCTTTGAATGCGCTCGGAATTCCGCTCACATACTGTTACTTCGGAGTTTTTAACAATGCTCAACGCGATTATTCGATTCTCGCTTCAGAACCGCATGCTCGTGATCGCGATGGCGGTGTTCCTGCTGCTCTACGGCGGCTGGCAAACCTACCAATTGCCGATCGACGTGTTTCCCAACCTCAATCGGCCTCGCGTCGTGATCATGACCGAGGCCCCTGGAATGGCCCCTGAGGAAGTCGAGACGCTGATCACCTTCCCGCTGGAAACGGTTCTTAACGGTGCGACCGGAGTGGTCGACGTACGAACGCAATCTGGTGTTGGCCTCTCGGTGATTTACGTCGAGTTCGATTGGGGCACTGATATCTACAACGACCGCCAGGTGGTCGCCGAACGTTTGGCGTTAGCCACGGATCGGCTTCCGCCCGGAGCAAGTCCGCAGCTGATGCCCATCTCGTCGATCATGGGTCAAATCATGGTCATGGGTATGGTCAGCGAAGATGGCAAAACGCCACCGATGGAACTCCGCACGATGGCCGACTGGGTTGTGCGGCAACGTTTGCTGACTATTCCCGGCGTCTCGCAAGTCATTGTGATGGGGGGCCAACGTAAACAGTTCCAAGTTCTGGTAGATCCCAACAACTTGCTTCGTTACGGAGTAACTCTCGACGAAGTGAAACGAGCCCTCAGCGAAAGCAATCAGAACACGGCCGGTGGCTATTTGGATGAACAGGGACCGGAAGAGTTGCTCGTGCGTTCCCTCGGCCGTGTGACGAGTGTTGAAGAATTGCAAGGTATCGTAGTTGCCCATCGCGATGGGAGATCCATTCTCCTTTCTCAGGTGGCCAAGATCTTAGAAGGTCCCCAGGTCAAGCGTGGTGACAGTTCGGCTTACGCGCGAGATGAAGAGGGAAAGTTCTTTGGCGGTCCGTCGGTAGTGCTGACGATTTTGAAGCAACCTAACGCCGACACACGTCTGGTAACCGAAAAGGTGATGGCTGCTCTAGAAGAAATGCAGCCGTCTTTGCCTGCCGATGTGAAGATGCTGCCGGAGCTTTATCAGCAGAAATCGTTCATCGATCTCGCGATCGAGAATGTGATCGAAGCGCTCCGCGATGGCGGTATCCTCGTGGTCGTGATTTTGTTTCTATTTTTGATGAATCTCCGCACAACGTTCATCACACTCACGGCTATCCCACTTTCCATCGTCATGACCGCGCTCGTCTTCGCAATGTTCGGACTTTCGATCAATACGATGACCCTAGGTGGTTTGGCGGTCGCGATCGGTGAACTCGTGGACGACGCAATTGTCGATGTCGAGAACATCTTCCGTCGCCTGCGAGAGAATCGGCACGCTGCTAATCCGAAGAATCCGCTGCTGGTCGTGTTTCAGGCAAGCTGCGAGGTGCGAAACTCGATTGTTTACGGTACTGCGATCGTGGTAATCGTGTTCGTGCCGTTGTTCGCTCTTTCCGGCATGGAAGGACGTTTGTTCGCACCGCTGGGTATCGCGTACATCGTGTCGTTGGTCTCTTCGCTTGCGGTCTCGCTGACAGTAACACCGGTACTCAGCTATTGGCTGCTGGGTAACGCCAAGTTGAGCAGCGAGGAAAAGGATGGCCTCATCTTGCGAGTGCTCAAGGGAATCGCCGACAAGGTAATGGGATTGAGCTTGAAAATGGCCTACCCAATCCTGGCCCTCGCTGGCGTGGGTGTGTTGATTGCGGGTTGGGGAATGTGGCGTCTGGAAAGCGACTTTCTACCTCCCTTCAATGAGGGTGCCGTCCAAGTCAATGTCGTCCTTCCACCTGGCACGTCATTGGCCAAGTCGAACGAAGTGGCCGCGCGGGTCGAGCGTCGCTTGACCGAGATCGACGACATCGACGCGTTCGTCCGTAAAACGGGGCGCGCCGAGCTCGATGAACATGCCGAGGGTGTAAACGTGAGCGAGTTCATTGCCACGATCAATCCACATACGGAACGTTCTCGCGAAGAAGTCATCGAGGAGATCAGCGAAGCTCTCGCCGATATTCCTGGCATCGTCACCGCCGTCGAACAGCCGCTGGCTCACTTGATTTCGCACATGCTCTCTGGCGTGAAGGCGCAAGTTGCGATCAAGCTTTACGGCGACGACCTGGACGTATTGCGGCGAGAAGCCAAGAAGATGGAATCCGCGATCTCGGGCATTGCTGGAGTTCGTGATCTGCAAGTTGAGCAACAGGTCAATATCCCTCAGCTACGAATTGAAGCCGACGGCTACAGCCTCCAAAGGTACGGTTTGCGGCGACAAGACATCAACGAGTTCGTGGAAACGGCCATGCAGGGGGAAGTTGTCTCTCAAGTACTCGACGGTCAGCGAACATTCGACCTACTGGTCCGACTAGACGAGGACTTCCGCGAAGATCTCGACTCGGTAAAGCGTCTCGTGATTGAACTACCGGAGGGTGGTACCGCGAAGTTAGAGGACGTAGCCCGCGTTTACGCCGCCAGTGGCCCCAATACGATTAATCGCGAACAGGTTCGCCGCCGAATTATCGTGCAGTGCAACGTGAGCGACCGCGGTTTAGTTGACGTAGTCAATGATATCCGGGAGCGGCTTAAACCGATCGAAGCCAGCCTGCCAACCGGTTACTTCACCGAGTACAGCGGTCAGTTTGAGAGCCAACAGTCTGCGTCGCGCATGATCATTATCCTGTTTGCGATCTCAATGGCCGGGATGTTCCTGGTCCTTTACAAGATGTTCGGCTCGGTCAACTTGTCATTGCAAGTCATGATCGCATTACCAATGGCCTTTATCGGTTCAGTTGCCGCGTTGTATTTTACGCAACAGACGCTGACTGTGGCCAGCATGGTTGGATTCATATCGCTGTGCGGTATCGCCTCTCGAAACGGGATTCTGTTGATCAACCACTACCTGCACCTGGTCAAATACGAGGGTGAAACGTGGTCGAAAGAGATGATCATCCGAGCTGGTAAGGACCGCCTGGCTCCCGTGTTGATGACGGCCCTCACCTCAGGAATCGGCCTGGTTCCACTGGCGATGGCGGCTGGGGAACCAGGAAAAGAAATCCTTTACCCGGTGGCGACCGTCATTATTGGTGGGCTGATCACCAGCACGCTGCTTGAATTCCTTGTTCGGCCAGCACTGTTTTGGACAATGGGAACCGGCGCTGCAAGGCGGGTGGTTGAAACCCAAGACAGCCATATCGAGTTGGTCGAAGAAGCGGAAGCACATGCGGAATCGTCGCTGGCTTCATCAGCAACCTAACGGTAATGAATCGTGCGACGAGATCGACCAGAGTCGCCGATCTCGCTCCGATAAAAAATGACTCACCCAATCGATACTCAGCGCAAAGGAGTTCACAATCATGCGACAGATTACATTACTTTCCCACCTGTTATTGGCTGGCGTCGTCACGATCGGTCTGACCGGATGCGACGGTGGAACCCCTAAGACCGACGATCATGATGTCAGTGAACAGGGACACGACCACGATGAGCATGGTCATCCATCGGAAGGACCTCACCACGGTTCGCTTATCGAGTTAGGCAACGAGGAATATCATGCCGAACTGGTTCATGACGATGAAGCAGGCACCGTTACGATCTACTTGCTAGACGCGGCGGCCAAAGAGCCTGTTGCGATCGACGCAACAGAAATGACGTTGAACGTCACGCATGACGGCGAAGGAGCTCAGTTTAAGCTCGCCGCTGCAGAAGCCGCGGAAGGAAAAGCCTCGAAGTTCACTTCTAACGAAACTGCCTTGGCAGAAGCCTTGGACGAAGAAGGCACCGAAACCCAGCTAGTAGTGACCATCGACGGAAAACAATTCCGCGGTGAAGTTGCGCATGACCATGATCATGAACATGACCACGGTCACTAATCCGAACGACTCGCAATCAAACGAAAAAACCGGCCGCTGAACTGGGCAGCGCCGGTTTCTTGTTTGAGATCGACCCTGCGTTCGGCTAATCTGCCTTTTCGATGGTTAGCGAATACTTCACGTCGCTGGCCGGGTTACTGGCGAAGTCGTTGTCGTTATCGTTGATTTGCAGCAAGATATGATCGTAATCCTGCTTTGCCGTCCAAGTGAACGGACGCGTGCTGGTCTCGGCGGGAACGAGTGTCAAAGTTACGACTTCCGTTTCGTTGCGAAACTCGCAGATGGCCAAACGGCATTTATCACCACCACCGATATTCACGGCATCAGGCGATTCGGTCGCCAGTCGTCCCCAGGCCTTCCACTTGCCGCTGATATAGCTCAGCTTTAGCTTGTCGCCTTGCTTCAGTGGACCCACCATATACCCAACCGGTGATTGCGATTTGATGGTCACTTCCTTGGTTTCCGCAGACGTCGAACCGCCCGTCGTCGAAGGGAGATTGAAAGGATCAACTGGATCGGGACCCGTTCCGCCGACTGGTCGCAAGTCCGTCGCCGGAACCCAACGCGACTTGGGGATTCCAGCCACCTTGTACTGGACGAAATAGGTGTTGTTTGAGGGGCGAACCGCCGCGATGTTGCCTTGGTGCCAGGAATCGTCCTGCCTGACTTCTACCGACTGACCTTGCTTAAAAGTCTGTTCTGCCAAGGTTGGGTCTGGAATGTTTGCCGACGTGTCCTCGTCGTCGCTAGCCATCTCAGGCTCGTTGGACGGTCCGAAGAAATCATCGGGAGGAACGCGATCGTCAGGTTCATCAACCGGAGTCATCCCAGCGGGGGCTGGCCGCGGATCGGTTGATGCGGCACTTGGTGCAGGACCTTCACCTGCCAGATAACTAAGATACTGCTGATCTTGCTGTCCTAGGTATTTCACCGGAAGCGTGATCTCGAATCCCTTGGTTGTCTTGAAGAGCACGTAGTCGCCAGCACGATGCAAGGCACGGCCCGAAAACACCAAACTACCCCCTTTGCCTCTCCAGGTATGCGAAGACTGGGAGGGTGGATAATGGTAAACCGACGGCCCCTGAGCACGAAGCGATGCGATAAGCAAGTTGCAAGTCACGACCGCCGTTATGCCGAGCGTGACTAAGTTGCGACGATAGTTCAACATCCTCTCCGTACTCGCAAAACAACGACAATTTAGGGCGAGAGACCAACAAGTGAGTCAAAAGAGCATCACCACGTAGGGAAGATGCCCTCTCGAGTCAGGGTCGATGGCTTTAGTTTACACCCGACGGGCGATCGTTTCTTCGCCATTGGGGGGCCATCGGCCACTTTTTTGTATATGGCGTTATTACTCTACGGCCAGAGCCGAGCTACCACGACGCCAATCACCAACGCCTTTGGCGGTCCCGGTTTCGGTATCGATGATGATCCCTTGGGCGCATCCCTGGCGGCCACGTCCTGGATCGATGGTGTAGCCGCGGGCCTTCAGATCAGCTTCCATCTTGGTGAAGACGCCATCGTCCAGTTTCTCGAAGCGAATTTCGTCCGGGTACCACTGGTGGTGGAAGCGCGGACCATCGATAGCTTCTTCCAAGGTACGATTCAGAATGAGCGTCTGAACCAGGATTTCGGTCACCGTGTTGATGATCGTGCGTCCCCCTGGGCTGCCGATCAGCAGGTATGGTTTCCCATCCTTCAGAACGATGGTCGGCGACATCGAGCTCAGCATTCGCTTACCAGGTGCCAATCGATTTGCTTTCGTCCCAATCTTGCCTTCGGGATTGGTGTAGTCGGGATACCAGTTGAAGTCACCCATTTCATTGTTCAGCAGGAATCCAGTCCCCTTAACCACAATTCGGCAACCGAACGTCCCTTCCAGGGTGTAAGTGCTGCTGACCGCGACGCCATCCTTATCGACAATCGAAAAATGGGTCGTTTGCGGGCTTTCGTAGGGACCTTCGGAGATCGGAATGTCGCCTGCGATTTCGAGGCTGGTCGATGCCTTGTAAGGATCGATTGTCTTAGCCAACTCTTCGGCATGCTTTTTGGTGATGAGGTGCTCGGGAATCGAAACATAGTCAGGATCTCCCAGCCAAGCAGCTCGCTCGCGAAATCCGCGTCGCATTGCTTCGGTTAGTAGATGAACTTGCTGAGCGGTCCAGTAATCTTTTTGATCGATCGGAAAATCGAGTGCCTCGATGATTTGCATTTGAATCAGTACAGTCGTTCCGCCGGAAGAAGGAGGTGAGGCACCGCAGATCGTGTAGGGACCATACTCGCCTTGGATGGCATGTTGAACCTTTGCCGTGTAATCCTTGAGATCTTGCTTGGTCATCAAGCCGCCGCCACGTTCCATTTCGTCGACAATCTTGTCGGCGATCGGTCCCTCGTAAAACGCTTTCGGTCCTTCGTCCGCAATCAGGGTCAACGAAACTGCCAGGTCGGACTGGACCAGCCGATCCCCAGCTCGCCACGGTCGACCTTCCGGATTGCCATACACGTGGCGAAGTTCCGCAAAGCGTTCGCCATTCTGAATGTAACCAAGCAGCAACACCGAGTTGAGCGAGTAAGCCAGGTAAGCATCGACCTCTAAACCATCACGTGATGCCACGATCGATGGTTCCAGCAGATCCTTCCAGGGAAGTTTGCCATACTTCTCGTGGGCAAGAGCTAGACCACGAACCGTACCGGGGACGCCAGCCATGTAAACATGGTGATGTTCTTTCCATTTGTCGAAGCTATATTCGTTGACCGCTGCCGGGGCTTTCTCGCGGTAGCTGACGCACACGACGTCTTGCTCGGGCTGGGCGATCATCATGAAGCCACCACCTCCGATGTTACCTGCCTCTGGCCAACTCACTTGCAAAGCAAACGAGACGGCGACAGCCGCATCAACCGCGTTCCCGCCTTTGGCCAAAATGCCTTTGCCGACCTCGGAGGCAAACTTCGTGTCAGTAACGACAATCCCTTGCTTCCCCTCGGCAACCTTGACCGGTTCGCGCGGTGGTCGCGGGTTGACCTCCTGAGCGCTTAAACCACGCGGTTTGACGAGCAGGGTGAGACAAACCAATGAAAACAGAATGGCAACTCGGCCAAGCGGACGAGCGTAAAGGGTCTCGTAGTAATTCGACATACGAATATTCTTCACTTCCAAGGAAAGCTAAAAACGGTTTCAACAGAATAGTAGCGTGACTGTTGTCCAGCAGACCACTGCGAGCACCGCGGCCGCCGTTGCTGGCACAATTTGCGTTAGCACATGATCCATTAAGTCGGCCCCTGACGTCATCGCACTCAGGACCGTGGTGTCGGAGATGGGAGAGCACTGATCACCAAATACGCTACCATTGAGCACACAGGCAAAGCAAATCGAGAGGTAAAGCGACTCATTCGCAAGGTCCTGCGATTGAGCGAGCGACGCAGCAAGCGGCATCGCCAAAGGAAACGCGACGGCAAACGTTCCGAAGCTCGTTCCCGTCGAGAATGAGATCGCCACGGCCAGTACAAACAAGATCATTGGTAAAGACCAATAAGGCAACGAACTACCTAATTGTTCCACCAGGTACATGCCACCACCAATCGCCTGGGTGATGTTCCCCAGGGTTAACGCCAGCATTAAGATGACGGAAGCAAAGACGACGCTTTGCAGTCCTGTGCTGACGCCAGCCATCAAATCATGAAGCGACATTCCGCGGATCAGCGCGATCCCACCTGCGACGATTAACGCCACGGTGAATCCTAGCAGGACTTGAGGAGGCGTATCTTCCAATAGAAGGTAACTTCCGACCGCAATGCCTGTAAGCAGGACCAGTGGTAAGACAAAGTCGAACGCATGTGGCTGGTAGTGCGGGGCGACCTTCTGCGAAGCGGGCTCGACGAATGCGAGTGGTTCACTGCCAGGTCGATCGAGTTGTCCGGTTGTCCGCGCGCGATGGATCGCCTGTCGGAACCGCTTCCCTAAGTAGGGTGCCAAATCGAGTGACAACAGAAACGTACCCAAGACTGCGAAAATCGCGTAGAAGCTAAACGGAAGCGAAGAGAAGAAGAACTTGACGCGATCGGACTCACTAGCCAAATACGCAATCCCTGGCACGTAGATCAAACTTTGAATGTAAGTCGGCCACGCATTAAAGGCAATTAGTACTGCGATGGGCGACGCGGTCGAGTCGACGATATAGGAGAGCTCTTCGTGGCTCACGCGCTGCTGGTCGGAGATCGGACGAACGGCTGTCCCGACTAGCACGGTGCTGATCGTTCCTCCCTGAAAGAACAACACACCCAGAAACCAGGCCACCAGTTTCGCCGAACGTGGGCCGCGAACAAAGTGCTTTGTGGTCCATTCCGCGAAGGCTTGCGCGGTCCCTGTGCGAGCCCATATACCGAGCAAGCCGCCCAGCAGCCACAGGTAAAGAATGAGAATGGTCGCGGCTTTCACCGAGGCCAGCGAAGGCAGCAGTACCTCTTGCGTATAGTCATATTTCTGCAGAATTAACGCACCGCTTACCGTCCCCAATAGGAGCGATGTTAGTGGTTCTCGGAAAATCCAGCACGAGGTAATCGCGACGACTGCTGGCAGTAGTGACCAGATTCCATAGTGTGCATTAGCGGTCAACTGCGAGTAGATCGATTCCCCGTTGGGTTCCACTTCGCGTACGACTAGCTCCTTCACCTCTGGCGCCGTTCCCTCTTGGCGATGTTTCTCGAAGTCAGCGGGCGTAAGCCCTGAATCCTTCTCAAAAACTACTTGAGAAGGATCCTTCACCGTTTGGGAGTCGATCGTGTACTTCTTAACCACCCAGGTCGGAGAGACGTAAAGGCCAACTAGCGTGGAGACCGCGAGGATCACGCCTAAAAGCGCAAAAAAGGCGATGCGATTTCTCACCGGAGTCATCGCTCCGGAGGCATCTTCAATTACGTCGTTAGGCTCTTGGTGGGCCGAGTCGGAGGAAGTCAAGGAGTCAATTCCCAGGCGGCGTTGGTTGGAATCGCACGTCGATGTCGCATCAAGGATGTCTTCTCTTCGCGTAGGTCTCACCTGGCATTAAGCAAGCACAATGCCGAAGGGAAGCTGGTGCGATCGAAATCAATATAAAGCTGCGGAATTCATCTCCGCACTGCAAGGAACGTAGGATCGATTGCGGAAAGTGGAGATTGTCACCGCGACTAAGTGGAAACCCGCTTCCGTGTTGGTACGTTGGTGTGATGAGTTTTCGTCAACGTGTTGACAACCATGTTGTGGATTCGTCAACATTCCGCGTAGGTCCGTTTCGCTGAATGATGCGGATTCACTCGGCGGCGAAAATTTTTGGGAAATTGATCATTACTCCGAACTCGAGGTAAGCCCATGCCGCTTGGCAAGGCGATAGAACTGTCCCCGATCCATACCTGCTAATCGTGCCCCTTCGGCCATGTTCCCCCCGGCATCCTGAATCGCTTTGAGCAGATAGTCTCGCTCGAACTGATCGCGAGCCTCGCGGAACGGCAATCGTTCGGAAGCCATATCTTTCGGAGCCAAGGCAGGCTTCGCATTTCGTTTCAGCACATGCGCCGGCAAGTCGGTCACCTCGATCCGAGGCGTCTGGTGCAACACGGCCAACTGCTCGGCAAAGTTCTGCAATTCACGCACATTTCCTGGCCAATGATACTGACGTAACGCTTCGACCGCCGACGGTGTAAAGGTCGGTGGCTGCTTACCTTCCGGCGCGAACTGATTGATGAAGTGTTGAGCCAGAATACCAATATCCCCCGGTCGATCTCGCAAAGGGGGAAGCTCGATCGAGATCACATTCAAGCGATAATATAGATCCGATCGAAACCGCCCAGCTTCGACTTCTTTCAGCAAGTCGCGGTTCGTCGCTGAGACAAGACGGGCCTGGCTGTACATGTCGTTGCCGCCGCCCACACGGGTGAACTTTCCGCTATCGAGGACATGGAGCAACTTCGATTGCAACTCGAAGCTTAGTTCACCGATTTCGTCGAGAAAGATGGTTCCTTTCCCCGCAGACTCAAAGCGACCGATCCGCTTTTTCGAGGCACCGGTAAACGCACCTTCCTCGTGCCCAAAAAGTTCGCTTTCGAGCAAGCTGGCGGGAATTGCCGCGCAATTGACTTCGATGTACGGCTCTTGAGCTCGGCGGCTTTGCTGGTGGATTGCGTGAGCGAGAAGTTGCTTGCCACAACCTGTTTCCCCCAGGATGAGAACACGGCTGTCGGAGGGTGCAATGGTCTTCACTTTTTCGAAGATCGCACTCATCTGCGAATCACCGGAAATCATTCGGGCTAGAGACTTTGGACGTTGTGGCTCACGAGGCGCATGGTCGGCGAGGATACGACGAACACGGGCTACGAGTTCGGTCTTTTCGACCGGTTTGGTAAGGTAATCCGCGACGCCCAACCGCGCTGCTTCGATCGCGGATTGATCGGTGCCGAAGCCGGTGATCATGATGATGGGAACCCGACAGCCCGCCCCACGAATCCGGCGGATGATCTCGAATCCCCCTAACTCGGCGATTACCAAAGTCGTAATGACCAAATCAAACTCGCCTCGGATGATCTGAGCGATCGCTTCCAGCGGGCTAAGCATTGATTGTGCATCGAGCTCCTCGGCGCGCAGTGTTGAAACAATCTCCTCGCAAAACGAGGGGATATCATCAATAAACAAGATTCTCTGACGCTGGCTGTTGGTCATTCCGCGGTCCTAAACTCGTTCTCCGGATGGCTCGCGCACCGATCCGGTACGATTCTTGCATAACGGGGGAGCAACCGAATGCCAAGTGGTCTTCGACGCTTCTCGGGAGAAGCCACGTACGTTTCGCCCCTTTACGCAAAGAAATTCAAAGAAATGACCGCCACCCCCACGACCAGACTGAGCCCGTTTCACTTGGCCGTGCAAGTCCACGATCTGGCCGCAGCCCGTGACTTCTATGGCGGCCTGCTTGGCTGTTCGGAAGGACGCAGTACCAGCACATGGGTCGATTTTGATTTCTTCGGCCATCAATTTGTCTGCCATCTAAACACCAACAAGTCGGCCCATTCGATCCACTACAACGAAGTAGACGGTCACGGTGTTCCTGTACCGCACTTTGGCGTTGTTTTGGATATGGAAAGCTGGGAAACGCTCGCTACCCAGCTCAAGGAGAAAGGAGTCGAATTTGTCATCGCTCCATATATCCGATTTGCTGGCGAGCCCGGCGAACAAGGCACGATGTTCTTCTTTGATCCTTCGGGTAATCCGATCGAGATCAAAGGATTCTCCGATATGAGCCGACTCTTCGCCAAATAGCCGCGCAGCGAGATACGGGACATCCTCCTGCTGCCATGATTGATCAATATGTCTCAAATTTACACTTACCATTCTACTTCCCAGGAACCGGCTCACTCCTATGAGCACCACGGATCAAGCTTCCACCGCAACTCCCAGTTCACAACCCAAGACGAATACTCCCTTGGATTTGACTTCCTACCACCGCATCGTGGTCCTGACGGAAGGTCATTCGACCCCTTTCTCGGCCAAGACTGCCATCGGACTGCTTCGCTTTCGCGGCGAAGATGTCGTCGCCTTGCTCGACAGTCAGGCGCCGGCTCGTACCACCGGCGAGTGCTTGGGGCACGGTGGCGACACCCCGATGGTGTCTTCGCTGAGTCAAGTCGATCAGCCTGATGCGTTGTTCATCGGCATTTCGCCTCCTGGAGGACGATTGCCTGCCGCGATGCGCAATGCCATTCACGAAGCCGTGCATGCAGGCATCGATGTCGTTTCCGGCTTGCACGATCACATGATCGAGGACGAGGAACTTGTTGCGATTGCGAATAAGACCGGTGCTAAGCTGATTGACGTCCGACGAAATCGATTTCGCGACACAGCTAAGCACGCCACATTTCCAGCCCATTCGGTTCGAGTGCATACGGTGGGCCATGACTGTTCGGTCGGCAAAATGTTCACGGCTTTGGAGATCGAACGAGAATTGCTGCGGCGAAACGAGAATGCTCGGTTCCTCGCAACGGGTCAAACCGGCATCATGATCTCCGGCCGTGGGATTCCGATCGACTCGGTCGTCTCCGACTTCGTGAATGGATCGATCGAAAACATGATTCTCGACAACTCGGAATTCGATTATTTGTTGATCGAAGGGCAGGGCAGTGCTGTCCACCCGGCCTTCTCGGCGGTGACCGTCGGCTTGCTGCATGGTTGCGCGCCACACGGCCTCATTCTGTGCTACGAGGCAACTCGCGAAACGACGAAGGGATTGGATCATGTGCCCCTCAAGTCGTTGTCAGAGCTTTGCACGCTGTACGAGATGTTAGCCTCGGCGAGAAATCCTTGCCAAGTGATTGGTGTTGCGTTGAACGGTCGTCGCATCACGCCTGAGGAAGCCGAGGTCGAGAAGGCGCGAGTCGCCGAGGAACTTGGTCTGCCCGTTTGCGATGTGTATCGTGACGGGCCGGGCGTACTGGCGGATGCCGTGATCGAGCTGGGAAAGAAGGTGCGAGCGTGAGATTGGATATCCATCAGGTCAAGCTCCCCCTGCGCCGGGTGTTCGCGATTTCGCGAGGAGCGATTACCGAACAGGAAAGCGTTATCGTAGAACTGCACGACCAGGGACGCGTTGGTCTGGGCGAAGCCGTCAAAAGTAGTTACTACCGTCATGATGCGGCCACAATCTCTTCTTCACTTGAACGGATTGTTCCGGAATTGGCAGACTACGAGTTCACCACGCCAGAAGCACTATGGAACCATTTCGCGCCGCTGCTGGACGATAACTATTTCGCTTTATCCGCGCTCGATCAAGCTGCCCACGACTTATATGGAAAGTTGAATTCCAGTTCGGTCTATCAGCGAAACGGTTTATCGTGGCGGAACGTGCCTCAATCAAGCGTAACGATTTCTATTGGCCCCATGGACGAAGTCCTGCGGGAGGTTGAAAGCTACGCCGACTGGCCGATCCTGAAGGTCAAATTGGGTACGCCGAACGATCTGGAAATTGTCGAGGCGCTGCGGCAGAACACCGATGCGATGCTCCGCGTTGACGCGAACTGTGCCTGGACGGTCGTGGAGACCATTCGTAATTCAATCACCCTGGCCGAACTAGGAGTCGAGTTCATCGAGCAGCCGCTGCCAGCCGACGCGCCCGTCCAGTCGAAACGTGTCGTCTTCGAGGAGTCGGCGTTGCCAATCATCGCAGACGAAAGCTGTCAACGAGAACATCACGTTCGGGAATGCGACGGCCTGTTTCACGGGATTAACGTCAAGTTATGCAAGTGCGGTGGTTTGACCCCTGCTTTTCGTATGTTGCGAGAGGCCAACGTTCGCGGGCTGAAGACCATGGCTGGTTGCATGATCGAATCAGATGTCGCGATTTCAGCCGCGGCCCAGTTGGTCCCCCTTTTGGATTATGCCGACTTGGATGGGGCATTCCTTCTGGCAAGCCAGCCTGCCGATGGGGTCAAGCTTAACCAGGGTAACTTCACCCGCCCCGAAGGGTATGGGTGTGGTGTCACTTGGGATGCGAGCCTGGTGTAACGCATGCTGTGAGATCGCTCCCAATTATTCAGCGACGATCGGTGACTGACCTGAGTCATCAGATCGCGCTGGATGATGTGGTTCAGGTGTGTCGCTCATCCGAACATTGCGTACCCAAGTGCTGGCTCGAAACGCGTTGAGGAAGTCACCGGAAACGGCGCGACATCCATCCTCGCAAACCTCGTGGTATTTGGGATGCGGTAAAATGCCAGAGTCGATCGTTTGTCGACCGCCAAAGGTTTCGCGGCGGCAACTCAGGAAGTAGGAAAGGTGTGGTTCCTGAACATCCTGTTCCCAGTCCACCGTCCATGCGGGCAGCAGATCATATGCGGACTCACGAATCTGGAGCGATTGGAAAGCATCGATATCCAACTGAAACTCAACCCCGTTGAACCAGTCGTCCTTGGAAACGCGTGCGTTCAGAACGCCGTATCCACCTTGGCGGTGATCGACACCGTAGATGCCACGTCCGCGCGGGCTCATTACGTATTCGTAGATTCGTCTTGCACCGAGGACTACCACCGGACGCGCACAACGCACCACTTCATCCGAGAACGAGCGGCGGGCCGACATCAAGTTGATCAAGCTTCCATATCCCACGAATGAGATTCGGGAGTTCGGTTCTGGAAACAACTCGGCCAAGTCCCAAGGATAATGATGCTCTTTGGCACGTGCGGCCAGACAAGGAAGCGATATGCGCGCAACGTGGTCCAGCGTCTGCAGGTCAAAGGGGCGATGGAAAATCAAAGGCAAAGTCCTACCGAAGCGAGTCGAGCATGACGCCCTAGGCAAGAATGCCTTGGGCTGAGTGACGAGTAAATGCGTGACGGAAACTAGTTTTTCGGCGCCGAACCTGCCCAACGAACCCCTTCGATCATCAGGGAATGAGGTCCACTGTCTTTCTCGGGATGCGGGCTGAAACAGATTACGCGGCCTTCACCAAACTTCGTCCTGACGATCGCATGCGTTCCGACCATAGCACCTTCGGGAGCGCCCTTTTTGGCGATCTCGGTGCCATACGAGGCCAAGACTTCGTAACCTGGTAAGTCTGGCTGATTGTCAGGGACCAGCAACGGCCCTTGACCATAGTAACACTCTAGCTGGCTCTTGTCGGTCTTCAACAGTTCGCATCCGCTCTTGGAGAATTCAAGTTCAATCGTTCCGGTTCCCCGATTCCAGTGCGAACGATCCCAGACCTTGGCGTTCAAGATTCCCAGCGACCAAGGATAGTGCGAGGAAGCCAAATAAGACCCAGCACAGATGCCGACGTACGAACCCCCTGAGGAGACGTAGTTGCGAATGTTCTCTCGGCCTTGTTCTTCTAGCATCGACGATTGTTTGCTGCCGGAACCCCCAGGCATGATCAGTACGTCATAATCCTTAAGCACGCCATCGCGAATGTCTTGCGGCGTAACCATTGTCGTTTCGAAACCGGTATCAGGTACCAAGATCTTTTGCAGATTCTTCCAGCCCGCTGATTCGCCGTTGGAGTGATCGTAAACTGCAACGCGAATCAATTGCGTCGAATTCGCTTTCTGGGCGAACGTGACCGATGGCGAGGCCATCGCCAAGATGGCGAGGATAAGGCCGATGCAAAGTAGCCGTATGGCTGACCGAGTGATCTTCATCGATATAAGAACCTTCTCAGGTGGATACACGGGGGGGAAGTCAATTCGTTTGCGAACGCGTCAACTGGCAGGCAGTGGTTAGAACGCAGGAGCCTGTGGAGCGGGTAGCGTGAGCGCCGCTTCCTTAGATTCCAAAAATTCCTTTTCCATAGCTCGCATCGCGGCTTCCGCCGCTTTCTCTTGTAGGTTCCTTACCTCTTCCAGCGAGACGCCCTCTGCTACCCAGCGTTCCTTCGCAGCGAGGGTAAGTTCCATGAGGAGATCTTCCACTTTCCACAGGTCGACCCAAATTCCTGGCATTGCGGCGCTGTAGATAGCGTCTTTGTCGGAAGTCATGTTCCAATCTCGTAGCGAAATGGCAATTTCACCGATCTCGCCTCCTTGCTCATCTGCCAGGTCATCCGCTACCGAGCCGATCGAGAATGCAGGAACCGCGATGGAAAACTTCGGATCTCCCAGCATCGTCCACATTGTGGTTAGTTTCGGATCCTCGCCCGGCTTCACCCCATGAAACACGGCGGCCGAGACGGTGGTGGTGCGGCTGATAGTATTCTTGGTCGAAATCACTTCTGGCAAGCTTCCCGCCGAACCATTGATGGAACCTGGGTATGGCTTGCCGCTTGGATCGCTCAAATCACGAGCGCAATTCCGGATGACCTCTTGCAGTGAAATAACTTGATCCTCGCGGCAAGCTTCCAACGTTCGGCAAGCGCAAAGGTAACGGTCGCCGGAGTAGATATTAGTAAGTTGATCGCGTGCTGGATTCGCACTGAGTTTTTGAGCAGTCGTCGCGAAGTTCGATCGAACGATATAGCCGTTGGGGGCAACTTTGGGATCGTTGGCATCGAAGAGAGTGAACGACTTTGGACCGGTCTCGAACAAAGCAGCGCCACCTTGGGCATCGATCACGCCATAGTTCGCCACGGTAGAGCGACCCGTTTTGTTGGTCTTCTCGAGCAGCTTCTGAAAGTCCTCGACGGTGGCACATGTCTGTAAGGCCATTCGCATGGTTGTCCCGTTGCCGGGCCCTGAGGAACCTTCGACGGCCAGGTCTTTACTCAGCGAGTTTTCAATGCAGAAACCTGCCTCGTTGACCCCCATCCAAACCGTTTTCCGTTGGCCTGCATTGACCACCGCAATCGCCTTGAACTTACCCCCTTCAATGACGGCAACTTCGTTATGGCGATCCGAGCTCGTATCGCGGTTTTTCCACAGAATTGGACGGCCATCGAGGGTCGCCTTGCCGCTAATCACTGCGGTCGTGCAGGCCTGCAATTCAGTGGTGACCGTCGTGGTTGATGCCAGTGCGAGGGCAAGAAGCGTAAGGGGAATTTGCCAACTTGAACGGGACTTCATGGTTGGTCCTTGAAGCGAAGGAAAACAGGGGCAGGCAACGCGGGACACGCTTCAAATGCCTTAAAAGTGGGCATCTCTGCAATGTCCTAAGCACAACTATCTCTGGTCGCTCGGGTAGTCGCAATGTCCTTCTGCGCAGAAAAATGTTCGATTTTTCCGGGTGCGACGCGATGAGTCCGACTTTAATAGGGTTACCCACCTTCGGGCAAACGAATGGCCTCTCACGGCGGTTGAATTGGTCCATTAGTTGCATATTGAGGTAGCGCTTTTAGTTGCGAGCGACGAAAAAGTCCCTCCGGCGGAGACTAAGAGACACCAGACCCTGCAAGAGAAGCCAACCATGATTAAGCGGATTTCCGCCTACCCAGATCGCCTCCGTATTGCCCTCCTGATTCTAAACGAAAGCCATTGGAGCCGAAGCATCATGGATGGCATTGCTCGATTTGCGGCCGAGCATGGTGGGTGGGATTTCTGGCTGCATCCGCGTGGCGTCAAAACACCACCTTCCCTTCCCACCGATTGGCAAGGGCAGGGGGTCATCTCACGTATTTCGGACGAACCGCTCCGGCAATCCATCGCCAAACACAACTTGCCGACGATTAATGTCTCGTGGCATGGCGTCCATAGCCATCGCTTTCCTAAGGTGATTGCCGATCCGCAAGCAGCTGGCCGATTGGCAGGGGAGTTTTTCGTCAATCGCGGCTTCGAGCACATCGGCTATATCGGCCCACCGCTCTACTACAGTTACCAAGATGCTGTCCTGCCCGAACTGGTTACGGCAGCGGAGAATGCCGGTTGCCGCACCTATCAGTTTGCTCCTGATCCTGCCGTGCCACAGCCAGACTTTGATTTCCAGCGAGATCGCTTGGTGCAATGGGTTCGGACTCTCCCGAAACCGGTGGGTATTGTGGCGTGGAACACGATTCAGGCGCGTGAGATCATGCTCACATGTAGCGCCGAAGGTATTAACGTCCCCAACGATGTGGCTGTTCTGGCCGTCGAGAATGATCCGCTGGTATCGAAGCTTTCGCCGATGCCGATCTCGTACATCGAGCAGCGTGTCGAACAGGTCGGATACGAGTCGGCAAAAGAACTGCATCGCCTGATTTCCGGAGGCAAGCCACGCCATACGCCACTTTTGGTGGCACCTGAAGGAATCGTTGAGAAAGCCTCGACCGACACGGTCTTTGCGGCCGACACACTCGTTCAGGATGCCGTAGCGTTTATTAAGCGAAACTGTGATGTCGCAATCAGTGTTTCGGATTTGACGCGTCACTTGGACGTCTCACGACGTTCCTTAGAAGAACGCTTTCGTAAAGTTCTTAAGCGTTCTCCGGCCGAGGAAATCCGTTTTGCTCGGGTGAAGGTACTGAAGGATATTCTCAAGCAAACTGATCTGACCTTGGCCGAGATCAGTCAACAGGCGGGCTTCAGCTGCGAGAACGCCATGCTCCGTTTCTTCAAACGAATGACGGGCTTAACACCGGGCGAATTCCGCAGAAATCACCCTCAAGATCTTCTGCACGATGGTCAATGAACCATGCTTTCCGGATTGTTCAACTTCTCTATGAACGGGTTAATTGAATCGGCCGTTAATCATTGGACACCTCGCAATCGGGTGAGAAATTCGGTGTCTGACGGGCACCAGATGATCGCTTAATTCAATCTGCAAAATCGGTTAATGATTTTGCGCGAACGTCTCTAGGGGCATGATAGCAAACGGTCTATCCTTGCATTCAGGAAGGCAGATCGGATGTCTTGCTTTCCAAGCGGTATCATCTGTTGACCCTTCATAACACCAAAATTAAAGAGACTTTATGGAAACAAGTATCGGGTCTTCTCGTCGAGGTTTTACCCTTGTCGAACTATTGGTCGTGATTGCCATCATTGGCGTGTTGATCGCTTTGTTGCTTCCGGCCGTTCAACAAGCCCGCGAAGCTGCTCGCCGTATGCAGTGTTCCAACAACTTGAAACAGATTGGGCTCGCTCTTCACACTTATCACGACGTGCATAACGCTTTCCCTGCTGGTTTCTGGCGTCAAACGCCGTACACGATTTCAACCTTCGCCGGTCCCGGCTGGGGCTGGGGCGCCGCGATTCTTCCGCAGATCGAACAGAACGCCCGCTTCGAAGCCTTGAACATTTCCAACGGTGCTTACACCTCGGATGATGTCGCGGTCTTGCAGTACTCGCAGCCGCTCATTTCTGGATATCGCTGCCCAAGTGCTCCTGGCAAAGACGTAAATGATGTGATGGTGTCCGGCAGTGCTACGTATTCGCATGGCTTGTCGACCTATAAAGGGGTATTCGGCGATCTGAATACGCAAGCAACCTACAGCGGTAATCCTGACGGTTGCACAAGAGCACAAGGTAGCTGTGTCGATGGCGGAAACGGAATGTTCTCGCCCAATAGCAGTGTCAAGATGCGAGATGTTACTGATGGGACAACTAATACGGTGATGGTCGGCGAGGTTGCTTTCGGACCAAATGGTACCAAAGACAACTCCGGCAATCCCATCAGTTACCTCGGGGCGGTCTGGATTGGCGTGACACCTAGTGGGGCATCCAGTAACGTCGCAACATTCCAAACATTGCGTGGCGTGATCGCCAGTGGTGCGACCAGCCGCGAATACATTATCAACGGTACTAACGCACGATCATTCAGCTCACATCATCCTGGTGGTGCTCAGTTCGTCTTAAGCGATGGAAGCGCTCGCTTCTTTTCGGCCACCATCGATCAAGTGATGATCAACCGGATTTCCGCCCGCAACGATGGGCAAGTCCTGGAGTCCTTGTAAGCCGGTTCCTGATGTTTATCTTCAGCCAGACTCGGGCGTTTGTAGTATTCGAGTCTGGCTCCTTTTGAAGCTCAAACGACACAGACTTGAGAGATCTTCTATGCCTGCCAATTTCCACCAAGCCAGAGTCGTCGCTTTTATGACTAGCTTTAAGACGTGGATTCGTTCTCTTTTATTGATTGCCTTATTGATCGCCGTCGGATGTTCGTATGGTGGTCCGAGCTATTCGCTTTCGCCTGCTTCCGGTACCGTCAGTATGGATGGCAAACCTGTCGCAAATGCTGTTGTGGTGTTTCATTCCGAATCGGCTCCGATTGCCTCGGCAATAACCGATTCCAGTGGTCAATTCCAATTGGCAACGGGAACTCATGGCGAAGGAATAGCCATCGGTGATTTCCTAGTTCAGATCAGCTCGAACGCCGAAACGAAAGACAGCTCTGGGAAAGCGATCTCCATCCCGATTGTCTATTCCGAGAATGGTGTTGAAGTCGTCAAGATCGCTCAAGGGGGTGAGAACTCGTTTGCCTTCAATCTGAAAAGCAGACCGAAATCAGGCGACTATCTCTCAAATAACCCGCTCGCGGAACCGTAATCGCAAGTGGCAAGAACTCGCCAGCGCAGACTAAATCCGACGATTCAGTGAGGTAGGGCTTCGTTCATTAAACGCTTCTGGTCTACGACCAGCCAACACGTACTCTTCGACCTTCCGTCGACGAGTTGTTTAATCAACCAAGCCTGGCAGAGCAGCCGCTACGATCCCCCGTAGCGGCTGTTTCTGTGGGGAAGTGCGTTGTCAATTATCATCCCAAAACGAAGCAGTTCGAGCTGTCAGGACAATTCCGCAAATTGGGGTAATTCCTTTGCGCAAACTTCCCTTTTGATTAAGGAACTCAATCACTACGGTAGAGAACATGCCCAAGAGTCGTACGAGGCACCCGGGCATCCGACTTCATCTTTCCTACCGTAACGGCGTATACCCCGAGAGGACTCAAATGAGTACACGACCCGTCACCCGGCCGCGAAACGAGCGAAACGGCTTCACCCTCGTCGAACTCTTGGTCGTGATTGCGATCATCGGCGTTTTGATCGCTTTGCTTTTACCTGCGGTTCAACAAGCTCGCGAGGCAGCTCGCCGGAACCAATGTGCCAACAATCTCAAGCAACAGGGATTGGCCATGCACAACTATCACGACGTTCACGGTAGCTTCCCTGCTGGATTCTATCGCCGCACTCCTTACGGCACTTACTCGACGCTCTCGGGACCTGGCTGGGGCTGGGGGGCGATGATCTTGCCGCAGATCGAACAGAACAATCGGTACGAAGCTTTGCAAGTCAACACACGTTTCTGTTCGGATGACGCCGATATCTTGCAGTACTCGCAGCCGTTAATCGAAACATATCGCTGCCCGAGTGCTCCTGGCGACAACTTGAATCCTGAGTTCAAGAATGCCTCTTCGGAACCATCGCACGGATTATCGACGTATAAAGGTGTCTTTGGCGACAAGAACACGCAGTACAATTACTCCGACGACGATTGTGCTTACTATGCTGGAAGCTGCGTAAACGGCGGAAATGGTATGTTCTCGGCAAACAGCTCGACTAAGTTTCGCGATGTGACCGACGGAACGACCAACACGGTCATGATTGGCGAAGTTCCATTCGGCCAAAACGGAACTCGCAATTCCTCCGGTGACCTGATTCATTATCGCGGTGCCGTTTGGGTTGGCGTGACCCTGGGCGGAGCCAGCAGTAACGTGGCCACCCATCAGACTCTGCGCGGCGTGACGGCAAGTGGAAGCCAGAGCGGCGTCTACACGATCAACGGAACCAACTCGTACAGCTTTGGTTCGCATCACCCGGGCGGTGCCCAGTTCGTGCTCAGCGATGGTAGTGTACGCTACTTCAGCGACACCATGGACAGCGTTTCGATTAATCGCATCGCAGACAAAGGGGATGGCCAGGTCATTTCGGGTGATTTGTAATCGTCCCGTAGATGATATCTCCTTACCGTCTCGCTCGGCCGCTCGGGATCAAGACTGCCCTCTTGATTCCAGCGGTCGGCAGGCGTTAAAACCGCTTACCGCGGTTTGTCCGCTTGATTCTTTGCCGGGATCTTATGAACCGTGGCGAATAATTCTTCCGTGAAGAGCTTCCCCTCGGCGTCCTTCAATTGCATCTCAAGCCGTAATTGATCGCACACATCCAGTCCAGGAATGTGCAGACGCACGGTCTTCGCGTCCACGATCTCGACCGACTCGATTGTCAGTGGATCGTGCCCACGCTGTTGAGGACGACGGACCGAAAACTGATCCGATCCGTAACGAGCCGACCAGAGGTAGTTCCACATCTCGGCTGACCAACTTTCGGGATTAGCAGCCGAAGCTGGCTCGAACTCAAAGCTGAAGGTCAATTCCACGCCGTCCGGCGTGACCTTGAAGTTATCGACGATCGAGCATGGTTCACCCGTATATCGAAGCCGCTGCAGGCAGCCATCTTTTCCGCCGTTGGGTCCTTGCCAGCCTGATAGACCTGTGCCATAAAGCTGCCCGTCGTGCGGATTCACTCGGAGTCGCATCACACCGGCATCCCACTGGTGCGGAAGGGCCACAATCGAGGCTTGCATCGTATCATCAATCTCTTGTAGTGACATGTAATAGAGCCACCCTTTTCCGAAGGAGGAGTGGATCAATCTACCCGCAAGAGGACCGAACCGTGGATCATCGACCCAGACCTGACCTCCGCACGAGCTATCGAGTTCTTGCGGCGTCCAAATGATCGGTTCGTCGAACGTGTCCGGCAGTTTTCCTCCATGTTTCGCCGTCAACCACTTTCGTTGTTCGTCGTTGATGGGCATGTTGCCCATAAAACTGTCTTTTCGAATCAACGAGATCTTGCCAGCGGGCATCCAAGGACCTTGGTTGTCTGAGACCGTAAATCGATCGTCTTTCAGTTTGCCCATTCCGTTCGGCGTACGCAGCCCCCAAGCAAAGACCTCGGCATGGCCACCTTCCGGCGGAATCTTCATGATGGTTCCTGGTCGATGGTGCTGCGTGTATTGACCTGCTTTCGCGAAGTAGAAGTTTCCTTCCGAGTCGGTCTGCAAATCGAAATTGTAGGCATGAAACATGGATGAAACGTCGTCGTCGTTCCAAAACGCCTCGACGAAGTCTGCTTCTCCATTGCCATCGAAGTCATGCATCCGTTTGAGGCCATCACGACAGGTGACGTAAATCGTTCCATCAATGACCCGTACTCCGAACGGTTCGAAAAGACCGGAAGCAAAGCGTTTCCAAGTCACTTTTTCGAGCGTTTGGTCGATCCCGCTCACGATGTAGATATCGCCGCCATGAGTTGTCACCACCGCGCGACCATCGTCATAGAAGTCGAGTGCGCTGGTCCGGATCCAAGCGTTCCAGGGGTTATCGAATGGGATCGGAATGGTATCAAGGGCGTAACCGTTGATCGGTTCACCCAGTTGGCCGGTTACCTCTAAAACTTGGGGCCAGCGTGTGGGCCCACCTTCGGTCCACTGTTTCAAGTCCGCGACCGGCTGCTCGGCCGCGGTTGCCTTGGTGTATGCCTCGAAGTGTTCCAAGTCGCCGAGGGAATCGCACGCCGCACGGGTGATTCGTACGAGTCGTGGACGATCTCCGGCAGGTATTCTTAGTACGGCTCGCCCATCGCTGGTCGACTCCCACGTCAGATCCTTCGTGTCTCCTGTGATGGAAGCGGCCACAAAAACGCCGTCGAACGCTAGTAAGCCATCATTCTTCTTTCCTCGGTTTGATACGGCAATTTGCGTCGGAGGTGGCTGCCATGTGAACAGGCTATCTTCTTCGATGGGAGCCGTGTCTGGCTTAATCGCGGCGATTTGTTCCCCAGAGAGGGCCTTGTCGAGGATCTGCAATGTACCGAGTTCACCGACATAGTCTCCACCAAAATTGGTTGCAGTCGCCCCGATCTTGAGCACGTGGTCCTTCACAGGTGGTCTTCGGAATCTATTCCGCGATGCCTCCAGCTTTCCGTCCAAGTACAACCGCGTTTGTTCCCTTTCGACTACAAGGGCCGCAACGTGCCATCGATTGTCGGTCACCAGAGTTTTTCCTACGATCGCACCCACCCAACCGATGTCGTAAACCAAACGCTTGCCGCGGATAAACAAGGTCTTCCCTTCGGGCGTCCATTTCCCTTCCGGTGGGGCCGAGGCGATCAGTGTGCCCTCCTGATCGGTCTTGAAGCGGACCAAAATAGTGCGTCCTGGCGTTCCCAAGTCAAAATTACGAGCGGATGATCCTTTGACGACAAGTAACGGCTCGTTCTTCATAGAAGGAGGACGTCGCTGGACATCCGGCTTGCCGTAAATCACACTCATTCCGTGAGGCTCGGTATCGACTTGCCGCGTGTCGGTAAGCAGATGAGGAATAGAAACGGGTGGTGTTGGCAACGTGTCCAATCGCCCTACGCTCAGCTTCAGTGGTTCATCGCCAGGCTCGATTCGCAGCGTATGAGAAATCGTCGCTAAGGTACCCGCTTCCTCTCCGGCGATCGACTCCAGGATCTGCCGGTTTCCAATCTTATAGCTGAGAATGGCGCGACCGTTGTAAAGATAGTGACCTTGGTACGTTGCCAGGTCAGCATTCACCGGGCCGCGAGGCGGTTTGGCCTCTGCAGTGATCTCGAACGAATCCCCCAATACCCATTGCCAGTCGGTCAATCCATATAGAATATCGCCGTCGATCTTCGGCATCTGCTCGCCACGCTGGCGGTAATGCTGCGTCTGAGAAAGATCGAGAAAGCCACCTTTCCACGCCCCGGCCAAGCGCATGCGGTGCAGGTCGTAGCCAACGGTGATCTCGTCGTTCAAGCGAAACGTTAACGCGTTATTGACGCTACTACCTATCTGCGATCCCAACACGGGCCCAAAATCGCGATCACCCGATTCACTCCAATCGCCCGAATCCGTCCCTTTCGGCAATCCGGCCAAGTATTCGGCCGTTGCCTCTTGATATTCAGGATTACGTTCCTTCATCATTTCTTCGCGGATGAATCCTACAACCTGGTAGCGTTCGCGGGGCGAAAGATGCTGCATCGGTGCCATCAAACCGGCACCGCGTGTTAGCGTGAGGAACATCGAATAGGGATCGGCTCCGAATTTTAACTTATCCTTGCCGAAAGCGCGCGCGGTAGGCAACTTGGGAGTATTGCCGTCTTCGCCATGGCAGTTAATGCAGTACCCCATATAGATATTGCGACCAGCACGAAGATCGCTTTCTCCTAGCGAGCTTAGAATTCCAGCGTGATCGAGGCCAATCGAGTCGTCTTTCACGAGCAGTTCCTCAGCGCTCGGACGAAGTTGCTGGGCACGCTTTGCCCCGCCGTGGGCGACTTCGCTTACGTAGCGAACCAAATCATAAAACTCCTTTTCGTTTCGCAGCGAAGCGACCAAACCATCCGGCATCAGCGACTTGTCAGTCTGAGCCATTTCTTCGATCGCGGCCTGATCGATCTTAGTTTCCTTGCTGATGTCATTAGCATCTCGGAGCACGATTTGCTTGTCGGTTTTCGATTGAACCAACCCTACATGGAGCCGACCGTCGTCGGTTAAGATCGAAAACGTCTCGTATCCCTTACGAATCGTCTTGGAAGGATGCAGAATCGCATCCACGATGTACGCGTCGGTCGCATCCTTGCCAAGTTCCGTTAGCTTAGGCCCCAGCGATAGGGACTGGTCCCCTGGTTCATGGCACTTCGCACAAGCAGCGGCCGATTTGAAAAAGACGAGCGCACCACTTTTGGGGTTACCACGCAGGCGAGCACGAGCAGCCAATGTGGTACTATCGACTTCTCTCAATTGCGTTTCTAGGTCTTGCGACATCGCAACGGAGGCAAACAGGAGCAAACCGCACATAGGCAGCAGACGACGGAGAGAATCATTCATGGATTAGGCACACCGAGTGGAGGCGCGAAGTGGGCGAACATCGCAGGAGGAAGAGAAGCAAAGTGCAATATGGCGCACATCGGCAGGTTCGTGTTGTTGTACTCTTTTCCGCAGGGAAAATGCAACCTTTTACTCGGGAAAGCGGTGCTTCCGCCGAATTCAATTGACACACGGGTCCCATTCATCATACTCTTGAGTTAACTCCTTTCCCCGCCTTCCTTTCGAGTTATTCCTCCCCTCCATTCTTCTTCCGTTAGTCGCGTGGAGTACCAGTCCACCGCTGACACAACCGACGGAGACGACGTGTGTCTTTGTTTGTGCGATCGTTCTTGACTGCATGCTTCCTTTCGCTCGGCGTCAATCCGCTGTATGCGGTTGATACGGCTAGGGAGAAGCAGATCGAGTTTTTCGAGGCGAAGATCCGCCCGGTCTTAATCGAAAGCTGCTACGAGTGCCACAACTCGCACAACACGGCCGAAGGTGATTTCGCCGTTGATTATCGACAGGCGCTTCTCAATGGCGGCGAAAACGGCACGGTTCTGGTTCCTGGCAAGCCTGAACAAAGCAGACTCCTGGCGATCCTAAAGCACGAAGTCCCCGGGATGGAAATGCCGCAGGGCGGACCAAAGCTCGATGATGCTGTGCTGAAAGACTTTCAGACCTGGATCGCTGGTGGCGCGATCGATCCCCGCGACGAGCCCCCCTCTGCCGAAGAGGCGTCGGCTGCTACCTCATGGCCAGAGGTGCTGAAGCGCAGAAAGGCGTGGTGGAGTTTTCAACCTGTCAATTCACCGACAGTTCCTGCGTCGGACGATCCTCAGTGGAATGGTAATCCGATCGACCGTTTTGTGCATCGCCAGCACAAAACACACAATCTTGAGCCTGCCGAATTGGCCTCGGCCGAGGTATTGGTCCGGAGGCTGTACTTTAACTTAACCGGACTGCCTCCCTCCGCTGAGGAAGTCCAACAGTGGACGAGCCGATTGGAAGCCGCGTCAGGCGAGGAGCGAGATGCCGCCTACCAACAACTGGTCGATTCGCTGTTGGAAAGTCCTCACTTCGGCGAGCGTTGGGCACGGCATTGGATGGACTGGACACGCTACGCCGAATCACACGGCAGTGAAGGGGATCCCGAGATCGAGAATGCCTGGCTCTACCGCGATTACTTGATTCGAGCTTTGAACGAAGATGTAAAGGTTGATCAACTGATCCGCGAGCACATTGCTGGGGACCTTTTGCCAGAGCCACGTATTAACAATGCACTGGGGATCAACGAATCGCTGATCGGTACCGCGCATTGGCGAATGGTGTTTCATGGATTCTCACCGACCGACGTCCTGGACGAGCGGGTTCGTTTTACGGACGATCAAATCAACTGTTTCTCCAAGGCATTCCTCGGGTTGACCGTCTCGTGTGCACGTTGTCACGATCACAAGTTCGATGCGATCAGTCAGGCGGACTATTATTCTCTCTTTGGAATTCTTGCCACTTGCCGTCCTGGTCGTGAAGCCATCGAGTTGCCCGAACGACTTAACGCACGCAAACCAGATCTAACGCAGCTCAAGAAAGATATCCGCAAATCGCTGGCAACAGACTGGCAGATGTCGCTTGAAAAGGTCTCCCCTCAACTTCGCAAACTCGCGGCAGATCCGCCCGATAAGACAAAGCCTCAATCACCTTGGCTTGCCCTCCAAACGATCCAAACCGAACTCGCCGATGGTCACACCTTCGCGGATAGCTGGAAGAGGGTGGAGGCCGATTGGCAGCGGAAACGAGACGAACTGAAGCAGTTCGACGCCGCCGAACTTGAGACCAAATGGAATCTCGCCCATTCTGAAGCGTATGCCACTTGGTACACACGCGGTGCTGGGCTTCCAGACGAACCGAACCGCGCAGGATTCTTCGCCATCGAGCCAAACGGAAACCGAGCTCTGAAGGGAATCTATCCTTCTGGCGTCTACTCGCATGGCATCTCTGACAAACTTCCCGCACGATTGATGTCGCGCGACTTCCCTCTGAAGCCCCATGGGGAAGTCTGGGTACAAGCGATCGGCGACGGCGCATCGCAATTCCGCTACGTTGTGCAAGATTATCCTCGGAGTGGCACAATTCAACCGGTCCGTCGACTTGCCCCAAACTGGCAGTGGATTCGCTTCGATGTCGATTACTGGTCGGGAGACACAATCCACCTGGAAGTCGCCGCGGCACGTGATGCGCCGTTATTGGTTCAAGACCCGGAACGATCCTGGTTTGGCATTCGCCGTGCGATGATCCGTTATCCCGATCAACCCGCGCCACCGGACTGTCCTGAGTGGATTCCCGCACTCCTGTCCGCAACGCAGCAGCAGATGCCGCAATCACTTGATGACCTGATCGCCTGTTACGAACAAGCCATCCAAAAAGCCGTACAAGACTGGCAAGAAGATCGCTTGAGTGATGCACAGGCCGTGCTGCTTGAGGCCTGCCTGAGTGATGGATTCTTGGCGAATCAACTCGCTGAACTGACGAAAACACAATCGTTGATAGAGCGTTATCGCCAGTTGGAAGCGGAGATTCCTGTGGCCACTCGCATTCCTACACTCGATGAATCCCACGGTGCAGACCATGCTTTGTACATTCGCGGCGACCATAAGAAGCCAGGCGATATCATTCCCCGGCACTTCCTCGACGCCATCGATACCACGCCGTATGCGACCGAGCAAAGTGGTCGCTTGCAACTCGCGGCTGATGTCCTTCGCGATGACAATCCGTTGACGCGGCGGGTGATGGTGAATCGGATTTGGCATCATCTGATGGGTCAAGGAATTGTCCGCACGCCAGATAATCTCGGAAAGATGGGAGACAAACCCAGCGATCCGGAACTGCTCGACTGGTTGGCCACACACTTCGCGAACCAAGGTTGGTCACTCAAACAGCAAGTTCGGGAGATCGTTCTGTCGCGAACCTGGCAATTGGCATCGAGCGCGACACCAGAGCAGTTACAAAAAGATCCCGAGAACCGCTATCTGGCCCGAGCCAACGTTCGTCGCATGGAGGCCGAGGCCATCCGCGATTGGCTATTGTCGGTTTCTGGTCAACTCGATCACACTTCCTTCGGACCACCGGTTAGCGACCAAATGCCACGGAGAAGTATTTACGTGCGTGTGATTCGCAACGACTTGAATCCACTGCTTCGCGTTTTCGATTTTCCCGAGCCCTTCAGCACGGTCGGGCGGCGTGATGTCACCAACGTACCCGCGCAGTCGCTAACTCTTTTGAACGATCCTCTAGTCGAAGCATATGCCGACAACTGGGCGAACCAAATCGCCACGGATCGTGAACTCCCCACGGACGAGGCCCGTATTCAACGCATGTTCGCGACGGCCTTCGGACGCGCAGCGACTTCCGAGGAGATTGCCCGCAGCGAAGCCTACTTGTCTCTGATTCGCAAGCGTTCTGCCTCCGCTCGGCAGCAACAATTGGCCTTGCGTGAGGAAGTTTACTCTCTGACTCGCCAACTTTCGCAGCTTAAGCAACCAATTCGAGCGAAACTGGAAGACGCACGGCAGATCGAACGGACCACTTTGCCTGCCGATGCGGTAAAACCGATCGCCAAGTGGGATTTCGCAAAGTCGACGAAAGATCAAATCGGTTCCGCTGATGGAACTTTGGTCGGCGGTGCCACGGTAGATGGGGACGCACTGGTGCTCAGCAATCAAGGTTATCTGGTGACCGCTCCCCTCCAGCAAAACCTCACAGCCAAAACCTTGGAAGCGTGGGTTCAGCTCGATAACTTAACGCAGCGCGGCGGCGGCGTGATGAGCGTGCAACTTCCTAACGGTAATGTGTTCGACGCAATCGTTTTCGGAGAACAGCAAGCAGGTCATTGGCTGGCAGGAAGTAACAGTTTCGTCCGAACGCAAACGTTCTCGGGGTTAACGGAAGCCGAAGCAACGGAGCGGCCTGTCCATGTGGCGATCGTTTATCGCGCGGATGGACGAATCATCGGCTATCGCGACGGCGTTGCCTACGGCAAAGCATATCAAAGTAGCGGTCCCTTTCCTTTCACCTCGGGCAATACGGTCGTCACGCTCGGGCTTCGTCATTTGCCAGGTACTGGCAATCGCTTTCTTTCGGGTAAGGTCTTCCAAGCTCAGCTTTATGATCGTGCGCTAACCGACGAACAGATCGCTCAAACTGCCCGCCTTGGACCGACCGGAGTTACCGAGCGAAAAGTCTTGGAAGCAATGGACATTGAGACGCGTCAAAAAGCAGAGCAATTGGAAGAGAAGATCGCTACCCTTAACTGGCAGTTCGAGAAGGTTGATGTCATTGATACCGCCGATGACCTCCTACCTTGGAAAGAACTTGCCCGCGCGTTGGTCACTTTCAAGGAGTTCATCTATGTACGGTAACTTCTCACGGCGAACGCTGCTCCGTAAAGTTTCTGCAGGCTTTGGCGCGACCGCCCTAGCCGGTCTTATACACGAGTCGGCTACCGCGGAATCGTTAGGTCTTCCCGCTGGCGCGGCGCTTTCCGCTACGCACCACCCCGCTAAAGCGAAGCGGGTTATTTTCTGCTTCATGTCAGGCGGCGTGTCGCACGTTGATTCTTTCGACCCCAAGCCAAAGCTTCGTGAACTGGACGGTAAGCCGATGCCAGTTCAGGTTCAGCGTACGCAGTTCAATAACGACGGCAACGTTATGGGAAGTCCGTTCGCTTTTCGCAACTACGGCGAGAGCGGCATCCCCGTGAGCAATATGTTTCCGAAAATTGGACAAGTGGTCGACGAGTTGGCCGTGATCCGCTCGATGACCACGAAGGTGAACGAGCACGCCCAAGGCAACTTCGCTTTGCACACCGGTTTTCCGTTTATGGGTTATCCCAGTGCCGGAGCGTGGTGTGCCTACGGCTTAGGGAATGAAACGGCCGACCTGCCTGGTTATGTTGTCCTGCAAAGTGGTGGAGCCACCGCTCCACATGGTGGCGTTAGCCTGTTCAGTAACGGCTTTCTTCCCGCCCAACATCAAGGTTCGATCCTGCAGGCCGATCAATCCCCAGCGATACGCAATATCACGCCAACGACTTTGCCAGACATTCAAAAACAGCGAATGGCATTCGCCCAGTCGTTCGACCAAGAGTTTCTTGATACAACCTCGCAGGACGTGCAAGTCGAAGCCGCGATCAAGAATTACGAAACCGCTTTTCGAATGCAAACCGCGGTTCCGGAATTGTGTGACATCGGTGGCGAAACGGCCGAGACGCAGGCGTTATACGGACTTGATTCCGATCAGCCTCAAACGGCAGCTTACGGCCGGCAATGCCTGCTAGCGCGCCGTCTGATTGAACGTGGTGTTCGCTTTGTAGAACTGTCATGCTTGCCACAAACGCCCGGAGGTGGTCAAGCTGCGAATCCGTGGGATCAGCATGGCGGCTTAGAAGCGGGGCACCGCAACATGTCCGCTCAGGTCGATCAACCCATTGCTGGTCTGATTACCGACTTGAAGCGACGCGGCTTACTGGACGAAACGTTGGTTGTCTGGGCAGGCGAATTCGGTCGCACACCATTCTCGCAAGGTTCTAATGGCCGCGATCACAATCCGTTTGGCTTTAGCGTCTGGATGGCAGGTGGAGGAATCAAGGGAGGCACTATTTATGGTGCTACAGATGAACTCGGCTATTATGCGATCGAAGATGTCTGCAATATCTACGATCTCTGGGCGACAGTGCTGCATCTGCTCGGCGTTGACCACGAACGTCTCACCTACCGCTACGGCGGCCGCGACTTCCGCCTGACCGATGTGCATGGAAACATCCTGCACCCGATTCTGGCTTAGAAGATTATTCCCTAGCGACCGGAAGCGTCTTAACGTTCGCCAAATAGAAAACCAAATCGGCCATCGCTTGTTGATCAAGCACCTTCTCAAAACCTTCTGGCATAAGCGATCGCCCAGTGCTGCGGAGTTGGTCGAGGTCCTTGCGGAGAATCGTTTGCTTTTTATTGTCTTGCCCCAGGAGGGTGACGCTTCCACTGCTTTCGGCAGTCAGAACCCCGGTAAACGCGCGACCATCGAGCGTCAATGCTGCATACTCCAGGAACTTATCTTCTACCGCTCGGTTAGGATCAAGAATGGCCGTGCCGAGCGTTTCTGGCGACTTATTGGTCAGCGCGGTTAAGTCAGGCCCAACGTCGTGCCCTTGACCTTCCAGACGATGGCAGCTGGCGCAATGCTTCATGAACAAGAGTCTTCCTGGCAACATGCGACCGGACAGCGTCCAGGCATCCGCGTACTGGACGATCACTTCACTGCGTGTCGTAGTCGAGTTTTCGGAGAACAATGTGTCGGCTCTTCTAGCGATCTCTTTGTTGGGATGCTCGATTAAACGCCGACGCGATGTCGATCCAATTTCGGTCGCTGGAATGGATTTGTCATCAATCGCGTTCATTAAGACCGAGCACCAAGACGGACGCGACAAGATCGCTTCTAACAGTTGCGTGCGAACCGATGGCGTATAGTTAGACCAATCGTGAATCATCTTTTTGGCCACTTGGGAAGAGCTCAGCTGTGACAATTGATTGATAGCGGCCGTTTGAATCTCAGGCAAGTTAGTGGGCTGTAATAGATCAATCATCAATTCCAAGTCATCTTCGTCGGAATCTGCTGAGCAGGCCACCAGAGCTAGGCTTCGTCTTGTTTCGGCAGAATCTTCGTTCGGATTCGCCAACGCCTCGCGAGCACGAGAGCATGTCGCAGCTAATTTTGCCTGCGTTTTGCTACTGAGAATCTCATCCGTTTCGAGATTTTCGCTCTTCATCGCCGTCAGTAATTCTGCGAGAGCTGCGGTCTGCCAGCTGCTCATCGGCTCGCCCGCAGCAGGCAATAGGCTGATCGCCATCCACTCGATAGCGTTCTTCTCGTGGAAGCCTACAGCAATCCGGATCACCTCCTGGAGAAGCGAATTTGACTCTGGGTGGTCTTTCGTGGCCGAAAGCAGGATATCGTACGTGGTCAGCACGTTAGTAGGGGTCAGCGAAGTGAACGCTGCTGACGTGATGTAAGGGTTCTTGGAATGAGCAAGTAGCAATCGAGCGAGAAGTTCGCCAGAAGCTGGCGCATGCCATTCGCCGAGGGAATAGGCTACCTGAAGCGTTACCTTTGCCGCCGAGTCCTCCACCAGTTTGGTAATCGCCGCTTGAAGTTCGGGCGACGTGTCGAGCATTGTTTCCGCAAGACGAACCGCGTGACGCCGAATGCCAGAGTGCTCATCTTCGCAGGCTGCAGCGAGTACTTCCGGATCAAGCAGACCCAAACCATCCAGCGTGCACAGGGCATGCAGTCGACCAAGTGCCTGATCAGACTTTAAGGCAACTTCCTTCAGCTGTGCCGCGCAATCTTTTGCGTCTCGTTTGATCAAAAGGTGCTGTGCCATGTCGCGCCGCCAACCGTTGGTACTGCTAAGCTGTTCAACCAACTCCATGTTCGACAGCTGATCGAATTGGGGGATCGCCGTACCCGGTACGGTTACGGGAAGAATTCGATAGATACGTCCTTTGTCGTGGCCAGCTCGCAGATCGATTCGCTTCTCTTCTTCGTCATCGATCCACTCGGGATGTTCCAGAACTTCTCGTACCATATCGGTGAACCAAATGCCTCCGTCCGGTCCAGTTCGAAGCGAAGCAGGACGGAACCACGAGTCGGATGACGCGACGAACTCGTTAAATTCTTCTCCAGCAGCCCGCTCCCCTTGAAACGAAAGCCCATGGGGTGTGAGAGCATGGCGATGGATCAAGTTATGGACTGGCTCGCAGATCAGCGCCATGTTACGAAAGGAAGGCCCAAACAGCGTATCGCGATAAATCGTGATACTACTAGCCGAGGTAAACCGACTTGGCTCGCCTTCCGCGGGTGGAACGTAGCCCGACCAGTGACTGAGCACGCGGCTTCGCGGATAGATCGGTGTATTGGTCACCGTTGAAATATGATCGAGTGGCGTCGGAGCTGCGACTTGTGCGGCACGCGAATAGTAGTGATCATCGATCATGAAGTGAAATAGCGGACGCGAATTGTTGCAGCCAAACCAATTTCCCCAATCATCCATCGCCCGCCCAAATTGGGTTTGCCCAGTCACCGCTTCCAACTCGCCCGTGTCTGGACGTATCCTCAGATCACGGCCACGAATGTCGATGGTCTTCCCCGTTTTGAAGGACTTGATCGAGCCGCCACTGTCGCCGTTTGCCACATAGATCCAGTTGTCAAGCCCACGCCAAAATCCATTCACGCGGTGCTGCTGATTGCCTTCTCCAAATCCGGTATAAAGCGTCTCACGCTGGTCTGCCTTGCCGTCCCCGTTGGTGTCTTCCGCGTAGAAGATATCTGGCGCGGCCGAGACGATCACACCGTCGCCCCATGCCATCACGCCGGTCGGGAAATTAAGCCCCGTGAGAAACAATGTCGAGGCATCGTAATTTCCATCGTTGTCCGTATCTTCCAGGTAACGGACACGTCCCCCGGGCTGACCATTAACACCTAGCGGGTAGTCTGCCATCTCGACCACCCATAGCTTGCCGTCGGCTCCCCAATCGTAAGAAACCGGGTCCATCACGAGCGGTTCCGCCGCGACTTGATCGACGCGAAATCCAGGGTGAACTCGAATGGCCTCTTTGGCAGCCGCTGCGGTCTTCGGCTCGGTATCGACGGGACGTAGCATGTCGACGAACGACATACGCTCGATCCCATCGGGCAGCCGGGCTGTATCTTCGTTCTGAATCCAGAGATAGTTGTTCGCGAACCATGCTCCGTTGTTGGTGCCACTGCGCGATATCATTGGAATTGCGCCTACATCGTTCCGTGCCCCCGACGAAACGTGCCGCGACCATCCTTCTTCGAGCGAGGTAAACAAGTCGAGCGAAAAGCGGCGTTCATCGGAAAAGACAACATCTTCATGCCCGTCTTCGTCGATATCAACAAACCGCAAACCAGCATCAAGCCCGTCGCCAAAGACAATCTCGGTATTTTCAGGCAGAACAAACGGCAGCAGCTTCCACGATTGCGCAGCAGCATCCCAAGAGAAGATACCACGCAAGTCGACCGATCCCACAATCAGCTCGCAGTTGCCATCGCCATCGAGATCACGCAGCCGTATTCCCTGGTCGATGCCCGCTTTGGCGAACGCGACCTCTTTGCCGCCGAGCGTCAAGCCACTGAGCAAGTGTGGCTCTTCCTTCCAAGCTGTGCCGTCGAATCGCCAAGCTCCACGCATCGATTCATCGCTGGCCAACGCGACAACATCTCCCCCCAGAATGCCAAACCGAACTCGCTGGGCCAGGCGTTCTTCCTTATGGCTGATCGTGACCAACTTGACTGGAAACGGCGTCTCCTTCCAGGTGCTTTTCTTCGGATCCCAGACCCGTGTAAGCTGCAGCTCGTCGTTGCCAATGATCACATCCATAAAGCCATCAGCGTTGACATCCAGCAGACGAACGCCGTTGTCTTCGCCAGTGGCCGTTCTCAGCGGTTGTCCTTTCAGCAGATTGTCGTTGATGCGGTCTAAGCAGTCGCGAAACTGGAGAAACGCAACCTTCCGACCATGCTTCTCGACGGCATGATCGACAATGTCGACCAACTGCTGGTTACGAATCCAACCATGGGGATGAAAGATGAACGCGGCCGTACCTTGTTTAATGACCGTGGCATCGAGCGAGGCCTTCCAATCTTCCACTGTCTTCGGATTGGCGGGCTGCTGCAAGTTGAATCCTTGCCAGTCGTCTGGAATCGTGCAAGGAAATTCCCACATCGTGCGGCTGATAATGTACGGATAGGGGTAATTCTCGATCTTGTTCACAAAAGACGGAAACGGAATGTATTTAGTAAATCGTCCCTGGCCGTCCGCGTCGGTTACCAGGTCGCGTGGTAGTTCGGGATCGTCGGCCGTGAAGACGTTGTCGACCGATGAATCGATCTGCAGGAAGTTGCCCTTTTCGGTAGTCTTGCAAAGCGCTTCCGCGAACATCCGGGGGCTCGGCGTATTCTTTGAATCCATACAGGGAAAGCGAAACGCGACCGGTCGATTGTGAGGTATCTCGAATAATCGGTCGACACAGCGGTCGTAGGTTCCCTTACCGTTTGCGAAGATGCCTCCTTGTAAACATGGGCAAGGATGGTCAGCCGTATGCGCATCGATCGCGACTCCTTCGGTCAACCACTGCTCAAGCAACGGGTCTTCGGGATCGACCCAGTTCGTCATGATGCTGACACCAGCCGAACCATGTATTTCCTTCACGCGTTCAAAAATCGGCCGAAGAAAGGCTTCATACTTCGCGGGATCACGCATATCGTCGATCGAAAGAATGACGACCGCTTCGACTCCTTCTTCACCCACCCACTGCGGCGTGATCAACTTGGGAAATTCCTGATCGACATAGTACGGATCGCAGAACTCATCCAAATAAGTTAGGCGGTTCCCATCTTGGGCAGAGGCTGAATGGTCGAAAAGCAGGAGAGCTAACCAGGCCAACGCTAGGCAACGAAACATCGATAAGATTCCCGAAACGGTAGGCGAGATTCGTTCGGCCGCCGACCGCGTACGTGGGGACACGCAGGACGAACCGAATGGAAGGAAAGAGCTGCTTGGGGCGGGCAACGACGTGGTTATTTCGTTGCCGCTATCTTGCCCTTTTCCTGCGTAGAGTTCAACCATTTCTGGCGATTCGCATCGATTACGCCTACAACCGCGGATCGACCGGTTCGCTCTCGAGGGCTAACACTCCGAACACGCACTCGTGGACTCGGCGAAGTGGTTCGCGTCGTACAAATCGCTCCAGAGCTTCGATTCCCAAAGCAAATTCACGCAACGCCAACGACCGTTTGCGGGCCAAGCCACGATGACGCAGACGGGTAAGATTCACATCCGAGTCGTAATCGGGGCTGTAAATGATTCGTAGGTATTCTTTACCACGGCATTTCACGGCTGGCTGAACCAGCCCCTTCTTGCCACGTACCACCCAATCCAACGGTTTGACGACCATCCCTTCGCCACCCTGGCTAGTGCGCGTGAGCCACCATTGAGTGCCCTCGTCGATGGAGGCTTGATTGGTGACGTCCACCGTCTGAAAGTCGGTCGCCAGCAGGATCGTCGGATCGGTCTGGCAGATCTTTCCCAAAGTTTGCATGTGCCAGATGTGGTTCTGATCGAGATAGGTGCGTCCTTCCGTCGCCAGTAGATGGAACGGAGCCAGCCTCAAATCATCGATCGATGCGACCGGCCAACAATATTGTCGGTACGCTTTAACGAATGCCTGCGCATTGTTGAATCGGCTCTCGAAATTTGCCAAACCGGGATAGGCATCACGCCAGTTGTCGTCACCCATCCGCTGAAACGTGCGTGTCAGCGCCGAGATGGCATGTGGCAAAGCCGCATTACCAGCTGCTCCGACCGCAGCATATTGACTACGCAGAAGCTCCTGAGCCTTAGCCGACCAGGGCATCAGCTCGCAGTCAAAGCAAGCCCAAGAGGTGTTGAACTCTTTCCAGAAATTTGTCGCAGTCAGCGCAGCCCGCAGCCGATCGAGCAACTGCTTCTCTACCTCTACATCCGTGAAGAAGCGACGACCAGTACGCGTATAGACGATTCCCATTTCCCCTTCGGAAACGCCAAAGCGTTGTCGAGCGGCCTCTTCATCTTGGCATACCACTACGACGGCGCGCGAGCCCATGTGCTTCTCTTGGCAAACAACCTGCGGGACACCGTGGCTACGGAAGTATGAAAACGCTTCGGCCGGATGCTCAAGCAAGCCTGGTTCCTGCGACGTCTCACATGGAGACATCGTCGGTGGTAGGTAAATTAACCACTTCGGGTTGGCCGCGAAACGACTCATCACTTCCAGCGCGGCGGTCGAGTTCTCTTCCCGAATCGTGACGTTGTGATGAAGGCGCGTCGATACGATCCGCTTCCCCAAGACGTCCTCGGCTTCCAGGATGTCATCATGAAGCTGTTGTGCAGAGAGCGTTTCGGCTGAGTCATGCTGCGGCAAAAAGGGACGGCTTGGTTCGCAGTAGGTCTTCGCCGCTGGGACCGAAACGAACTCCCGTTCCGGATAACGCAGGGCCGTCAGCTTGCCACCAAATACACAGCCCGTGTCGACATTAACCGTATGATTGAGCCACTCTGGTTCTGGGACGGGCGTATGACCATAAACGACCATCGCCGAACCGCGATACTCGGCAGCCCAGTTGTAGCGCACCGGCAAACCGAAATCGTCAGTCTCCCCGGTTGTTTCGCCAAACAATGCGAACTCGCGTACCTTGCCGGAGCCGCGTCCTTGATACGCTTCCTTCATCCCGGCATGCGCGACGACCAGTTTACCGTCGTCTAATACGTAGTGACTGACCAGCCCGTCGAGAAACTCACTTAGCTGCTTGCAAAGTGGCTGGCGAACATCGTCCGACAACGCATCGATCTCCTGCATCGTCTCAGCCAGACCATGCGTCAGCTTGACGTTCTTACCACGTAATTTGCGCAGCAGCTTCATATCGTGGTTACCTGGAACACACAAACCGCTTCCGTGCTGCACCATATTCCGCGCGATCCGCACACAGTCCAGCACACGTGGCCCCCGGTCAACCAAGTCACCGACGAATACCGCCTTACGGCCCTCGGGATGTGCGTAAAAAGAGTCTCCCCATACCGGGTCGGTCTTCGCCGACGTCTGGTTTTGGTAGCCTAGCGATGCCAGCAGCGATTCCAGCTCGTCACCACATCCGTGCAGGTCGCCAATGATATCGAATGGGCCATGCTCGTCCGTTCGGTCATTCCACAGCGGAACACGTTCGATCGAAGCCGCTTCGATCTTCTCGGGAGAATCGAGCACAAACACGTGTCGAAATCCTTCCCGCTTTAGTCCCTTCAATCCCCGTCGCAATTGCGAACGTTGTTGCCGCACAACATGGGGACCAAACGTGCGATCAGGCCGATCACGATTGCGCTCGTGGCAAACATCTTCTGGCACGTTCAGCACGATCGCTACCGGCAGCACGTGGTAATCCTTCGCGAGCCGAACCAGAGGCCGCCGCGCTTCGGGCTGTACATTCGTTGCATCGACGACTGTCACCAGCCCCCGGGCCAGCCGCTTGGCTGCTACATAGTGCAACAGGTCAAACGCGTCACTGGTCGCCTCTTGATTGTTCTCGTCGTCACTCACGAGTCCACGGCAATAGTCCGACGAAAGAACTTCCGTCGGCAAGAAATGCTTTCGCGCAAAGGTGCTTTTGCCAGAACCGCTGGGACCGATGAGAATTACGAGAGAGAGTCTTGGGATCGAGATGTTCATGAGGGAGTTACTAAGAATAGTCGAGAGGGATCATCGTACTGCGATTCGATGGATCGGCGATCACAATCTTCGCGTAAACATTCCCATTTGCGTTGGTGATCCAACTGTTTCATCTTCTGGACCGACTGGCAGAAAGCGAACGGCGTAGCCATGTTGCCCAGCAACCTGCTGGGCCCAAGCTTGGAATTCGGCCTGCGTCCATTCAAAACGGTGGTCATTGTGACGGAATTGGCCAGCCGGCAAGGTTTCCCACATCACGTTGTATTCCTGGTTGGGGGTGGTCACGACGACGGTCTTTGGCTGGGCAAACTCGAATACGACCCGTTCCAACGCTGCCAGGCGAGGCGAATCAAGGTGCTCGATTACTTCCACTAGTGCCGCCGCATCAAAACCTTCTAACCTCCGATCGCGATAGATCAACGAACCGTGCAACAGCTTCAGTCGTTGAGCTTGACGTTCCGGCAATCGATCGAGTTTGAGTCGTTTCTGGGCGAATTCCAAACTACGGAACGAAACATCCATGCCGACGATCTGCTCGAATTGCTTTTCGTTAAGTAGATCACGCAGGAGCTTTCCTTCTCCACATCCTAAATCGAGCACACTTCGCGCACCGCTCGCCTTCAATGCAGCCAAGACAGCCCCGTGACGCTGATCGTTTAGGCTCAACGTTCGTTCCAGCGTTTCTTCTTGCGCTGCGGGTCTTGGTGACTCCTCGTCGCTCTCCGGCGATTCCATCTCTAACAATCGCGACAACGCCTGGCGATATAGGCTGTGGCGGTTCCTCAGGTAGCGGCGGCTGATCTGTTCTTTCTGCGGATGCGCAGCGAGCCATGCTCCTCCCTTCGCCAGCAGCTTTTCCAATTCATCCTCCCCGACAAAATAGTGTTTCTCGTTGTCGAACACCGGGATCAGCACGTAAAGGTGCGTCAGCAAGTCGGATAACGTTACGGTCGCGCGAATCGTGACCGAGTAGTAAACGCTCTCGCCCCACTGAGGAAATTCCGGATCGAGCAGATAACGTTCAGCTTCTACCTCGTATCCCAGTGGTTCGAATATCTCATGCAGGAAACGCTCGCCGCCGCGAACTGGCAGCACATCAAGCCGGGCCTCGAAGGGAAGGGGAGTGCTCGCCAGCTCAGGCCTTTGATTGCAGCGGCCCGCCATGGCCGTACCAAGAACCTGCGCGATCGCCACGCTCAGCAGTGAAGAGGCCACATAGGATCGGTCATTGACGTAATGCCCCAGCAAATCGCCCTGGTTACGGTTCTTCCCCCGAACCATGCCGACCGGATCAACATCCAGCAACAAACAAGCAGAGCAGCGTTGGACGTCTGCTTCCGGATAGAAGACATGTGCCTTACCAAAAGCCAAATCAAACGATTGCAACCGTTCCGGGTGCTTATGCAGCAAATAACCGAGATCGGTCGCAGGCTGATGATCGGTTGTGATCGTGAGGAGCATATTCGAGGACGCTTTCCGAAATCGCCTAGGTACGGTTGTCGTCATCATACGGCAACCTGGCACGCCCCACATCGGCGTGCGACATTTTATTGAATTTCGATGTTCATCGAAGGACAAGCGTGCAGCGAAAAAGTTCGCTCGGTACGATTCTCATTTTGCTGTCAAGATAGCGTGCCGTTACGAAACATTTGTTGGATCTGAACTTTGATGCCGAACCGACCAAATGCCACCGGACGACTGATCGCGATCGGGGATATCCACGGACATGCCGTCACTTTGCAAACGATGTTAGACCTGATCCGTCCTGCGGCAGACGACACCATCGTAACCCTTGGTGATTACGTGAATCGCGGACCAGAGACATGTCAGACCTTGGAGATCCTTTCTGCTCTTCGAGAAACGTGTCAGCATGTCGCTATCTTGGGAAAACCATGACGAGATGATGATCGACGCTCGCTGCAATGCACAGGCGGTCGATCGCTGGCTATACAAAGGAGGCGATCTCACGCTTAAATCATATGGGTCCACGGCAGACCTTGCCGACGTACCGGATCAACATTGGCAGTTCTTGGAAGCCTGTCAACCAATCTACTAAACCGAGCAGTTCTTCTTCACGCACGCCAACTATTGCTGGCATTCACCGCTGGATGAGCAGCCTTCGCGGCTTCTTCGTTTGACGCCGATCGAAGTCGAACCTCCGCGGCCACATCTTAACGATAAGATCGCGATCGTTGGTCATTCCCCGGGCAAACTACTTGATATGGGTTTTTTGTCGCTGCCTCGATACCGGATGCAGCATTGGTGGACTCCTCACGGCCATGGAGGTTACCACAGGGCGTCTCTGGCAGGTGACAGAGACGGGTGAGGTCGTTTTGCCTTGAAGACGTTCCGCGCTCGAACGTTAATTATTGTTCATGTTTTGTCTAAGAACGCTATTGAACTGCCTGTTATTTAGCGAATTTGACCACGCATAGCTTCAGGAACACGACACCTAATCCGCGATCGTGACACGTTTTCTTGGTTTGATGTAGGATAGAGAAGGGCGATCGAATACGAAAACTCGTTGTAACAGGGTTTAAGAATCTGAAATGGATAAGCGCCGAACGATAGGCCTACTCCTTCTTAGTTGTTTTGTCGGCTGCCAATTCCGCAGTATCGACACCGGTCAACTGTCGGATGACGACGACATCCCATCCACCAGCGAGATCATTCGGATTACTCCGAGCGTTCAGGAATCGATCGGTATCAAGACCGCGAAGGTCAGTTCGCAAGTGCTACCAAATACATTGCGGACAACCGGTTGGTTGATGACAATCCCAGGTAATGAGTCAATCATCCGCGCCCGCGTGACTGGCTTCTATGATCCCAACCCCAGCGACCCACGCCTTCAGATTGGCACCCAAGTAACCCGTGGCGAAAGGCTGGGAACATTGCGAACTGCTCTGTCCCCGCAAGAGGAAACGCAACTAGTGATCGCGAAGGAGGAAGCCGATGTCCTGATGAATCAAGCGTTGGTTTCAAAGAAACTGGCCCAGAATCAGCTGCGTGGCATTCAACAAAACGACGCGAATCAAGCAATCGCAGGCACGCGTCTCTTGGAACTTCAAGAGACGATCGAGCGAAACGACATTGCCTATCGTGAAGCCCGCGACAAGCTTTCGTACTTGCCGACCGAGCCCTATGCGGATGAAATCATCCTACGGCCGGTGCCCATTACCGCACCTCTGACTGGCCACGTGAGCGCGGTCAACGTGGCCGGGAACCAGTTGGTCATTGTCGGCGATCCTCTTTGGACGGTCTCGAACTGGAGCCAGCTTTGGATCAAGGTTCCCGTTTTCGTGGACGATGTGTCAACTATTTCGGACGACTCACCCGCGATTGTTTCGTTACCTGGCAAGTTAGAACCGTTCAGCGCCGCGCCCGTCGATGCAATTGTTGCAGCGGCTCCTGGACGTCGCACGGTAGACATTTATTACGAGCTGGCGAATAGCGACGGTAAACTACGCCCCGGACAATCGATTTCAATAGAATTGCCTCTGGGAGACCTACAGGAGCAACGGGTCGTTCCTCGTTCCGCTGTGGTGTGGGGAGGCAACGGCGATCCAATCGTCTACGTGCGGACAGCCAAAGACTCTTTCGAGCCCAGACAAGTGCAGCTTGGATCTGGAAGCAAAGCAGTCGTCGCCATCAAGCAAGGCCTCGACGAAGGTGAAGAGATTGTCGTTCGTGGTGCTCAAGCAATCTACGGCGAACAGCACGAAGAGCAACTCGATGTCGAGGACGACGATTAGTATGCTTGCTCGCCTGATCCATTTTTCACTTGAATTTCGCGTGATTGTGCTGCTGTTGGCAGTCAGCTTAATCGCCATCGGTGCGTACACAGTTCAAGAGTCGCCATGGGATGTCTTTCCTGAGTTCGCTCCGCCTCAAATTGTGATCCAAACGGAAGCTCCAGGACTTTCGACCGAGGAAGTCGAGCAACTGATCACCATCCCAGTTGAATCGGCAGTGAACGGCGTTAGTCACATCAAAACGCTGCGATCCTCTTCGGTTGCTGGACTCTCCGTGGTAACGGCGATCTTTGACGATGGCACCGATATTTTGGATGCACGGCAATTGGTGAGTGAACGACTAAATGAAGCTTCCACGCAGTTGCCAAAACTAGCAGGGGCTCCGCGAATGACACCACTCGCCGCCTCCACTAGTCGCCTATTAATGCTTGGAATGACATCCGATTCCATCTCCGCAATGGAGTTACGGACGATCGCTGATTGGACGTTTCGTCGTCGACTCCAAGCAGTGCGAGGTGTCGCGCATGTGGAAGTGTTTGGCGGAGAAGTTAAGCAGTATCAGGTGCTCGTCGATCCCCTTAAGCTTCGACAGTATCAATTGACACTGGACGAGGTCACTTTGGCAGCACAGAATGCGACCGGGTTTGGTGGAGCAGGTTATTTAGAGACTCCCAATCAGCGCTTGACAATCCAACAGCGCACCAAAATTATGTCGCCGGAAGACTTGGCCGCCGTACCCGTTTTCATGGAAGAAGGTGTGCCAATAACCTTGGGCCAGGTTGCTGACGTGGCAGTCGGAGCCGCCGATAAACCGGGCGATGCCACGATCAATGGCCAACCAGGCGTGTTGATGCTGGTTCACAAACAACCTTCATTCAACACATTGACCGTCTCAGATAATGTGCAACAAGCGATTAGCGAACTTGGGCAAACATTGCCTGCTGGTGTCGAACTGCATCCGGTGCTATTTCGCCAAGCGACGTTTATCGAACGGGCAATCGGCAACCTGAGCTCTGCGATTCTAATTGGCTGCGTGCTGGTCATATTGATCTTGATCGCGTTCCTCTTTCAATGGCGGACCGTAGTCATCAGTCTCACGGCGATACCCCTGTCGTTGCTCGGCGCGATCCTTGTCCTCCGCGGGCTGGGATTTTCGCTTAACGCCATGACATTAGGCGGGTTGGCAATCGCTTTAGGCGAAGTCGTCGACGACGCGATTGTCGATGTCGAAAACGTCCTCCGTCGATTGCGAGAGAACGCCCGCATGGACTCGCCTCGGTCCGCACTTCAAGTCGTACTGGATGCTTCGCTGGAAGTCCGCAGCGCCGTCGTTTATGCCAGCTTTATTGTCGTTCTTATTTTCGTTCCGGTGTTCTTCATGGGCGGACTGGCCGGTACCTTTTTCTGGCCGCTCGGGATGGCTTACATCTCGGCTATCCTGGTTTCATTATTGGTCGCATTGATAGTGACCCCAGCGATGTGCCTGCTGATGCTGAGAGGAACGAACGGAAGGGAAGAACGCGATCCATTTTTGGTGCGTGGGCTAACTCGAATCTATCGTCAGATGTTACCGTTGTTTCTGCGGTTTCGAAAAACGACCGTCGCGACTTCAGTCTTCATGATCACGGCCGCCGCGGCAGTCATACCTTTTCTCGGTGGCGAGTTCTTGCCTGACTTTCGCGAATCAAATTTTGTCGTCTTCATGGTCGGAAGTCCTGACGAATCGTTGCCCGAGGCGGTTCGTGTCGGGAGTCGCGTTGCCAATCGCTTGCAGGCAATCCCAGGAGTATTGAGCGTCGCTCAACAAGTTGGTCGTGCGGACTTGTCGGAAGATACCTGGGGACCGAATATCAGTGAAATCTGGGTCGTGATCGACGAAACTGCGGACTACGACTCGGTACTCAAAGAAGTTCGCGAAAGTGTCGACGACGTCCCAGGCCATCGTTTTCAAGTGAAACAATTCTTACGCGAGCGAATCGACGAAGTAATCACAGGCTCGACGGCCGATCTAGTCGTTCGTATCGTTGGTTCCGACTTAAACGTGCTGCGCGACCATGCCCAGTCGGTCACGAAAGTCATGCAACGAATCAAAGGCGTCGCCGACTTACAGATCGAACAACAAGTCGAAGTTCCACAAATCCAAGTCATGGTCCGCCCGCAAGAGGCCGCTCGTTACGGCTTCTCAGTTGGGCAGCTAAATCAAGACATCCAAACGTTGCTACGTGGGACGGTCGTGGGACAGGTGTACGAGCAAGATCGCGTCTTCGATGTGATCGTACGGGCCGCTCCTGAGACACGCGAAAGTCCCGAACTTCTCGGACAATTACAGGTCGATTCTCTCACGGGAGAATCGATACCACTGCATGCCGTGGCCTCGATCAATTTGGTGAATGGAATCAACACGATCAATCGCGAACAAGCCAGCCGTCGATTGCTGGTCACTTGTAACCTTGAAGGACGTGATGTCGCGACGGCCACCGAGGACATCCAGCAGCAATTGTCCACCGTAGAAGCGAACTTGCCACCAGGGTACCATCTAGAATTCGGTGGAGAATACGAAGCTCGCAGCCAGGCACAAACCCGACTTCTGCTTTTGAGCGGCGTTGCGCTGTTAGGGATCTTTGCCTTACTATATGTCGACCTTCGTTCGACGCGACTGGCATTACTGGTTATGGTCAGCGTGCCACTCGCGTGTGTCGGGGGTGTGGCTAGCATCTTAGCAACCGGAGGAGATATCTCCCTTGGATCGCTGGTTGGTTTCGTCACGGTATTTGGTGTCGCCATTCGGAACGGAATCTTGCTCATCAGCCACTATCAACATCTGCAGCAGGAAGGGATGCGGCCTGGGGTAGAGCTGATCTTGCGAGGAGCTAGCGAACGGTTGGCTCCCATCCTGATGACCGCGTCAAGCACAGCGTTAGCGCTGCTGCCGCTGATTGTGCTCGGTAATCTGCCTGGGCATGAGATCGAATATCCCATGGCGATTGTGATCGTTGGGGGGCTGGTTTCCTCAACCTTTCTCACGCTGGTGCTGCTTCCTATCTTATACGCATCATTCGGTCAAAATCAGAAATACGTCTCTTCCTGATCTGTAATCGCCACGGGCGAATTGAACGCCCGATGCGTGGCTTGTCGAAGAGTGCACAATCAACACCTCGTAAATAAACTATTTCTTATTTTCGATTCACGGACGATTTATTGAGCAGAGATACAATTCGAGAGACGGTTGGTGAGGCAAGACTTCTTTGGCTCAACCATCGTACAAGGAATGTTTACTTGAACTTTTCGAGGAGTATCATCATGCGATTTGTTTTGTCCAACTGCGCGATTGCGATTACAGGCTTGACGATTTTGGCCAGTCAGGGGATGGCTGCAGAGAAGTCGGTTCCACTCGACAAGCTTCCCCAAGCCGTATCCGATGCGGTAAAGAAGATGTATCCAACCGCCAAGGTCATAAAAGCCACTTCCGAGGAGGAAGAGGGCGACGAAGAGCTAGAGTTCGAAGTCACCCTTTCACTCGATGGCAAAAAGATCGACGTCTGCGTCGAGGAAGATGGTGAGGTCGAATCTGCCGAGACAGAGCTGCCGCTCGCGGACCTACCGAAGAAGGTCAAGAAGACGCTGAAGAAGCGTTTCGCGGATTGGAAAGCCGCATCTGCGGAAGCCGTTTACGAAGTCGAAGATGGTGAGCAAGAGTTGGAATACTATGAAGTCCAACTCAAGTCGACGGATGGTAAAAACAAAGAAGTGAAACTCAAACCGAGCGGCAAAGTCGTCCAAAATGATAACGAGCACGAAGACGACGAAGACTAACGCGTGCTCGTAATGATCGGCAATGCCCATCGGAAACAAACGACGAGAGATCGAAAGTAGGCTCCCATGGGCATTCGCATCTTACTCATTGAAGACGACAACGAAATCGCAGAATTCGTGATTCGCGGACTACGTGAAGAAGGTTTCGTCGTCGAACACGCTGCCGACGGACAAGATGGCTGGTTCGCACTCCAAAACGGCGGCTGGGATGTCGTGCTGCTCGATTGGTGGCTACCAATCACCGACGGTATGCAGCTTCTTAAACGGTTTCGACAAAGGGATCAATCCACGCCTGTGCTATTCCTGACCGCCAAGGACGCCGTTTCCGACCGCGTGGAAGGGCTCGATCATGGGGCGAACGATTATCTTTGCAAGCCGTTCGCGTTCGAGGAACTACTAGCCAGAATTCGCGTCCTCGTTCGAAGCCAAGGTCAATCCAACTCAATACTCGCGCACCAAGATATCCAGATTGATCTTGTCAGTCAGCGATCGGAACGGGCGGGCAATCGACTCGACCTGACGGCGAAAGAACATTCTCTACTCATCTTCTTTCTCCGACACCCTGGTCAGATTCTCAGCAAGACGCGAATCTACGAACAGGTTTGGGAAGAACAGTACGACGGACTTTCCAACACGCTCGAAGTTCACGTGATGGAGTTACGACGAAAGCTCGAAGCGCATGGGCCCCGCTTAATTCATACGATCCGGAATCGCGGCTATTACCTAGGTGAGGAGGCATCGTGACCATTACCACCCGCCTAACCTGCTTCTTCCTGGCCATGCTATTGTTGGTTCTCGTAGGCTTCTCGGTCTCGATGTATGGTGTAGCCGACTACTATCTCAACCAACAAGTTGACGAGCGGCTGACGGCAGCACTCAATTCGATATGCGGGATGATCGAAACCGACGCAGCAGGCGTCGAATGGGAACCGGGCGAGCGACGTCGCGTGCTGGAATTCCCAACCTACGAAGATCAGTTGGCCTGGTGGATCAAGGATGACAAAAACAACCTGATCGCACGTTCGCACGATGCCGAGCATACCGACATAACGGCATTTGATAACCGAAATTGGCAGTTTGCCCAACGCACGATTGAGGCGACCACCTCCTCCAGTGATGATTCCCAACCTATGATCGGCGAAGCCAGCACCAAGCATGCTGCCCTGATCGCTAGTGCCGCCATCTCGCGAAAGCCCGTGCAAGCCGCACAGTGGCAACTCATCGCCTGGCTAGTCGGGCTCTCTTCGGTCGTGTGGCTAGCAGCATTCGCCTCAGCTCGCTACGTCTGCCGCTGGGCGTTATCTCCGGTACGCTCAATGGCAATCGCTGCCGAACATATCGACTTTGTTGATCCTTCCCAGCGTCTTCCTAGAGTGCACACGCATGACGAAGTCGGACAACTCACTCAGGCGTTTAATGCGATGCTCGATCGCTTGCAGGAGTCGTTCGAACGCCAGCGTCGTTTCACCAGCGATGCGTCGCATCAGCTTCGGACACCTTTAACGGCAATATTGGGACATGTCGACGTTGCTCTCCGTCACGATCGGACCGACACCGACTACCAAGCCATACTGGAAACAATCAAACGCAAAGGAACCCACCTTTCGCGGGTCGTCGAGTCACTTCTGTTTCTGGCACGTAGCGATCGCGAGGCCAATTTGCCAAGACTGGTCATCGTCGATCTAGCAAGCTGGCTACCGACGTATCTCACACAATGGGACGACCACCCTCGCCACAACGATATCCAGCTCGATTGCGACCAATCAGGTTGCAGTCGCTGTGTCGCTCAGTCAGAGCTGTTAGCCGAAATCCTAAATATTCTGTTGGAGAACGCCTGTAAATTCAGCGAAACAGGGAGCCCGATCGTCGTTTCGTTGAACAACGACGAGGACCACATTCTCGTGTCCGTCGCCGATCAGGGATGTGGTATCGACAAGGGTGATATTGGCAACCTGTTCACGCCGTTTGTGCGAAGTGAACAGGCTCGTCAAAGTGGCGTCGAAGGAGTAGGACTCGGTCTTTCGATTGCCAATCGCTTGGCAAAAACATTCGGTGGTGACCTTACCGTCACCAGTGAACGAACTCGGGGGAGTTGTTTCACGCTTCAGCTACCGAAAGTCTCTGATGATCTCATGGACGACTAACGAAGCGTATATCCATTCAAAGTGTTACCTAAGGAAAGTAACCACATGAACTTCCTCAGCCGATTATCGCATCACGTTCATCGTAATTTCATTTGGTTCGTGATTAGCTCCTATATCATTGCGGCCTTGTTTCCAGCATTGGGATTAAAGATTCGCGAGATCGCGTGGGGGTCGATCAGCTTACCGATGCTAATGTTAGCCTTTCTGCTCTTCAATGCTGGACTGGGCGTCGACATCAAGGCACTTAGACAACTGCGCACAACGCCACTGCCTCTTCTGATGGGACTGGGTGCCAATGTACTCATTCCTTTGACCTACATTGGCACCGTGATGTTGACAATGCAGATGTGGCATAATCCAGACGAAGTGCAAAACATCCTGGTTGGACTCGCTCTCGTCGCCTCGATGCCTATCGCAGGTTCGTCGACCGCTTGGTCACAGAATGCGAATGGAAATTTGGCACTGAGTTTGGGCTTAGTGCTCGGTTCAACGCTCATCAGCCCAATTGCAACGCCACTCGCCCTGCATGCGGTGGGCTTTATGACCACTGGCGACTATTCAGCCGATCTGCACGAATTGGCTGGGGCACAAACAGGTTGGTTCCTGCTTGTCGCCGTGATCATTCCTTCGGTCCTCGGCATCGCGTGTCACCTTGTGGTCGGCAAAGAAAAGGTTGCCGCCAGCAAAGCTAATCTGAAATTAGTCAACGCCGCGATCTTGTTGCTGTTGAATTATTCGAATGCTTCGGTTTCGCTTCCACAAGCGATCGCTAACCCAGACTACGACTTCCTAGGCGTCACGCTTATGATTGTGGCGACTTTATGCATGGTTGCTTTCCTCGCGGGCTGGACAATCTGGCGCATTAACCGCGGTAGTAAGTCAGACCAGGTCGCCCTCATGTTCGGGCTGGGTATGAACAACAACGGTACCGGCCTTGTCCTGGCCTCGATGGCCCTAGCCGATCACCCTCAAGTCTTGCTCCCGATTATCTTCTACAACCTTGTGCAACACCTGATTGCCGGTACGGTCGACCACGTAATGTTCACGCGTCCCCGCGAGGAAGAAGTAATCGCCTGCCCGCAACATTCCTCGTGCGAGGCTTCCAAGGCTCATTAGGAGAAAGCCTTCACCTTGCGGAAACTGCTCGCTTCGTCTCACGCAGTCAGGTATGATTCCTGTGCCGGGGCGCAGCTGTTGCGCACGTAGCAACAACGGTCCAAGAAGCTGCGTTCCCGGCGTTGTTCTCGTTGGGTAAGCGCGATCTATTGGTTTGTCACCGAACGCGATTCATGAAGCAAGACAATCTCAAACAACTCCAGGCCGAGTGGCTGCAAGTCAAAGAGCAACTCGAGACGCTCCAAGCGCTGGAAGCCCAGGATGACGATTCCGCCGACCAGGAAGCCAGTCTCTCCCAACGACTCGACGAGTTAGAGTTCGAAATCGCACTGCAACAACGAGGCGGAGGGCCTTGCTCGTTGATGTAACGCGAACGACGCCAGATTATTTCAAGAAACAAAAAAAGCCGTGAACCAAATCGTTCACGGCTTTTTTTATTGAGTGTGGGCGGCAGGGATCGAACCTGCAACCTTCGGTTTCGTAGACCGTCAGTTGTTCTAGTAACGTGTTTCTGATAAAGCACTTACAATAGAGCCAAAATACTTGGACACTATACGGACACAAAATGATGGAAAACAAATCGCTAGCGCGCCTCGCTGAAGAGTCTCAGCGGTACAGGTCAGCTCTCGAGAAATGCAAAGGACAATTCTTCTGCGTGGGCCTGCACGACTTTCCCGTTGGTGCTTGTGGCATCGTATCGGAAATGCTTGGACGGCATCTTCTTAGCCTCGGATTTCAAGAGGTTGAATATGTCAACGCAGAACGTGGGCCAAAACTTGACGGGAATTGGACGACTCACGCCTGGCTAGATGTCGCTGGCTATACCGTCGACATTACCGCGGATCAGTTTCCTGATTGGACTGGAGAAAAGGTTGCAGTCACTCTTGCAACCGACTGGCACAACGGTTTTTGAGATTTTATCTAGAGGGGCTGTAAATCTGATTTCCTGGAGTGGTGAGGTTCAAGCGCGACTTCGCGACAGTCTCACGATTCTTGCCCTAGGCTAATCGTTCTCTAGCTTCCTGGATCGGGATGATCTGCCGCACTTTGGGCTCGCTGGCTACGGCAAAGGGCAGGGCGTTGATTGCCGATCGCTTCGCCTGGGCTCTGGCCTTGGTGTAGACGTTCATCGTTAGAGCCAACGTACTGTGGCCGATGATCTCCTGAATGCTCTTGGGATCCGCGCCGCCCTCGATCGCCAGGGTCACGAAGGAGACGCGTAGAGCGTGGATATCGACCATTCCGCCTCGTTTGGCATCATCGATGCCCGCACGTTTGCAAATCGCGTAGAAACGCACCAGGAGGTTATTTCGCAGTGGTGTGTTGGCGTTCGTGACAAAGACATGTTCTCGGGACAGGTTCGCCGCCTGCTTGGCCGTTACGGCCGGCGTGCGACCTTCGATCGGATGCCGGATGGGAGACTCCTTCTGAAGTTGTCGAATGACTTCCATCATCTCGTCACAGATGGGGACTTCGCGTGCGTGGTGGTTCTTGGCAACCTCTGGGCGAATAACTGCCACGTGCCGGTCAAAGTCGATGTCCGAGAACTTAAGTTCGATCAGTTCCTGTTTTCGCATCCCGGTCGTCATGAACATGAGCCAGACGCGACGCAGGTAGGGCGCGGAGTGCTCCAGTATTGCATTGATCTCGTCGGCCGAAAGACTGCGGCGTTGTTTCTTTTTCTGGTCGTGCTTCAGGTGAGCCATGCCATGTAAAGGATTCACGCCTATTTTGCCCCACTGCACCATCCTATTCATCAGGGCATTGAGAACCAAAACCTGCTTATTGACGGTCCGCGGCGTCACATTCTGTTCAAGTCGCCATTGCCGAAAGCCCACGACATATTCATGCGTAATCTGCCGAAGGCTATTCGGCTTCAAGTATTCCTCGAACTTGCCCAGGGCAAATTCGTATTCTTTCGCAATTCGAGTTTGCTGCCGTGCCCAGCGAAGGTACTCATCCTTTGCTTCCTTCCACGGAAAATCGTTATCCAGTATGCCGGCCCCGGCCTTGTCGGTACGAGCCCTTAGGTCGGTCAGCATCTCACTTGCAGCTTGATAGTTTGTTGAGAGCCGTTTCTGAATCAGTCGGCCATCCTTGCGAAACTTGGCGTAGTAAACCTCGCCTCGTTTTCGCATTCCAGGAGGTAACTTACGTGGTCGTCCCATTGGAGATACTCCTTTCTGATCCCCAGAGGCCCACCATGGCCGATGAACTCCCGATATCCGAACCGGAGAAGGAAACATTTAAGTTCAAGGTAGCAACTTCATCAGCGTTGGGTAAGCCGTCATTTTTAGACGGCAATTAAAAAACACGTCTCTGCCTGTTTGGCGTCGCCATGATTCCGGCCACGATCATTGCCGATTGGTTTTAGGCGATCGACCAACAGTGCCAAAGCGTCCCAATCCTCCCACGCAGAATGGGCCATATCTACCGGAGTTTTCGAAGAGTACGTATATAAGCGCTACCACTCCGGTTCCGCGTAAGCTTCTTCTTCCGGACAGTTCGACCGTATCCTTGTCGCGCTAGTTTACTAGCCGCCGCCGAGAAATTGCCGCCATGCTCAAGTAACGCATATGCATGGAATTTCGTGTACGACCGGTCGGCTTCGAAGGGAAATGCGTTTACCGAAAACACATGGAAGAGGTCGCGATTCGCATAGTCAACCGTTGCGCTCCATCCTCTGTCCTTTCCCGGGCGAGTCCAGCGTTCTTCGCCACCTCTACCAGTTCCAGCCAATTTCCAACCATGTCTCAATAGGAGATCTTCCCATTTGACTCGCCGATTGTAGTCATCTCCTGGCCGATTGGAATTGAGCGTGGATCGTTTCGGCGGGAGGCCCCGATCCTTATGTGATCGAGAAGTTTCGGACTGATCGAATGATTCTGCCACATCGAATAGGGTCTGACGTTCACTGATGGATATCGTTTGGATGTCAGTCAGATCCATGTCGGTCTCAAAAGCGTAACACTTTCCCAGTGGGTGGCAATCACCTGGCGAGGGCGGCGCTAAGCAGTAGCCACCCGCGCCTTTGGTCTCAATCGCGGTCTTCCATCCACGGGGGCTTTTGGGATCGCGGATGCTTGCCAGTTTCTGACTGCCCTCAACGCGTTTACAGCGGTACCAAAGGTGGAGCCCGGGTCGAGGGGTAGTGACCGCGACCAACTTATCGAGGAGCCCTGGGCAGCGCTTCTCAACTTCGATCTTAAATGAAATGGACAGGTCGTAGTTGTCCAGGTCCAGGATTTCCAATCCGCCACTGACATGGCCGCCAATGACCGCGATCCCAGGGGAAAGAGTTCCTTGCCCCCCCCCGCTAAACCAGCCCTTGATCTCGCCTAAAGTCGGTAGTCGTTCCATGTACGGAGTCCAGGAAGAAACGTGCTTCTTCCGTTTGCCGCACCACACCCGTGGAAGCTTATCGACGGCCGGAGCCTTGCTACCGTCCTGACTGATGGGCATTACCGAGAGTCCTGCGCGTCGATAGGATTCAGCGGCACGATATATCTCGATCGGCGTTGGATGCTGACAGGACGCGGGTATTGTGCGCAGGCGTTGTATTCGAGAACCAGTCATGTGTTGGCTTTCGTGGTCAGTATTCCCTTTATCTGTCAACGGAGAATCTCTTTTTAGTCAAAGGACTTGAATGCCGAATTGGTGTTCAGGTTGCCACTGTCTACGTCTCACGACATACACTTGCTGTTGATGAATAAACGGACAAGCAATCGGTGGTAAACATGGGCTGGGCATGATTAATGGGAACAGGCCCCAGTCCTTTGGACAAATGATGTCCGACTCAACTACGATCAGTCGCCTTCGTAGCCGGCGACCGATCACGGTGAATTGCATCTAGTTGGTCACTTCTTCGATCGCAGTCCGACGGATGGCGATGGCGTTGAATTGGTTTGACTCAGCCCCAATCCGTACCTTCCGCGTCATTCGCTTTGGATCATCGGTCAATAGCCATCCGGAATCTCTCCAGGTCCTTATGATGGCTTCTGCCTCAAATCCGCCGTCGCTGAGTAACGCTCGAAGCCTGGCTCGGATAAAGACGATGCATTCCCAGGAAGACTCATTCTCGGACAGGTCGGGTATGTCTGAGTTCACGTCCCATCGCCCAGCCCAGCCTAAAGTAGGCTGCCCGTTTGTCATTCCAGTACGGCCAAAGAAACTGGCCTGATTAGACCACGCCCAATCCATCACATAACGAAGGGCTTCCGCCGCGCGATTCGCTTCTCCAGCCTCCTCAACCAGCATATCCCAGAGCGGTTCGATCGGATCTCGGTACTCCCACGGAAGTTGCAATGCCTTATGGGCCAGCCAGGCCGTGGTCGAGATAGTGGCGAAGTGAGTGGCCATACGGCCTGCGAAGATGTTGCGACTCGGCGTCGCCATCGCCTCGAACTTACCCAACTCGTTACTAAAGCGTACTTGCCATTCTTTAATATCTTGTTGGTGGTCAAGGAGGTACTGTATGAATCGCTGCCCCGCATGTCCGAAATTCTCTCGAACGCCACTGTCGACCTGACGGACAAACCGTCCTGTTTCCGGTGTCTGGTTGCTGAATGGTGAGCCCCAACAGGACAGAGTTCTCGCTCTTGTGCCGCCGTCTTGAGTGAAGTTGGTCAAGGGTTGTTCACCGCTGGTGATTGCAACCGTGTTCCACACATCTTGATGGGCGATACCCAGTACGGACCCACGCCCCTTTCCGATGCCTTGTGCGACTTGATAAATAGTGGTCCCTACATCAGAAGCCTTTAAAGCGAGTTTCGTATCGTCCATCATGAACGGGAGGTTATGAAGGACTGCTGGAACTCGTTCTCGCCAAGTTGCCGTGCTGCTCCAAGTTTTGAGGACGGACATGTGCTGCTGCTCGTTGGGGTTCCCCCAGACACTCGCGGCTACGCGGAGCGCAACCGTCTTGCCGCTGGACGTAGGTGCCGCGATGCTCATCAGAAAATTTGGGGCACCTAGAATACTCAGCATCGGAGCAGAGAGACTCGAATAAACCGCGAGCATTACTTGGGGCTTTTCACGTACTGACTCGAGTACATTTCGCCAAGTCTCGAAACTCCCAGTTGAATAGAAGGCACTAGCAATCTGCTGATTGCCTTGATCTGCACCCTGGAATTGAATATTGGTGATGGAGCCCTGAGATGCCTTCGAGACTAGGTGTTTTGTTCCCAGCATGAAGCCGTCGTGCCCATGATCCCCCTGCCAGCCAAGTTGAAGCGTGATTCGGCTTCTTCTGATCGCACGAAGGTTAGTCTTCTCAAAGTCTGCCAGATATTGAACGACTAGCGGCGCGTTGTTCGAATTCACCGGAAAGCCGATCGACGCAAGCGTGTCGACGATGAGTCGGTTTGAAGAGATGATTTCCCGAGAGACCGTCACGAACTTCCAGGCGTCATCTCGCAAGAACGCCAACGTTACCGATTCTTTCTCACTGACTTTGTCGACGTGACGCTCCTTAATGAATACAGGAGAGTCAATTTCGATTGGCTCATCAATCTGTGAAATCCCATCGGCGGTAACGACCCATCCTGGTGGAATTCGGAGGTCTTCTTCTACTGGTACATCGGAGAAGATATCCGCAATAGGAAGATGATCACCGGTAGTGGATTTGCGAATTGAGGAGCTAACATGCTTCCGAGATTTGTTGATCGATGCATTTAGTTGGCTTACACGGACTCCCTTGATTCCCAGGTTCTTCAAGTACTGTGCAATATGATTTGCGGCAACCTCAGATGAATTGGGATACTGAATTGCCGCGACCTCAATTGCCGCCGCCTGAATCGCGTTAAGCAACTTCAATTGTCGCTCATTGGCAGGGATCTCGAGTATCGCACCAAGCAAGACGGAACTGGCCAGCTCTCGTCGTCCAAAACAGAATTGGATGTGATTTTCGTTCTCAGCCAGAAAAGTAAGTACACTTGGACGGTATTCATCGGGCCACGACGGCAAGTTCCGCAAATTGACTTTTACGATACTAGTACTCCGGCGCACCTGCTGGTTTAACTCTTCACGAGTTGCGGTGTCAGCGAGGTCCGAGAGTTGATGCGAACGACGTTTTCCGTTCACAATTAGTTCAAGGGCAACTGCATTGGGTGTGTCCATTCGAGAATGTTCTGTTACACTTGACATGAGTGCATCTTGTTTTTCAATTGGTTCAGTTGCTCAGGTATTGCTTGCTGGCGACCATGGGCAACAAATGAATGTAGCGGTGTGGTTGTCGTTGTCCGTCTTCGACAGCCTCACCGTTTTTTTGTCGAACGTTCCCTGTTCAGAAAACTGACCAGCGAATGCGTTCAGTCGGACTTTCGGCCACGTCCACGTCGTGGCGTTTTAACGCTCCCACGAATCAACGATTCGAGTTCCAGGCGGTCGATCAGCACGCGTCCTCGCACTGGTCGATGGGCGGTCAGTTTCCGAGAGGCGATCAAACGTCGAATTGACTCTTCGGATAAGTCCGTGAATCGCGCGGCACTGCTGATCGTGAGAAAACGTTGGGGTACGCTCTCACGGGACATCAGTTGTCGGAGCGTTGCTTGCATGTCCACCAGAATCTGATGGACCTCGCTCGCTTCGGACGTAACCGGCTTGCCAGTCATTACGACTTATTCTCCGACGGGGAATTAGTCATGGCACTGTGGACCTTCATGGCATCAATGACATCATTGAGGTCAAACAGCAATGGCCGTCGAGACGCACGCAGACTTGGAATCAAGCCTTTGCGTTGCCACACGCGAACGGTGGCTTCCTTGACTCCCAGGCGTTGGGCAAGTTGCTTCGCAGTCAGAAATTGGGGCATCGATATCTCCTCGTGAACGTTGGTAGAGGAGATTGTAAAGGTGCGTAGGGGGGTGGCGCCAAGGCTTAGATGCGCGCAGTTCTCCGAGCAAGTGCGAGCATTTTTGCGCGCTCAATCAGTCGATGCTGTACGTGCTATTCTTGCTCATACTTGGCGTCTTCAAAACTTCCTCCCATTCATTAATCTGTCGTAGTCGAGTAATTGCTGAACGAACATCTCGGCCTAACTCGCGGCACAATTCCTGCAAAGTGAAAGCCCGCGGATAGTTTCGCACAAGAAATTCAACGACAGTGTACGGTACGGGTGACAACCGTTTCTCAATGGGGTTTCCATCAATTAAACACTGTGTCTTATCCGAATAATTGAATAACTCAACTCGCTCGCTACGCGCGAGAGGTGTCACTTTCGATCGATCATCATTGCTCAACTCCACCTCGCGAAGTTCATCGCATAGGAACTTTAACAAAGCGTACGGCGTTATTGCTTCATCGGCGTCACACTCATCCTCCAAGCATTCACGGAGAGCATGAGGAACTTCTGTGCTTCTACAAGCCTTGGAAACGTCGACAAGCACTTCAACAGCGGGTTGCAAGTCGTCTGGCAAATGTGAAACTTGGTTCTCAATTGCATTGCACCAGACCTCATCGGCATGCTCACACATTCCCGTTTCCCTATCGACCCAGTGAAGTGCGAGAAATGCTCCAAGAAGCCGCCCCAATCGAAAGAGAGGTCGGAGATAATTCAGCGAGGAACTCTCGAACCCCATTTCGATCGCTCGGGAAAGGCGTCCGACAGGACCACTGTGGGGCGGAGCCTCGCCGTGCGCATCGAATGGCAACTCATCATATGACGACGGGTCAGACACTGGGAAGAATTGGGGAGGTTCTGATTGACCTTCTTGCTGATAGAGGTGCCGGTTAAGCAAGGCTAACTCGTTCAACTTCTGGGATATCACTGAGCACATGTCAACATAAGTACCGCACTGAACGGTCAGAAGCCTAATCATCTCCAAGGCAGACTGCGGAATTTTGACTGGTGGGTGCTCACACGATAAGAGGTCCAGCATGATGGCTTCGTTGGGATACTGTGAACAAAATCCCCATGCAAAAGCCGCATCAAACTCTTTCCAATTCGATTCCATCAGGGGCGTCCTCTTTTTTTAGGAACACGTACTCACGACCAACATAAAGCGTCAACCCTCGCGAAACCCTAGTTTGCGAGAGACCTCGACTTTCGGACAGTTGCCGGCTGGATGTTTTGCGCAACTCAAGCCAGAGCGTGTGTGGCTTCGTATTGATCAGGCGACCTGTAGCCCAGCGACTGTCGCAGTCGCGTTGGATTGTAGAACATCGCGAGCCACTGGAATACATTCAGCCGTGCAACTTCGATCAACTTGTACGGTGATCCATTACGCATTCCTACGTGAGCGACCAGAAGAACCGATTGCCGTAGCAGTTGTCAGAAGCCGATACATCACAGCAATCGCCTAGCACTGGCTAATCTCTTTGGCAACCGTGATCCCAGTTACTGGGAACGATGTTAACCCTTTAGATTTCACGGGTTTTCAATGAATTGCGAGATCAGTTCCCAGTAGTCACGAACGGACATGGCGCTTTGTAAACTGCAACCGTCTAACACATTGTTCTCGCTGTTGTAGGAGTGTGTGAAACTCACAAGAAATAGTTAGTTATCTAGATTTACTGGGAACAATGGGAACAAGAGTGTTTTTATCTGAGGAGCAACCCCTCATTAGCGTTTTGATGATCACCACCAGTGGTTACTGGGGAGAAAAGCATCTGCAAACTTTGACGAACGCAGGTCGATTCTTTTTCATTTTGAGCCGGTAAGCCATTCGGCCACTAAACTAGAAGAAGCCACTCACAAGTAGGTGAACGCTCTCATTAGCCGATCCATCCGAACTGGGAAACGCGTCCTCCACGGAGCAGACGGCGTCTCTGAAATCAACTTGGTGCCATGACAGATATTCCCTTCGTGCAACAGCAGTGTCTTGATCCCTATCGCCGCCCAAATTGGCGGTGGGAACGGGCCCAGTATTTGGTAGATCATGGGAGGTACTATTCCAGCAAACGCGACGACACTGCTACGGGAATAGCCGTCAAGTACATGCGAGAGGTAGCGAGACGCTCCGTGAAAGGTCATAAACGGCGGATTCGCTCCCCCTTCGTCCACGTCGATCGCGCTCGTCTCGAGTTCGAGGCAACTAATGGGCATCGACTTGAAATAGAGACACGGATGCTGGCTCGACAGTCCGACACGGCTATCGGCTATCAGTTGAATTTGCCCCCCGAAACAGTGCAGGCCTATCGGGATCTTTTTTTCGACATCCAGGATCGAATCGATCAGAAGAGCTACATCGTGCATCTGATCAATGAGTTTCACCCAAGCAGAGGGACGAATGCCAGAATGCTCATGCAGTTAAGCGCGTACTTCCAGGGACCGGACGTGATTGAACCTTGGATGGCCTTCATCAAAGAGGGTTGGAACGGCGAAGATCTCAGTACAGAACGGGACCGCCTGAGGGCGACAATCGCTATCATCGTGGAGTCGCAGCAGTTATCCGAAATTCCTGTGCATTACCGGACGCTTGCCAGAAACACTTCAGTCCTTTTGGATTCGGGCTCCCCTCGGACGGTAACGGCCGCGACCGCATTCTCACATTTGTGCTCTCAAATCGAGGCCAATTTACCGCTTCCGGCGACCAAATTGCATCCGCTCTCCTACTTCACGACGCACGAAAACACATGTCTGTCCCGTGAAAAGGTAAAATCTGTTAAGTGAGGAGGGCTGCACAGACTGGCCGTCATCAAAACACCGAAACCACTCCACGTAGGTGTAGCACAAGAAAGATGGGCTGGGAAAAGCGACGTGATTCAAAATCCAAGTACCTGTATCGCTCCATAAGAATAAACGGGAAGGTTACTAAGCGATACATCGGTCCAGAGCACGATCCGGTCACCAGATTAGTAGACAAAAAGCTAAGGCTGGACTGCGCGGAAGAAGCCGCGCTGACACTTGAGCTTCAGAATGAGCGAAGTGACTTTAAACGATACCTGACCGCCCTCAATGCGCTAAGCAGCCACGTACGTTTCGTGCTCCAGCTTTGCATGTGGGCTGAAGGGCTCGAGCTTAAAAAGGGTCTCCGGGCACTCATGTCACAGAACCACCGGCTAACGCTCGAGGATATATCGGCCAATAATCCCGAGTTGCCGACCCTGGAAGAATTCCATCGGCTTGTTCGTCTGTCCCGGAAAGGAGACGATGACGCTGCCGAGGAGCTACAACGCATCGTGCGGCATCACAAGGATATTTGGGATCCCTATGCTGATCTGAACAGGCATGTGGAAGCGACCTTGATTGAGATGATCTCCGGAGGAGAGGTGGTACTGAAAGAGTCTCTTCGGTCGAAGGTTGACGACCTGAAGGATTCGATTCGTGGTAAAGCAGACAATCCTGTTGATGCCCTACTGGTGGATCAGATCATGATTTCATGGCTGGAATTACGATATACGCATATGGCAACGCTTCAGTCGCAAAACGGCGAGCGTGATTCGCGGTTTTGGGACGCCCAGTATGCGCGTGCTCATTCTCGCTATCTAGCAGCTATTCGTGAACTGGTCGACATTCGTGAGATATACGGTGACAGTGATGGCGTGTCCCATCTTCGAGAAGTCGTAGACGGAAACTGAGGAGAAGCATGGTGGAGAACTGATTTGGCACCTCGCCAAGCAATCACAGCTGACGTCAACGCGACCTAATTCAGAGATGCTTCCGAAAAGAACGTCTTCGTACGACAGTACCGGCCATTTCTTCTACCGATTCGTTCACCGCAGGCGACGAGAACCAACGTTATGCCTCTGAAGTGTTGATGTTCTCAGACTTACGTGAAATAGATAGATTGGTCTCCGATAAACCTTCTGTGCCAGGGAAATGTCAGCACTTTCTAGCTGTTGAGAGACGCCATGGGCAAGAGGTCTTCGCCGCAGATCCTTCTCCACGGGAACCGATATTCGCAGCAATAGTGTCTGCGCTCCGGCTCGTTCAGTTTAGTGCGATCCAAGGAAGATCAACTTCTGAGTAATTGCAACACGTTTCCTACCAGGAACTTACAGTAGACTTTAATTATCATAATTAGATTGTGAACGGATTCCTCGTGTGTTTCTAAGGACTTATTGCCGTTCTAGCCGAGCATGTTTATCGGACTAGGTGAGGCGGTGTTGCCTGGCCTAACACCAAATCAGGCTGAATTGTTCAAGTCGAATTTTATGCGGCACTTCTCGTCACACCACCACGGTCCGAAGGCGTGGCCCTTAGCATCTCGGCCGCCACTCTACTAGAATCTCCACGGCGGTATCGACTCCTGAATTGGTATCGTGTTTTCTTTCCAGAACCGTAATAGCGGTCCCTTCGCCGATCCAATTTTACAAGAATCCCCTGGCCTACATTCTCTCCGTGAACTCGATGATTGGATTCAGTCCAATTTCTGAGTCTCCTGTCCATTGAGCGTCCGTGGGGCGAATTCTTTCTGTCCGCCACGTTAGGAAACTAAAAACTTCCCCATTGTGTGGCATAAGAAGTGAGAACGACTTAGCTCGAGTCATTCTGGATTAGAAACCTTTTCTGAAAGGAGGTGACTTCGTGTCGTACCTGATTGTTGCATTGGTGTCGATTTCTCTCTTCGTGGCTATTCTGGCATTGATTCGAGAAAGGAGGCTTCGCCAGGCCCTACAACAAATCCTTCGTCGTCTTGTGGAGAAACTTAGCTCTCATGAATCGAACAAACACACTTAGCTGTATTGCCCTTATCCTCGTGACGCTCGCCATCGGTTGCGACGAGGACGAATTATTAGAACTCGCCAAACGGCATAATCTGAGTGAAGCAGAACGCAGCCGCCTCATGGCGGAACTGCACGGCAAGGTCGCCGAAGGATCCAGTGAAATGGTGGCATCGGATGCCGTGGCCCGAAAAGAGTTGGTGACACTGCACCGAGAAGTGCAGGCGGAGCGGGCTGAATTTGGAAAGCAGCGGGATGCTCTGGAATTGGATCGCAAAGAGATTGCGGCGGAACGAAAACGCGATTCCCTAACAGCCTCCGCAATCCTATCACTAGGCACCTTGGCAGGCTGCTTGGCACCGCTGGCGATCTGCTGGTATTTGCTACGTAGTCCACTTGGTGAATCGAATGATTCTGAAGTGGCGGAACTGCTCTTGAGCGATGTTATTGCAGCCCAACCGGTGCTTCTCAATCGCCCAGAAACGAATCCCCCAAAACTAACCCATCAAATTGAACCTAGTATTCAGGAGGAATAAGTGAGTCACATCGTCACGATCCAAACGCAAATCAAAGATGTGGCGGCCTTACGGCTCGCCACCAAACGCCTGAAACTGGCAGAACCGGTATATGGTACCGCCAAGTTGTTCAGCAGCGAAGCAACCGGCTGGCAAGTGCAACTTCCCAAATGGAGATATCCAGTCGTCGCCGATATCGATGCCGGCAGCCTTGCCTTCGACAACTACGAAGGCCGCTGGGGTGATCAAGTGGAACTCGATCGACTCGTTCAGAGTTACGCCATCGAGAAGGCTTCACTTGAGGCACGCCGTATGGGGCATACGGTACTGGAGCAACCGCTCGAAGATGGAATGGTCAAACTGACCATCCAGGTCGGAGGTGCCAGTTGAGTAAGACCATCGAAATCCTCGTTTCTCCCCAGGGCGAGACCAGGATCACCACATTCGGCTTCTCTGGCGCAGGATGCCAGGAAGCCAGCAGGTTTCTGGAGAGTGCTCTTGGCCAGCGGTCCGGCGAGCGACTAACCGCCGACTTCTATCAAGACCTTCAACAGCAGGAACGTAGTCAAGTTGATTCTTGATTCGTTCAGAAAGCAAACCGTTTCACCTAAATTAAGGTTAATAACCATGAGCCTGAAAAATGAATTGGCGGAGTACATTCGTGCCTGCTTCACGGCGATATGGATCGAATCGCATGAGCACCAGGACGCTCTATCGGAAATCTCACAACTCTGCCGTGAACAACAGTGGCAATTTGCATCCTGGGACATTGAAGTAGGATTGCAGGTCGGCGGTTCATCCAACTCGGAAAGTAGCGTGGCAGATCCCCTGACGGCGATTCGCGCCTCCAGTGCACTGGGAAACGCAGACACGCCTACCATTCTGGTGCTCCAGAATTTCCATCGCTTTCTGGCCTCAGCAGAAATCGTACAAGCGATGTGCCGACAAATCGTGGCCGGAAAACAGACGAGAACGATCATCGTCATTCTGGCGCCGATCGTCCAAATTCCGCTAGAACTAGAAAAGCTGTTCGTCGTTGTGGAACATGCGTTGCCCAATCGAGAGCAACTGGAGGAGATTGCTCGCGGGATCGCAACGGAACCTGGCGAACTTCCGGATGATCATGAATTTGGCCGCGTGCTCGATGCCTCGGCGGGGCTTACTCGGATGGGAGCAGAAGGTGCTTTCGCCTTGTCGCTAATTCGCGAGCAGCGAGTCACCTCGAAAGCCGTTTGGGAACTGAAGATCCAAACGCTAAAGAAAAGTGGCCTATTGTCACTTCACCGGGGAACGCAAGACTTTGACAGCATTGGGGGAGTGGCTTCCCTCAAGGCCTTTACGCGACGTGCCCTTCGTCCCCATGGCCGACCCAATCCCCATTTTCGTCCACGTGGCGTCCTTCTGCTCTCGCCACCGGGCTGCGGAAAATCGGCGTTTTGCCGAGCCCTGGGAAAGGAAGTGGGACGTCCGGTCCTGGTTCTTGATGTCGGAGGCCTCATGGGATCCTTGGTAGGGCAGTCGGAGGAGCGAACTCGTCAAGCGTTAAAGATTATGGATGCAATGGCACCTTGCGTTGCCATGATTGATGAGGTTGAGAAGACATTCGCCGGCGTAAATGGGAACGGAGATTCCGGAGTGGCGTCGCGGATGTTCGGCACTTTCCTCAGTTGGCTGAATGATCATGAATCGGATGTGTTTGTTGTCTGTACGGCGAACGATATTACTCGACTACCACCGGAGTTTGGAAGGTCCGAACGCTTTGATGGTGTTTTCTTCCTGGATCTGCCTGACCGGGAGGAAAAAGACGCCATCTGGAACATCTATCTGGATTACTTCGAGATAGACCGAGACCAAAGCCTCCCTGATGATGCCAATTGGTCTGGCGCGGAAATCAAAAGCTGCTGTCGGCTTTCGACACTCCTAGACGTTCCGCTAGTCCAGGCTGCGGAAAATGTGGTACCGATTGCCGTGACGGCAGCCGAGTCAATTGACACATTACGAACTTGGGCGAGTGGCCGCTGCCTGTCGGCAAGTCGCCCTGGCATCTATCAGAGATCCCAAAAGCAAAGCAACTCTCGACGAAGGGTCAGTCGGGATCCTTCGGCCAATTAAGCCAGCTTTAGCTATCAGCAGTTTGAAGCCCATAGCCATGTCTCCCTAAGGACATGGCTCTTTTGCTGCGCCTATCTTTCCTCCCCTGTAATAAGGAAACCTAACGAATGAGCACTATGGTCGATTCGATGACCAGCGCCCCAGTGGGTGATACTTTACCTGCTGAACGATTGCGCTCGACAATGATCCCGATGCGTCTAAGCTTCAGCTGGTTCGGAATACGCAAATCGCTGACAACGGAACAACGCTTAGAAGCGGCTGAGGCGTTCGGGGCCGACGGCGAAGTCCTTTCCGCCGGTAAACGCCTGATCGACACGAAGCATCCCAAATACAAGGCGGTCACGAATGTCCGCAGTCGTGCCGTGGGACTCTGGAAATCGGTCAGCCTGCCGTTTCCCGAGGCGGGCATTCGCCTGATCAAGCGGGATGATTTGAGCACGATCCAGGTTTGGATGACGACGCTCAAGCAGGATCTGCAGGAAGCCGTCTCGGAACTGGATAGGGAATTCGCCCATTTAAAAGAGGCTGCCCAACGTCGTCTGGGTCGGCTCTACAACGAAGCGGACTATCCGATCAGCCTGCAGGGTTTATTCGATCTAAGTTGGGATTGGCCCAATGTCGAGGCACCGCGCTACCTTCAGCAGTTGTCGCCGGAGCTATACCAGGAGGAATGCCGGAGAGTTCGCTCTCGTTTCGATGATGCCGTCCGAATGGCCGAACAGGCATTTCTTGAGGAACTAGAAAAGTTGGTCTCGCATCTTTCGGAGCGACTTTCCGGTTCCGATGACGGCAAGCCCAAAATCTTTCGCGATTCTGCGGTGGAAAACCTGACCACATTCTTTGGACGGTTCCGGGATCTTAACATCGGTTCGAGTGAAGAACTCGAAGAACTAGTCGACCGGGCACAACGAGTCATCGGTGGCATCCAGCCGCAAGAGCTTCGGGACAGTGACCGGCTACGCCAGCAAGTGGTGACTCAACTGGCAACCGTCCAATCATCTCTGGACGGCCTACTAGTCGATCGCCCGCGTCGCAACATCCTCCGGCGACCTCGCTAAGGAGCTGAGAATGCAGATCATTGTCAAACCTGACGGTAACGCGCGCTGTCTGTATGGCGAGCAAATCGACCTACGTTGCCTGGGCAAGCTGGCAATCACACGCGGGTCGCATGTCGAAGCAACGCCAGATGGTCAGTGGACCGTAGACCTGTCGCCTGTCGGTGGACCGTTGCAGGGGCCCTTCGCGACACGCCGTAATGCACTGCAATCAGAGGAGCGTTGGCTAGAAACCCGTTGGCTTCCCGTCGCTTCTTAGTTTGTCTTTCCCATAACTAGTGCCCCATTTGGGGCGGTTGTTCTTGACGCCGCCCCAATTCGGGGCGGCGTTTTCTCTTTCCAGGAGTCAACGCAAATGACACAAGCACAACTTAATGAACTGATCGCCTCGGCGACCGGGGACGATGTTCGCGATATCCGACGGCTGGGATTCCATCTCGCCATTCCAATTGATGACGAATGGGAGTCCGATGAGCTCGATTGGCCTCCTCAAACGGTCGACTGGGACGCGGTCGAACAAAGCCGCAACCAGGCTGCTCAACGGTAAGCAATAACTCAATAGAGGGCCTCTTTGTTCGTTCCGGGCATCGTTCTCATTCATCCACTGTTAGGTAAGAGAAAAACATGTGTACTGTTTTAGGATCGGTAATTCATGCGTTCCGCTCTGTTGTCAAAAAGGGGCTTAAGGTCACACGTCGTCATCGTGGCCCCAACGTCCAGATCACGGCTAATTCCGCTGTGATTTGCTTACGGGCAAGTACGCCAGATCTCGCGATGGAATTTAGGCAGCCGGGCACTTTTTCACCATTTCACTGCGTATTACCCTTTGACATGTTGCGGAACTGTCAGGCAAGCCGTCAATCGAAGATTTCGTTTCAGGCCGATGCGGACCGTATTCGAGCCTGTTGGTATGAAATGGGTATCCCGCAGCAGGTCGAAGCTAAGCCGGAGACCTTCCAACCATTCCCGGAATTGCCGGCGAGTTGGGAAGAGAATCCGCCGGAACTCATGGATGCGCTACGAAATGCCAGTGATTCGGCCGAGCGTGAACCGTCAACATTCACGCTGAGTCACATCCGCCTGCGAGGAAGGGATGGCCAGATCGTCGGAACCGATGGTCGACAGCTGTTTTCGGAAGATGGGTTCAAGTTCCCCTGGCAGCAGTCGCACTTGATCCAGGCGAGTCCCCTATTTCGTCTTTCCGAAATGCGGTCGAAGGATCGCACTTTCGTTGGCAAGGCGATCGATTGGATCGCTTTCCGGACCGGGCGATGGACCATCTGGTTCAAGATCAACAAAACGGGACGATATCCGGAAATCGATTCGCTCCTCGAGAAGTCCCAATCGGCCATTAGCACTTTAAGGTTAGATGAGTCTGATGCTGGATACCTGTTACGATCGATCAAGCATCTCCCCAGTGAGGACGTGTTATACGCACCCATCACGGTCGATCTAAATGGCGCCGTGGTTCTCAGAGCCAAGGCTCCAGGTAAGGTGAATCCGACAGAAGTTGTCCTTACACGGTCATCGAAGGAGGGAGCTAATCTACGTTTCGCGGCAAATCGACAGTATCTCACTCGCGCGGTTCAACTAGGATTTCGTGAATTTAGCATCAGTCGTGGGGAATCGCGCGTGGTGGCTCAAGCGGGCAAGCGCTCAATGGTGTGGGCCAATCTCTGCCAAGACAGTGTTATTGCTCCCAGGCAAAGTGCCATACGAGTCGAATCACCTTGCCATGCACCAACGTGAACGTAAAGGATAGATTCGGTCACATACAACGATCCAAACGGAGGGCTTCCTGCAGGGAATTCGAAAACGGGCAGGAGTTTGAGAATCACCGGTGGAAACGCTGCTTTGCTTCTAAGCCTACCTGCCTAACATCTTCGAGACTTGGGCCGGTTCGCACTTAAGGCGATACTGTGCTTGTTGCATGATGGCCGGGAAACTGTTTCCCGGCCACTTTTTTGCCTGATATGTACGTGCATAGACGCTTACCAAGCATCCAAATCATGTAATTCTTGCCGGGCGTGCTCTGCAGAGCGTGCCAGAATCGAGACTTGATGACCTGTATGTCGAAGAGATCTTGGTCGCAGCTATGGTGTGCTCACGAAAACGAACGCGCAAAATGAGCCGCCCTAAAAGGCGGCAACCCTAACCATTTTTTTAAGTATCAGCCGCTCATTCGGCCGAAGTCGGGGACTCAGCCCTTAGCCCCTGGGATTGTCGTTGGCATGGCTCCACCGTCTGAAGCAACGAAACACATACGTCCCCATAGCCGACTGCCAGGGGCCAAGGTGTGGGCCGGCGCACCTTGGCCCTGACTCTTCCTCGTTCGGTTGCGACCAGCAAAGCCGAGCTCCGCTTCACCGGACCACACCAAGGCAGAAATCGAACGTGGCGTTGCGTCTACAGCAGAGCACAACCTGGTAGAGCAAACTCTTAGCCTTCCGGTGCCGATGCTCCAAGAGGGCTCCATCTGTCCGTTCGAACGAAACCTTCCCACTCAGATTAATGGAGTATCGATTCTTCCAGGGGAAGTTGCTTCCGTTGGGAAATGGGCAGGTCAGTGCTTTATCCATTTTCATGACACAGGAACAACCAAGTCCGCCAGCACGAGCGCATGGTCACTGGAGGCGCGAACTTGATTCCCAAAATCATAGCGAACCTGCTTCACACCGATATCATCGGAGATGTACACGAAGTCATAACGACATTCAGTCCTCTTACGGGAGTTCCCTCGTACGTGGGAAACGGCGAGTGGTCCGTTCGGCCTTTGCTTGATAATACCCTCTAGCTCCTGTGGCTGCTGTGAAAGATGAATTCTGAATGCGTCCTTCATTGCGTGGATGGGGCTCGGACCTAATAGCTTCGGCTCATCCGCCCACCACCATTCGTTTTGTGTGATATCTAGATGCTCAAATTTGGGGCAGTTTGCGTCGATCCCCACTATGCTTGAGCCCTCTCGTTCAGAAAGCCACTCCGCAATCTTGACCAGCGTCTGTGGCTTAACGACGCCCCAATTTGCTCCAGGCGGCGCATGGAAACAGCAAGCAGTGAATGGCGAGTCGCCAGCTCGGACCTTTGCAACCAACGCACGCTCTGGAAAAACAAGATCCGGAAGCAAAGAGGCATCGATCAGCGAAAGATCTCCCCGACCAAATAGCGAACATCCCAGCCGGCGGGCCCGTCCTTCGTCAGGTTCCGGTGGTCGCAAATCAAGTGAGCTCACACTCCAGTCAAACAGACCAGATGCATCCAGAGCGGCGTGGAACGAGGCGGACACCTCTTGGCAAGCGAGTAAATGCACTTGGGCATCGAGTAAGATGTCAAGATGTGCCTGCCGAAGTTTTCGATGATTGACATTCCACGAACCAAAACGGATTTTCATCATGCTCATATTTCTACAACACGACTGCTTCGGACTCGTATCCTGCCCGGCATGGCATTAAAGACAAGCCTTCACAACCTTCTCTAATTTCGCAATTTCCGCCTTCTGATTCATAAACCAATCCGTGGACCAAATGCGGTGGATTTCCCATCCGCGGGACCGGATGATCTCCTCTCGTAAGCGATCACGATCACGGGCACACTTGGCCGAATGGTAGGTAGCCCCATCGCATTCAATGCCTAGTAAGAAAGAGCGATCGCCTCCTCTCCGCCGCACACCGATATCCACGAAGAAGCCGGCAACGCCAACTTGAGGGACCGCCTCCAGTCCCATCTGTTCGATATGACGGCAGACGGCAACCTCGAAATCGGAATCGGGCGATCTCCCCGTTGCTACCCCAGGTTCCGACACACTTCCCGTCACCGCGTATTGGAGAAACTCCCTGTACGCATTCACGCCACGACTCTTGTCAGGTCCGCCTTGGACATCGCTCGGCATGAAGGACGAGAAGACAACCATGCGATGTCGGGATCGCGTGATTAAAACATTCAGTCGACGCCAACCAGTTTGGGAGTTGATCGGACCAAAACGCTGCAACAATCTACCGCTGGCGGGATCTTTTCCGTACGTGTAACAGACGAAGATAACGTCTCGCTCATCCCCCTGAAGGTTCTCCAGGTTCTTGATGAAGAGCGTTTCATCGAGTTCTCGCAGCTGATCGACCGCGAGCGCCGCCATGGAATCCGCTTCGCAACGTTTATCGAGAAGCTCTTGAATCAGATCGCACTGCTTCTTGTTAAAGGTTCCCACACCGAGCGACTCGTTGGGCCGCGTAAGGGCATGACGGACGATCTCTTCGACGACGGCCTCCGCCTCCCTGACATTCTCGCCGGAGGTGCAGGTGGCTCCTTCGACAAAGACGTGACGGATACCATATTGCTCTGTGTCCCCACTCGGTGAAGGAAACACGACGAGATCATTATCGTAAAACTGCGTATTGGAGAATCGAATCAGACTTTCGTGTTTGCTGCGATAGTGCCATCGGAGACGCCGAAACGGCTGAAACACTTTCATCGAGGCTTCTAGCACCGACTCGGTGTTATCGAACTGGGTCGACTCTTCATCAGCAACCTCTTCCCCCAAGCGATCGAAGAAAGATGTGGGAGGCAACTGCTTCGGGTCACCGACAACGACCAGTTGCTTCGATCGCAGAATCGTACCAATCGCATCCTCTGGCTTGATCTGCGACGCTTCGTCCATGATGACCAGATCGAATTCCACAGTCCCTTGGGGGATGAAACGGGATACCGATAGCGGACTCATCATGAAGCATGGCTTTAACGACTGAACTGCCTTACCAGCACGTCCCATCAAATCGCGTATGCGACAGTGTCGACGTTGTTTCATCGCCTCATGTCGAATCAAAGAGAGTTCTGTGAGCTCACTAACACGACCTCGTGAATTTCCTTCCGGCACAGGGCGATCCGCCGCACGCGCGGCGATCTCCTGCTTCCCGAGTTCACGCATCTGCTTATCAAAGCTCTGAAACTCTTCGCGAATTCCCTGAAGCAGTTGTCCAGAATGCGTCCGGAGGATCTCCGAGCCACCAAAAATCCCCTCGACTTCGCTTTCTAAGACCGTCAGCTGATAGCTGCTCCCCAAAGACGCGGGCTCCAATTCGCCGTGAATCACCAGGTCACAAAACTTTTCGAGCCCCAATCTTTCACACTCCTGCAAGGCTCGACAAAACTTAGACCATTCCGGAAGCTGATCGAGTTGATCAACCAGTTCTTCGCACGCCGCTTCGGTGGAGCCATCCAGTACGTACTTCGGACCAATACCTAGCCAATCGGTTTCCACACGGCCAAATGACTCGAGCTTAGATCGCTCTTCTCGCAGGAAGCGTTCTGCTTCTCGAATACCGTCGATCTTGTCGCAAAGGAACAACACCTCGGTCGCTTCAGCCGTTTCCAATAGGGAATCGATCAGTGGAGTTGGGAGATCGCCCATTAAGCGTCGCACTTCTTCCACCCATGCTAGTATGGCTTTCACACGTTCTGGGGACGCAAGTATTTCTTGGAAGACTCCGCAATCACGTAACACGTGCCACTTCTCAGGATCATCCATAGAAGCCTGCGTCTGATCAATGGTGCGGGTCAACTCCAACTGTTGTGCAATGTCGGCGGTGGTCACCTGATCATTGAGGCCAAGATCCAAGGTCGCCTGAATTCCGTTCTCGATCGCCTCTAACTGCGAATCAAGCATGGGCACGATCTCGTCGGGTAGCTTCCCAGACAATCCGTTCAACATATCGACCGATTGCGGAGTAACTTCCAGGAGTCCATCCAGTTTTTCAGCGCACTCGCTTGATTTCTTGGTATCAAAGTCCGAGAGTACTCCATTGCGATGCTCGAAGAGCTGGGAGCATAGTCCGAAATCTGCTTGAAACTCTTTAGCCTTCCGCGCCCAGTTGAAGGCCATTTCCAACTTCGCCCAATCGGTTTCCGGGCCACAAAAGTGTGAGCCAAGAGCCTGTTTATACGAACCATCCTGCTTGAATTGTCTCAGTTCCGCTTCGTATTGATCGAGTTCTTGCCACGCACCCGCCAGTTCCAGAATCTGCTCAACGGTCCAATTCTTCGGTAGCTCCACAGTTTCTGTGATTCGCAGCAACTGCGTCGCATTTTCGATGAAACATCGTAGTCGTCTCCCGAGCAAGTCAAACGGCATCCCCTTGATGTCGTTGGGGTAGAACGCCTTGGCAAAGGAATCGCGCCCCAGCCATTGGTCCGCGAATGCTGTTTCCGCGCGCCTGAGATCTTGATTCGACACATTGGTGAGAAGCTTCGACTTTTCCCGGAGAAGGGCGGTGGCCCGCTCACAGTCAAAACCATGCTGTCTAACTTTACGCATCCAGGCGAAACGAGTCTTGAGGGACTCCCAGTCGGTCTCCACCCCGAGGAACTCTGCCCCCAGATGCTCGCGAAGGCGCGGATCGTCACCAAAGGATGTTTCATCTTTTGTCAGGACGTCCAGGTCCTCCAACGCACGAATGCAATCGTCCAGTTTGAGACGCTTACCTACGGCAATGAATTCGTCGAGTTTTTCCTGCGCTTCCCGGAAGTCCCGATCGAGAAACTTGAACCAGGACTTGCGGCCTCGGCGTAGCGCTTTGGAAATGCTCTTGATTTCTTCTGGTCCCGGCACGGACGGCAGGTGAAAGGAGCTTTCTAATTTTTGTTTCCGCTCCTTCAGTCCCTCCGCCGTCTTCAATGCCTGCTGGCAAGTATTCCAGGCCTCATTCGAAAACATTTGCTCAGATACGCAGTCATCCTGTGCGACCGCCGAGTGCCGTGCTAACTGGACAATGATCGAATTGGCTTGAAAGACTTCGAAGCTTTTGGCCGGCTTTACAAATTCACCGCTAAAGTCCTGCCCCATTTCTTCCACTTGAGTGAGCGAGTTTTCCGCCGGCGTTGCCCACTCGAGAATTTCTTTAACTTGTGCGAGGGTTGCTTTCTGGAGATTCAGTTGCTTGAGTTCCTCGGCAACCTTTTGGGCTAGATCCCGATCATGTCTTGGTGGTTGCAGTTCGCCCATTTCGCCTTCGGCGATCGATTGCATTCGCTGCTGGATCTGGTTTCGCCGTTTGACTAAGTCATCATGGATTTGTTTGGCCTGTCGAAATACTGGCACGGCGGAGCCATCAAACATGGATCCTGTGATCGCTGCCGGATCCTCAGTGACAGAATGTCGAATCAGTTGAACGAGCTTGATCCCCCTTTGAAAATCAGGCCCCCAGTCGGAAAGAGCGATCCCACTTCGCTTCAGGAGCTCAATGGCATCGGATAGGGTAACGAACTGACCACGAACATCTTGGAACCAAGTTAGCACCTGCCGCATGACGGTTCGATTGGAATCTGGATCCCAGTTCAGGGATTGAACAAGTCCTTCGAGTGCCGAAACGTGCCCCGACAACGCCTCGGGACTGGAACCGTATTCTTCCAATAGCTGTCTTCTGTGCGCTTCCTGGTTCTCGATCAGACCTAGCAGCTCGTGGCACTGCGTAATTTGCTCCGGACCTGACAGATGCCGTGTAACCGACAACGATTCCGACGGTTGATTCGCCAAAGACTCGCGAAGCTGTTCAGTGGCAAGATTTGACGTCCACCGATACGCCTGCTCTGTTGGAATTGACCACGTTTCCACAATGGACAAGATAGAATCACGAATCTGCTGGGCAAATTCACGAGTTCGTGTCAGATGCGCGCGAATGGATTCCTCCTGCCGAAAAGCGAACCCTTCTGGGAAGAATCCCCACCAAGGAGATTTCAAGGGCGTGGGTGTCTCCAGATACACTTTGGCAAACGTAGTTACCGTGGAATGCGCGTGCTGAAATTGACCTCGATCCTGCGGAAGTTTCCCCAGAGCTTGCGGCACATACTGTGCCCCTGCATCACGCAACCCGATGATTCGCCATAAAAGATCGTAGAGTGGTTCATTCTCGGGGCCAGCTTTCGTCGCCATCTCCGCAACATAGGCATTGAGCTGCTTTCGACGTTCAGTAAGCGTTTGCTGACTGAGAGAAAGGTTATCTGGGCGTGGGTAGTCCCCCATCAATCGATCACCTAGCGACTGAAACACTTTCGGAGGCGAGGTCCCGTCGCTGTGAAGTTCTAGGCAAAAGTCACTCAGTCCCAACGCGGCCATTCGATCATGGACAACCTGAAGAGCAGCTAACTTTTCGGCGACGAATAGGATCGTCTTTCCTGCGCCAAGGGCATCGGCAATCGCGTTGGTAATCGTTTGTGACTTCCCCGTACCTGGTGGACCTTCAATCACCAAGTTCTTGCCACTACGGATATCGACCAATGCCGATTGCTGGGAGCTATCCGCATCGAGGGCAAGCCACAGCTTTTCAACGGTTTCGTTCCGGTCGATATCATAGTCCGGTGCATAAAGCGAGGAAGAGGACAGATCTTCGTCTTCGTTTGCCTCCCGACCGCTGACCAGGTCTTCGAGCAATCCCCCTGAGAAAGTCCCGTCAGTCATACCCCAATTCTCAGGATCGATATCGGCGTACATCGACAACTTATGAAAAGAAAAGAAGCCTAACACGGCTTCGCGTTTGATCGACCAGTCCTGTTTCGTGCGAATGGCCGAGCGGATTTCTTTAAAATACGTTTCCGGGCAGGACTCCTCTGAGAATTCCGGTAATTTGAGATCGAAGTCACGTGCAAGCTTCTTTTGCAGCGAAAGATTGAACTGGACCTCGTCTTCGTCCCACTGAATGGTAAAACGGGGTTCTCCATTTCCGCGAGAAACCTTCTCGATCTTAACCGGAACGAGAATCAGGGGAGCCATCCGGTCTTTGTCTGAGCTCTCTGCTTCCCGCCAGGCCAGAAAACCGATTGCCAAGAACAGGTAATTGATCCCCGTCTCTTGCATCGCTGTATCCGCTTCGCGACGCATGGTTCGAATGGTCGCGTTGAGACTCGACTGGGTCAGGTTCGTCTGCAACTTATCGTCAAACAAGTGCTTATTGGAATTAAGATGCTGTCCCGGGTCGTCTGGGAGCTCCAAAGGGTATTTCTGCGCCCCCTTCACGGAGTTCTTATCCCCCGTCAACCGTTCTTCCAATTGTTCCATTTGGGAGAGCAGATCTTGTTGACCATTTCCTGGTTTCGCCTTCGGAGGATCCGGAACAAAATCAAGCGTAAATGGCTTCCCATCATCGACCAAGCGCTGATACATCACGTCGGGCAGCTCGTTGACCACCTGAAGGGTTCGACGTTTCGACTTACGATAACTGAGGAGAGGGTTTCGAAGACTGAGGTCCAGTAGGCGTTCACGAAATCTTTCGATTTCATCGGCCAAGTTCATTGAGGTCATCGCTTAAGACCATTTCTTTCGAGGCGGGTCGACTTTCTCGCAGCGGATCCAATCGCGCAGCAAGGGTGCTCCTAGCATAGTCCTTCCAATCGACTTTTAAAGCGGTCCGCACGGGATTAGGGGAGCTTTCACCATCACATCAGAGTCTAAAATGTTGCCATATTTGAGACTCTACCGGAGACGATTCATTCAGGAGAAGCCGCTTCCGCTACGCTCCAGCATCTCCCCCTGAAAGATTCCTTGACCTGCCCCCGCGAATGAAACCAGTCTTTAAGTTATAGTCTTCAAGGATTGACGTGCTCCCTTTTTCTGTACCAGCTCAAGTGAGAAAATCCAGGATCTTCATCTGGCCAGGCTAGCCTGGCCAGATGAAGCGAATTCCCTGGGGGCCAGGTTGCCCAGGGCGCTGTGTGGTCGATGTTCGTTGTAGTCGCGTCGCCAGGATTCTATCTTCTCCTTGGCGTCCTCCAGTGACAAGAACCAATTTTCGTTCAGGCACTCTGCTCGCACGCTGCCGTTGAACGACTCGATGAAGGCGTTATCCGTAGGCTTTCCTGGCCGACTGAAGTCGAGGACGACCTGATTGGCGTAGGCCCACTGATCTAGTGCCTTGGACGTAAACTCCGGGCCGTTGTCGACCTGGATCGTCTTGGGCAGCTTCCGATGCTCCGCGATTCGCTCCAAGGCCAGCACGACGTCTTGGCCGCGGAACCGTGGCTCGACCTCGATCGCCAGACTCTCACGAGTAAAGTGATCGACTATCGTTAACAGCCGAATTCGACGCCCGTCGAACAGCTCGTCGGTCATAAAATCCATCGCCCAACAGTCGTTAATGCAAGTCGCCGAAGGACGCAACGCCCGTGTCCGACAACTGACTCGACGACGAGGCGTCTTCGTCCGAAGACCGAGCTGTTCCTCGCGATACAAGCGATAGACCCGCTTCGCGTTGATCGCCCAGCCTTCGCGGCGAAGCAGGATGTGCAATCGTCGATAGCCGTAACGCACCCGCGTGGCGGCTAACTCCTTCAGTCGCATCCTTAGCGGTGCCTGATCGTCTCTCACGGACAGATAGCGGCATGTCGACCGAGCCAGGCTCAACAAGCGACACGTGCGTCGTTCGCTGATGCGATACGCAGCCTGGACACGATCGGCCGTTGCCCGCAGGCGATCAGGCTTCAAAGCTTTTTTGACAGCACATCCTGAAGAATCTGTTTATCCAAACTCAAGTCCGCCACCAACTGCTTGAGCTTTCGATTCTCTTCTTCCAACTGTTTCAGCCGACGAACCTCCGCCACACCCAAACCGTCGAACTTCTTCTTCCAGCGATAGAACGTCTGCTGACTGATCCCCAGCTTCCGGCAAACTTCCTCCACCGGCACACCCGACTCGGCCTGCTTGAGGGCAAACGCAATCTGCTCATGCGTGAATCGAGACTTCTTCATGGTCATCTTCTCCTCGAAAAGGATGGCCCGATTTTACCTCGATTTTCTCATTTTGAATGGCTCAGATTTTGGGTTGCAGGTCAGAATTCTTCCAGGGGAAGGTGCTGGAGCGTAGCGGAAGCAGCTTCCCCTGGAAGAATGGCCTCCGGTGCCGGTGGGCGGTACCCCAGCGAACTGTGCGGGCGTACCGTGTTGTACTCGACTCGCCACCG